>CAZHTW010000069.1:0-14272 GCA_964535865.1 uncultured Sandarakinorhabdus sp. | reverse complement strand
GACGCCGAAGCCGCCGCCCTGCGCGACCTCGATGCCCGCCTCGCCGCCGTGGGCGAAGCAGCCGACGCCGAAGCCTATCAGTTCGAGGTTTACGAAGCCGGCAAAGCCGCCGGCTACGAAAATTTGCGCGACTGGTTCAAGGCGCTCTACGAAATCCTGATCGGCAGCCAGAACGGCCCCCGAATGGGCGGCTTCATCGCGCTCTATGGCTTGGCCCAAAGCCGCGCCCTGATTGCGGATGCGTTGAAGGGTTGAGGCCTTTCATGCCAGCATTGAGGCAGGGGCGCGGCCCTTGCTGCGAATCGAGCGGGATGCGAGGCCCACCAGACCAAAGCCGGCAAGCAATGTTGCCCAGGTGGCCGGTTCAGGAATGCTGGGCACCACCGGAGGCGTCGGTGGAAAGGCTCGCAGCAGCGCGTTCGCCTGGGTGAGCGTCACGGGACTGGGTCCAGCGGTCAGGGTCACCGCAAACTGATCAAACGTGCCTTCCAAGGCTGTGGGGAGAACATAGGCAAAAGTGTTGCTCAAATAGAGGCTTGTACAATTTCCGCAGAATTTGGTTGGGCTTGTGAAAAACACAACATTTCCAGCCGAAAGCTCGAGCACAAGCGCATTTAACTGCCCATTGCCGCCGAACCCGAAGCTAAAGAAATTGCGCAAATTCGGATCATAAGTATAGGATTGCCCAGGCAAGAACGAGACGACATATTTCATCTGGTCGCCAGGTTGCAGGACATTTCCCCAGAGCGCGTTGTCGTAAAAAGCGAGGAGGCTGCCATCATCATTGGGGGAGTCGGCATAATTTACATAAGCGAATACGTCGTGGTTGGTTGAACGAAATCCCTGCTGGCTGATGTCGACCGTCACATGGTGAACGAAGCTTTCAGATGCAATGGCATGATCGGCCCACAACCCCATCGAGCACATGAAGACACAGCGAATTAGATTGTACATCCAACATTCCCCGACATTCGACGACGCAGCCTGATACACAATTGGGTACCAAAAATCCCGATTGATCCCAAAGCATATTGTTTGGTGAATGCGATTGTCTCTGCTTGGAAGAAACGAAGACCGTGCCTCTTGCCAATCGTAAGGCGACTGGGCACGCGCTGCGCTGCAAGCTGACACGCCCAGGTTGCAGCCATGTGGTCGTGGCAGCTTCCGGCCATCCGAAACGCCACTCGCCGCTGCAGCCCTTGCGCGTGTGGGGCGGCTGCCCTTTTCAACCCCTCAAATCCCAAGGCCGCCATCAAGCGTCTGCTTCGTCCCCGTGATCACTGCGGCGGCCGGGCTGGCGAGGAAGAGCACCAGGGCGGCGACTTCGTCGGCGTGGCGGGGGATGGCCATCAATATACAACCTACCGGATCAGTCTCACCTCAATGCCAACTGCGTCCGCCACATCGATCCACGCCCGGTCAGCCGTCCATGCCGGGCGCCCTTCATGGCGAGCCAGTGCCAGGCAGAATCGGTCTCCCAATGAGAGGCCGGCGCTGGCGGTGAGAGCGCGCAATTGGCCGGCGGTGCGAGCGAGAGCCGCATCGGCGGGTACCAGCACGATCGGCAGCGGGCCGAGCATGGCATCGATCGCGGCTGCCGGCATGCCGAGATGGGCAAAATGGCTGACAACTTCGGCGAGATTGACCGTGCTCATGCGGGTATCGCCGATGGCCGCTGCCACCATCTCCGCCCCCGGTTCAGCCTTGAGCAGAGCGATCAACGCCGAGGCATCAAGGATATGTTCCGCCGTCACTCGCCCAATCACTCACCAGTTTCAGCACGGCGATTGGCAATGAAATCGGCGCTGCCGCCCTTGTCGCCGGTATAGCGGCGGGCCAATTCCTGCGCGCGCGCAACAGCTTGCGCGGCGGTGCGCAGCACAACGCCGTCGGCTGTTTCTTCCAGAAACACGGTGCCACCGCCCGACAGGCCAAGGCGCTTTCGCAAGGACGCAGGCAGATTCATGCGACCTGTTTCGGTGATCGGGACCTGAATCGTCATTCGGGGCCTTTCTGGCGACCTGACCCTTATGGCGCCACCCCGCCCCGATCGTCAAGCACACCCAAAATCGAACGGGTGCAGGGGCCTCGCCCCTGCCCGCCGGAGGCCCACTACACTTAAATCCCCAAGCCCCCATCAAGCGTCTGCGTCGTCCCGGTGATCATCGCCGCCGCCGGACTGGCGAGGAAGAGCACCAGGGCGGCGACTTCGTCGGCGTGGGCGTGGCGGGGGATGGCCATGGAGGCGTGCATGCGTTTGGCCATCGGGCCGGCGGCGGGGTTCATGTCGGTATCGACCGGGCCGGGCTGCACCACGTTCACGGTGATGCCGCGTGGCCCGAAATCGCGGGCGAGGCCGCGGCCGATGCCCTGGACGGCGGATTTCGACAGCGCATAGGCGGTGAAGCCGGCCGAGGGCACGCGATCGCCGTTCACCGATCCGATGATGATGATGCGGCCATGGTCGTTCATCTGCCGCCCGGCTTCGACCCCGGCGAAATAGACGGCGCGCACGTTGATATCGATCAGCCGGTCCACAGCATCGGGATCAAGGCTCAGCGGATCGCCCATGATGGCGATGCCGGCGTTGATCACCATGATGTCCAGCGCGCCGGCGGCGGCGACGGCGGCGATCAGTTCGTCGCGGTTGGCGCTGTTGGCCTGCACCATGCTGGCCCCGGTTTGCGCCGCCACGGCGGCGGCAGCATCGGGCGAACCCGAATAGGTGAACACCACCTTGGCCCCGGCGGCGGCGAAATGCGCCACCAGCGCCGCGCCAATGCCGCGGCTGCCGCCCAGCACCATCACCGATTTGCCTGCAAGATCGCTCATCGCCGTCATCTCCCCCAATGGCCGCATGATTCGGGCCGCTGCGCAGACTATCGGGGAAAATGACGGCGCGGCCAAGCACCGGGCGGCGTCAGCGGCTGGCCGTGCGCGACAGGGTTTCGGTCAGGATGATGGTGCGGGCTTCGGCGCTGGCGGCGGCGCTGGTCATCTCACCAGCTTCCACCTTGTCGGCCATGGTCATCAGCCGCTGTGATGTCACGCTGCCCCATTGGGCTTGTTCGGCGATGGCGATGCCCTTGTCACGGGCGATCACCGTATCCCAGGCGGCGCGCACCACGGCCCAATAGTCCTTCGTCCTGGCCCAATAGTCATCGGCGCGCGCCGCCTTGAAGCCATCAAAGCGGCTGTAGCTGTTGAGGCCCTGTTCCTGCACAATCGCGGTCAGCTTGCCATCGCGCGGGGCCATCTTGGTGTTGTCCTGCCAGTGGATCCAGCCGGTGGGCGTCCATTGGTGGCGGTTGATCGCCATGAAGCGATCATACACGGGGCTGCGCACGGCATCGCGGCGCGGCAGCGGCCGCCACGTCCAGTTCGACCGCCAGCGCCGCACGCCGCCTTCATCGGAAAATTCGCCCCAGCCGCCGTAACGCGGGCTGTCGTCGGTTTGCCACACCGTCTGGCTCCAGCGGCCCTTGCGCATGCGTTCCGGCACGTCTTCCAGCGCCCAGCGGTTTGGCTGTTTGTACACCAGCACATTGGCCGGTTCATACACCCAATCCTGCCGCCAATGCTTGGTGACAAAGGCTTTCCCATCCTGTTCGTGCACCAGGATATGCTGCAGCACGATGCGGCGGCCGCTGTCTTCGATCACCCGCACCACTTCGTGGCCGCCCGACGGCTTGGGCGCGATCGGCGTATAATCTGCCACCCATGGCGTGGTTTCGGTGAAGTCAAAGCGCACCTTGTATGTGCCGGCCATGGCCAGGATGGCGGCACGGTCGGCTTCATACTTGGCCTGTTCCACGGCGGTGGGCTTGGGCGCAATCGGGCCATGGGCCATGGCCGGGGCCGCGGCGGCCAGCAGCAGGGCAGCAAGCAGGGTCTTCATCGTCTGGGGCTCCTTTTTCAGTAACGCATGATCAGGCTGAGGCTGGCGTTGCGGCCAGGCATGGTGAAGGCATCGGTGATCGGAGAGGTGCCGGCCAGGCCGCGCACATCGTTCCACCACCAATGTTTGCGGTTGAACATGTTGAAGATGCCGATGCGCGCCTGCACATTCTGGTTCAGGCTGAAGGCGGCGGTGGCATCGGCAATGGTGAAGGCCGGACTTGCAAAACAATTGGGCGAACAGGCCTCGGCAATGTCGCCCTGCCGCTTGGCGGCGCTGTGGGTGACGATGGCCTGCAGGAACAAACGGTCCTGCACGCCGCGCCAATTCACTCCGGCGACCAGATTGAACGGCGAGATCGGGGACAGCGGCGTTTCCACCGCCACCTGGCCCGGCCGCGCGCCACTGGCGGTGCCGCGCGCCCATGCGGCGGCCAGATTGGCGCCAAAGCCGCCGCCGAATTCGGCGTCCAGCTTGGCCTCAAAGCCCTCGATCGCCACCCGGCCGAAATTGACGAACTGGAACACCGCCGGATCGGCTGGCAGGAAACGGCCCGAGACCTGCACCTGATCGATGAAATCGCGATAGCGGGCGGTGAAACCGTTGATCTGGCCGTTCAGCGTGATGCCCGCCACCCGCGCCTGGCGCAGGCGGATGCCGCTTTCAAAGGCGCGGCTGGTTTCGGGGCGCAAGGCTGCGTTCGGGATGGCGGTATAGCCCTGCGCCGGGTTGAAGAAACCATTGTTGACCTGCGACGGCGTCGGGCTGCGGAAGCCTTCGGCATAGCTGGCAAACAGACCCAGCGCCGGGGTGATCCAGCCCACGGCACCCAGCTTGGGGGACAGGCGCTGCCCTGTCTGGCCGGCGATCTGCGCCGGGAAGGCCGCATCGGGCGTGGGGCTGAGGCGATAATGATCCAGCCGCAGCGCCGGATACAGCAGCAAGCGGCCATCGGCGATGTCGATACTGTCCTGAACGAACAGGCCGCCCTGATCATAATCCGTGTCAGGGAAAGCCTTGATCGGAAAACGCTCGCCAACCGGCGGCACCGTGCCATCGCGCAGGCCGGTCTGGCGCGTGCGCGAGAAATCACCGCCGACCAGGATGCGATGGCCGACCGTGCCGGTGGCGAATTTCAGCGCGATCTGGCCGTTCACGCCGGAAACGCTGTTGTTGAACAGGTTCAGCCGGGTGCGATCAGCCGCCGTGTTGCGATCTTCCGCGCTGAACTGGCGGTTGCGCGCCGATTGGTGAAACCCGATCAGAAACACATCCTCCACCAGCCCGCTGCCGGTGTGGCGCCAGTCCAGGCTGATGCGGTCGCGCGCCAGCGTGTCGGCCAGGTCCAGCCGCAGCACCGATGTGGCCGTGAGCGGCGGCAAGCCAGCCCCCTGCGGCGTGCGGCCCGACAGCACATCGGATGTGGTGGCGCTGCGAACGATCTCGCCGGTCAGGCGCAGCCGGTGCCCGCCGCCGGCATCCAGCACCAATTTGCCCAGCAGCGCATCGCTGGCCGTCTCAAGCGGATTGGGCGCGGTGCGCCGGCTGTCTGGCGTGGTGATGGTGCCACGGTTGCGCGCCGGCCCGCCATCGCGCCGTGTATAGGCGATCAGCGCCGAAAACGGCCCGCTGCGCGCCGCCGCCATGGCCGATTTTGCCCAGCTTTCATCGGCATTGGCATAACCGATGCGGGCACGCAGGCCGATATCATGGCCCTTGGCGATCAGATCCTCCGGATCGCGGGTGGTGAAGCTGATCGCGCCGGCCAGGCCATCGGAGCCATAGAGCGCGGAGGCCGGGCCGCGCAGGATTTCCACTGATTTCAGCATTTCCAGATCGGCATAATCGCCGCGCCCGGCCGCCTGCGCGCCAAAGGCAAAGGCATCGGGCAGGCGGATCAGGTCCTGCTGGATCAACACGCGGTTGCCCGACAGGCCGCGCACCGTGAAGCCGCTGTTGCCATCGCGCCCGGTGGTTCCCAGCGCCGCGCCGGGCCGGCTGGGCTGGGTTCGCACCTCGATCCCCGGTTCAAAGCGCACCAGATCCTTGATGTCTTCCATCAGATTATTCTGGATCTGCTCGGCGGTGATCACGCTGATCGCGGCGGGCACGTTGGCGGCATCGGTGGGGGTGCGCGTGGCCGTCACCGTGATCACCGGGGCGGCATCGTCTGCCGCCGCGTCGGCAGCTGCCGCGAGGGTGGTGACAGGCTGGGCGGCAACGGCGCTGGCCAGGGCCGAAAGGCCAGCCAACAGCAGGCAAGGGGATGGGGAGAGGTTCATGGCGCAGACCTTAATTGCGAATGATTCGCAGAGTCAATAGCAACGATCACCCTCCTCTGACCAGCCTTTGTTTCCGGTTGATCGAAAAACATGCCAGGCTGCGGCAACACCGCGTGCCGGGTTCAGCTGCCGTTCTGGCATGGCGGTGCACCACCTGCGTCACGCGCCTTTGACGAAGCGGATCACGACATGACCCATCGCCTTGCTGCCCTGTTCCTGCTGATGGCCACACCGGCCGCCCTTCCGGCGCATGCCGCCGCCGTGGACGAATTCCGCGCCGGCAACTGGGCCGCCGTGGTGCAGGGTGGCCGGGCCGAGAACACGGTGGACAGCCTGATCCTGGCCGGCCGCGCCAACCTGTCCATTGCTGGCTATCAGACCAGCGACAAGGCCCGTGCCATGGCCATCATCGCCGCCGCCGAAGCCGATTTCGACAAGGCGCTGGCCCGTGCACCCGGCAATGTGGAGGCGCAGCTGCAGAAAGCCGTCGCCATCGCCTATCGCGCGCAGCTGACCAAGGGCATCGGCCTGGCCAAGGATGTGCGCCGGCGTTTCGAAGCCATCCGCACCGCCAACCCCGGCAATGCGCTGGTCTGGGGCGCGCTGGGCGGCTGGCATGGCGGCGCGGTGGCCACTGTAGGCAGCTTCCTGGCCGGCACGGCATTGGGCGCCAGGAAATCCGAGATGGAGCGCTGTTATGCGCAGGCCCTGCGCCTGGCGCCGGGCCTGCCTTCCACCCGCACCTTTTTCGCCATCACCTTGCTGGACCTTGACGAAGACAATGCCGCCCGTGCCGCCGGCATCCTGAAAGGCATGGAAAACCTGCCCGCCGAAGACGGGTTTGAAGCCCTGATGAAGCAGCAGGGTCTGGAACTCGCCGCGGCCATCGCCCGCAATCCCGCCACCGCGCAGGCGACGGCCCGGCGGCTGAAGGCGTTCAGCCGACTGGGGTGAGGCTGGTTGGCCACAGCAGCATGCTGCCGCCCTGTCCTACACGGGCCGTACCTGTCATGATCGCACCGCGTCGGGCGGGTGATGATTCAAGGGCGCGACGTGGCACCCGCGCCGATTTTGGTGAGGCAAAACAAGGCTGATTCCCGCCGGATTCGTCAAAAGTGTCAAAATTGGGCGGGGTGGTTTGGGCTTTCGTGCCGGGCTGTGGGGTTCTAAAGCACAGGCATTCGTGATGGAGATTGCTGCCATGTCTGATCCGGTGTTGATTGCTGCCCATGCCCGCACGCCGATGGGGGGCTTTCAGGGCGCGCTTTCGGGGGTGAAGGCGACCGATCTGGGCGCGGCGGCGGTGAGAGCCGCGGTTGAGCGCGCCGGGGTGGCCGGTGACCGGGTGGAAAAAATCTTCATGGGCTGTGTGCTGCCCGCCGGGTTGGGTCAGGCGCCGGCACGGCAGGCGGCGCTGGGGGCCGGGCTGCCCCTGCAGGTGGAAGCCACCACCGTCAACAAGATGTGTGGATCGGGCATGCAGGCAGCCATCATGGCGCATGATGCGCTCAGCGCAGGCACGGCGGATGTGATCGTGGCCGGCGGCATGGAGAGCATGACGGGCGCGCCCTATCTGTTGATGAAGCATCGCGGCGGCGCGCGCATCGGCCATGATGCCATCAAGGATTCGATGTATCTGGACGGGCTGGAGGATGCCTATGAACCCGGCCGGCTGATGGGCAGTTTTGCCGAAGAATCGGCGCGGGATTATCAGTTCAGCCGCCAGGCCCAGGATGATTTCGCCATTGCCAGCCTGCTGCGGGCACAGGCGGCGATCGCGGCGGGCGCGTTCAGGCAAGAGATCGTGCCCGTCACCCTATCGGGCCGCGGCGGCGATGTGGTGATCGACACCGACGAACAGCCCGGCAAGGCCCGGCTGGACAAGATCCCGACGTTGAAGCCGGCCTTTGCCAAGGATGGCACCATCACGGCGGCCAATGCCTCCTCGATCAGCGATGGCGCCGCCGCGCTGGTGATGACGCGGGCCAGCGTGGCCGACCGCCAAGGCCTGAACGTGAAGGCCCGCGTGGTGGCGCATGCCGCCCACGCCCATGAACCGTCGCGCTTCACCACCGCGCCGGTGCCGGCGATCAGGAAGGTGCTGGCCAAGGCGGGGTGGAGCGTGGCCGATGTTGATCTGTTCGAGGTGAACGAGGCGTTTGCGGCGGTGGCCATGATCGCCATGCATGATCTGGCCATTCCGCATGAGAAGTTGAACATCCACGGCGGCGCCTGCGCGCTGGGCCATCCGATTGGCGCATCGGGGGCACGCATCCTCTGCACCCTCATTGCCGCGCTGGAATTGACCGGCGGCAAGCGCGGGGTGGCCGCCCTGTGCATCGGCGGCGGTGAGGCCACCGCCATGGCCGTGGAGTTGATCTGATGGCACTGCAAGGCAAGCGCGCGCTGGTCACCGGCGCCACCAGCGGCATTGGCCTCGCCATTGCCAAGGCGCTGGCCGAAGCCGGTGCGCGGGTGATGATCAATGGCTTTGGAGATGCCGATCAGATTGTGGCGGCGCGGGCCGAGGCCGGCGGCGCGCTGTATCATGGAGCAGACATGAGCAAGCCCGCCGAGATCGCCGCGATGATGGCGGCAGCGCAGGATCAACTGGGCGGGGTGGATATTCTTGTCAACAATGCCGGGATCCAGTTTGTCTCCCCGGTGGAGGAGTTCCCGCCGGAGAAATGGGACGCGATACTGGCGATCAATCTGTCCAGCGCCTTTCACACCACGCGCGCCGCCGTGCCGGGCATGAAAGCCGCCGGCTGGGGCCGCATCATCAACACCGCGTCGGCGCACAGCCTGGTCGCCTCGCCATTCAAATCCGCCTATGTCGCGGCCAAGCATGGCATTGCCGGCTTCACCAAGGCCGTGGCGTTGGAGGTGGCGACGGACGGGATCACCGCCAACTGCATCTCGCCCGGCTATGTGTGGACGCCGCTGGTGGAAAAGCAGATCCCTGACACGATGGCGGCACGCGGCCTGACCCGCGAACAGGTGATCCAGGATGTGCTGTTGAAGGCGCAGCCCACCCGCCAGTTCGTGACGGTGGACCAGGTGGCCGCCACCGCCATCTTCCTGTGCAGCGATGCGGCGAGCCAGATCACCGGGGCGAATATCAGCATGGATGGTGGCTGGACGGCGGCCTGACGTTGGGGCCCGGGATTTTATCCCCGTTATCCCCGTTATCCACAGGCCCGGTGGCGAATATTTCATTTTGACGACTCAGTGATCGGTGAGACCATTCATCTGTGACCGGGAATTGACGGCGGCAGAAATGCCAAAGGAAATGAAGCGGTTATGGCCAGCACCTTGGAGAGAATGCCGCTTGATTGCGGGATTTGAAGCCATGGGACTGGTCGGGCTGGAAGGCCAGCCTGGAGCAACGGAGCATCACCGCGCAAGCGGACGGTGACCGCCAGGACGGAGCGCCAGACCATCGGCAAGGGCCGGGACCAGAAAGCCGTCAGCGGGGCAACCCGATGGCAGCGGGACAGCCCGGACGATGCCGGAACCGGCAGCAACGCCAGCCAGGCGCAAGGATGACAAGGGCGCAAGCCCGCGGCAGTGCAGTGCCAAGGCAAGAGCAGCCGCCGGATGGGTCGCAAGGCCCGAACGCACCACCAACTGCCTTGGCGCAAGCCAGGGCGGAGACCAAAGGCACGGGTGACGCAGCCAGCAACGGCGAGGCCACCCCGGCGAGACCGTCCGCACGGACAGGCTCACCAGCCGGTGATCAGGCGGGCGGACGGTGCCGAACGGTCCGGCAACGGTGGCGAGATGGCGGGCAACCGCCATCCCACCACCGGATGCGAACAAGTGCCGTGACCCCGCGCAAGGCCAGCCGCCGCAGCTCCTGCTGACGAAGCCGTGAGCGCAGGCGCCGACCGGGCACATTGGCGCGACACAGTGGGGGCTGACCGCAGGGTTGGCCCCCATTTTGCGGTTCTATCCCCGCAGCCGCCGGTTGGCGCCGGTCTGATACTGGGTCAGCCAGGGCAAAGCCTCCTCCGCCAGCATTGGCCGGGCGACCAGATAGCCTTGCACCGCCGTGCAACCGTGGACGAGCAGGAAGGCGCGCTGGTTGTCGGTCTCCACGCCTTCGGCAATCACCTCCAGCCCCAGCCCGCGGCCCAGGCCGATCAGGGTGCGGGCAATCAGGCCATGATCGCCCTCGCTGTCGATGGCACTGGTGAAGCTGCGATCAATCTTGATGCGATCGACCGGAAAGCTGGTGAGGTGGGACAGCGAGGCATAGCCGGTGCCAAAATCATCCATGGCCAGGGTGCAGCCCATGGCCCGCAGCGCCTCCAGCGTATGGCCAATGCGGGCGATGGAGCGATCGAGCAGCACGGTTTCCGTCACCTCGATCTCCAACCGGTTGGCCGGCAGACCATGGCGATCCAGCGCGGCGCGTACGATGTCGACGAAATCATCGGCCAGCAACTGGGCCGTGGAGACGTTGATGGCCAGATGGCCAGGCTCCAGCCCGGCAGCGAGCATGGCAGCAAATCCCGTCATCGCTGTTTCCATGACGGCCCGGCCCAGGCTTTGGGCCAGACCCACGTCTTCGGCCAGGCTGATGAACTCCGATGGCGGGATCCACTGGCCGGCGTGGTGCCAACGCGCCAAGGCTTCAAAGCCGAGAATTGCGCCATCGTGCAGCCGCTGTTGCGGTTGCAGCGCCGCCTGCAGCTTGCCGGCGGCGAGCGTCTGACGCAGCGCATCGGCCAGGCGGGTGCGACGGATCACCCGTTCGGCCAGCCCAGCACTGAACACAACATTGCGGCCACGGCCCTGCCGCTTCGCTTCCAGCAAGGCCGCATCGGCATTGGCCATCAAGTCCTTGGGATCACATGCTTCGGCCGGGAATGGCGCGATCCCCACGGAAACAGACGGGGCATAACGGCTTGTGCCCAGCTGCATCGGGCGGCGCATCCACATCATCAGGTCGGTGGCCAGCATGGCCAATTGATCGGGCGGGACCTCACGGTTGATGATCAAGGCGAACTCATCGCCCGCCAGACGGGCGGCAATGCTGCCGACGCCGCCGATCTTGCCCACCAGCATCCGCAGCCGGCGGCCCACGATGCGGAGCAGAAGATCGCCCGCCGCATGGCCCAGGCTGTCGTTCACCGCCTTGAAGAAATCGACATCCAGCAGGATCAGGAACCCTGGCTGTTCCGCGCGGGCGGCGGCTTCAAGCTGGCTGAGCAGCACCTCGCGATTGGCCAGGCCAGTCAGCGTGTCTTCCTCGGCCCGGCGGCGCAGCTCGCGTTCGGCGCGCTTCAGTTCGGTGACGTCCGTTCGGATCGAAACAATATTGCCGCTTTCCGATGTTGCCGTCGTGGCCTGCATGAACTTGTCATCGCGCAGGTGGAACACGCGATTATAGCCGGGGGAGCGATGCTGGCGCAGATAATCCGCCACCCAGGCGGCACGCACTTCCGCTGGATCGTCGGCGCTCACTTCCGGCACATAATGATTGGCCATCACCTTGCGGGTGATGATGTCAGCCAGCGCTTCGCCACTGTTCATGAACTGGCGGTTGCCTGGCAGGATGTCGCGATACACCTCATTCACCAAAATCAGACGCTCTTCGGCATCATAGACAGACAGCGCTGCCGGGATGCCGCCGATCACATCGCGCAGCAGGGTTTCGGTGCGGGTGCGCAATTCCAGCTCGCGGGCGGCGAGGGTGGCGGCGCGGTGCCTGTCGGTGATGTCTTCGAATGTGCCGAGCAGATAGATGGCCTCACTGCGGCGGCGGCGCACGGCCCGGCCGCGGGCCCGCACCTGACGGCGTTCGCCATCGACGCGGCGGATGGCCAACTCCAGGTCCCAGGGGTTGCCGTCCTGGGTGGCGCGTTCCACCGATTCGGCAACAATCTGCCGATGTTCTGGAACATAGAAGTTCACCGCCGTATCCAGCGTGGGCACAAAGCCGGCCGACACGCCGTGGATCCGTCGTGTCTGGTTGCTCCACCACAGCTTGCCGCCGGGTGTGTATTGCCAGGCGCCGATGCCGGCCACTTCCAGGATGGGTTCAGCCGCCGCCAGCGCGCGAGCGTCCAGCAGCCGCCCAGCCAAAGGGCTGCGCGGCGCCAGTTGCTCGTCCAGCAACCAACTTACATCCGACATCGGGCGCACTCCCCCAGCAACATGTCGAAAGGCAACGGCCCATTGCTACTTTGCTTTACGATCCCCAGTAGCAGCCAAGATGTAAATATTTGACCAAGACTGCCAACGGGCTTCACACTGTGCGACCACCGGATCAGGCGGGTGGGCGCGCGGCCACTGCCTGGCCGCCTTCAACGCGCAGCCAGGTGCCGCCAATGTCTTGAAACAATATGGGATCAGTGCCAGTCAGCCAGGCCTGCACGCCCATGCTGGACAACCGATCAAACAGGGCGTCGCGGCGGCCGGCATCCAGATGTGCGGCAATTTCATCCAGCAGCAGGATCGGTGGCCGGCCCTGCCGCCGGGCCACCAGCCCGGCATGGGCCAGCACGATCGCCACCAGCAGCGCCTTTTGCTCGCCGGTGGAACACTGCGCTGCCGGCATCGCCTTTTCGGCATGTTCCACCTGCAGATCGGCACGATGTGGGCCATCCAGCGCCCGGCCAGCGGCAGCATCGCGCGACCGCCCACGCGCCAGCCGATGTGCCAGATCATGGGCAAGATCGGCCGCAGCATCACCGGCCAATGCCAGCCGGGGCCGGGCAAATGGGCCATCAGGCACATCATCCAGCACCGCCGCCAGCGCTGCCACCACATCAGCACGCGCCTCCGCCACGGCCGCCCCATGATCGGCCATGTCCGCCTCCAACGCCGTCAGCCATAGTGGATCGGCGGGGGTGTCAGCGGCCAGCAGCCGGCTGCGTTCCCGCATCGCCGCCTCATATCGGCTCACGCGGCGGCCATGATTGGGGTGCAGCGCCAGTACCAGCCGGTCCAGAAAACGGCGGCGGGCGCTGGCGCTGTCGCTGAACAGTCGATCCATCGCCGGGGTCAGCCACACCAGCGCCAACCATTCGGCCAGGCTGTTGGCGCTGGCCGCCGCGCCGTTCACCCGCACCAGCCGGCGTTCGGGCGCTGTGGCCGCGGTGCCGGTGCCCAACTGCACATCGCCGGCGCCTGTGGCCAGAGTGGCCGCCACGCTCCAGCCACCGGGGCCGCCGTTGCGTGCAATCTCGCCCAGCGGCACGCTGCGCAGCCCGCGCCCTGGCACCAGCAGCGACAGCGCTTCCAATATGTTGGTCTTCCCGGCGCCATTGTCGCCGCTGATCACCACAAGGCCGGGACCGGCATCGATGCGGGTGGCGGCGTGGTTGCGAAAATCGGTGAGCGTGAGGCGCTGGATCGCAGTCACAGCGTCAACAGGCGGTGGCGGCCATGATCGAAGCGATGATAGGGGATGGGCCGAGCCGGATCGTCCAGCCGCGCTGCCACATCGGCCAGGATGGCGCGGGTGATGCTGGGCAGATCAAGTTGGGCCGCCGCGTCCCAATCGAACCAGGCGATCTCGTCCAGCTCTCCGCAGCCGCTGCCGGGATCAAGGCTGACCAGATGGGCAGCATCCACGGTGAAGAATCGTGCATCGAACCGGCGCGGCCGCACCGGCGGCGTGATGGCCCGGCCAACAAAGCGCAGCGGTTCCAGATGCGGCAGATGGCCGGTGGCCAGAAAATCCCGCCATTCCGGCGATCTGGTCTGGCCGCGGCCGGCCTGCCCGAGCACCAGGCCGGTTTCTTCGAACAACTCGCGCACAGCAGCGGCAGCAAGCGCGCGGGCACGCGGCGGCGGCGCCGTCAAGTGCAACTGGCTGGCGGTATCGCTGTGCAGTTCGCTCGCCGCTGCCACCCGGAAATCGCTGGCATGCAGCCGGCCGCCCGGGAACACCCATTTGCTGGCCATGAACACATGGCCCTTTGCCCGCCTGCCCATCAGCACGCGCGGTCTTGGTCCATCGCGCCGGATCACCAGCACGGTGGCAGCATCCTTGGGCCGCAGGGAACGGCCCTTCAAAATGGGCACATTGTCTTCATCAACCGCCATGTGGCGTCTCTTGCCACATGCGCCGGCTCAC
>CAZHTW010000068.1:0-14524 GCA_964535865.1 uncultured Sandarakinorhabdus sp. | reverse complement strand
TGGCCGAACTCGGCGCGCTTGACGACGCCGGTGATGATCTCGCCCTGGCGGTCCTTGAACTCTTCGAACTGGCGCTCGCGTTCGGCGTCGCGCACCTTCTGCACGATCACCTGCTTGGCGCCCTGCGCCGCGATGCGGCCAAATTCCACCGGCGGCAGCGGATCGACGACATAGCTGCCCATCTCGGCGGCCCTGTCCTTCTTCAGCGCGTCCTTCAGGCTGATCTGCTTGAAGAAATCTTCGGGCTCCTCAACCACTTCCAGCACGCGCCACAGGCGGGTTTCGCCGGATTTCGGGTCGATCTTGGCGCGGATGTCGTTTTCGGCGCCATACCGCGCGCGGGCGGCGCGCTGGATGGCGTCTTCCATTGCCTCGATCACGATGCCGCGATCGATGGATTTTTCACGCGCAACCGCATCGGCAATGGCCAGAAGTTCGGCGCGGTTGGCAGTAGCTGCGGTGGCCATGTCAGTCCTCGCTGGGATCGTTGTCAGGGGTTTCATTGTCGTTGTCGGCCGGAGCGCCGACTTCGATGATTTCATCAGCGCCCGTTGGGTCGAGCGGCTTGCTGGCCCGGATCAGCCGATCGGTCAACACCAGCTTGGCGCCCTGGATATGATCCAGCGGCAGGCGCAGCGGTTCACCCACCTTGGTGGTGAGCAGCACATGATCGCCATCCAGCCCGGCAATATCGCCCACGGCGCGCGCCCGGCCATCCAGCTTGGGCTCCAGCTTCATCTTGGCTTCATGGCCGATCCACGCCAGCCAGTCCTTGGGCCGGGTCAGCGGCCGGTCGATGCCGGGGGACGAGACTTCCAGCGCATATTCGCCGTTGATCGGATCGGCTTCATCCAGCGGCAGATCGAGCGCGCGGGACAGTTTGGCGCACTGATCGATGGTCAGCTGCCCGGTGGCGGCATCTTCGGCCATCACCTGCAGCGTCAGGCTGCCGGGCTGGCCGGAAAGCTGGATGCGCACCAGATCAAGCCCCTGTTCCGCCACCACGGGGGCAATGATGGCATGCAGCCGGGCATCAAGATCAGTCGGGGCCAAATCAGTCTCCATTGCTGCACGGGCCAAAGCCGGTTGCCGCCGCGCAGCGGAGCCGCGCAGCCTGCAAACCAACCAGTCATGCAGGGATGAGCGGCGTATAGGCGAGATGCGGCGCTGCGGCAAGAGGCTGTGGTGTTAATCTAATCTTTACTTTTGTGTTCATACAGCTTGCGCTATGAAGCCCGCGTCAACCAACAACGAACGGGCTCGCATCATGAATCGCGCTGTCATAGTCTTAGGTCGTGCCGCCTTGCTGGCGGCTGTGGTGCTGCCGGCCACCGCGGCAGCGGCCGGCGATTATGTCGCCATCAACCGGCCGGGGGTGCAGGTGACCAGCATCGGCAATCTGGTGATGGGCGCCAAATATCGCGTGTCGGCCACCAATTTCGACGTGTCGCTCGATTCGGGTGGCGGCACCCAGAATGTGGCGGGCGGACCGAATTTCATCCATGGCGATTTCGGCAATCTGGCCGCGCTCAACAATGTCACCTTCACCTTCTCGCTGCGCAACATTGCCGGCCAGGGCATGGTGTTCAACGTGACCAGCCCGGCCAATGTCACCCGCTCGCTGGCGTGGGGCACGTTCGCGCCGGGCCTGCTGCCCACGCCCACCGCCAGCGCCGCCGAACTGCGCGCCGCCACCGCCACCGGCCAGCCATCGGGCACATTGCTCAGCCCCGGCGAATTGCGCATGAACGCCCTGCATCTGGAAGTGTCGAGCCGGGTGCGCCCCCTGAACCCCGGCAACAGCTATGCCCCGGTGGTGACATTGTCGGATGTCGCCTTCACTGCGCCTGCCGCCGGTTTGCGCGGCAGCATGATCACCAGCCAGACGGTGACGCCGGCCACCAACCTCAGCAACCCCAATTCCCCGGAAGTGGGTGCCGGCTTTGCCTCGCAATGGTTGCTGACCAACACCGATTTCTGGGATTTCGACTGGACGCTGTCGGGCAAGGTCAATGCCCAGGTGAACAGCATCACCGGCAGCATCGGCCAGATCGACGAGTGGGTGAAGTTTGGCGTGTCGGGCAAGCAGGTGACGCTGGCCGGCACGGTGCCGGAACCGGCGAGCTGGGCCATGCTGATCAGCGGCTTTGGCCTAGTGGGTGCGGCCATGCGCCGCCGCCGCTTCCTGCCGGCGTGACGCCAGCCTCTTAACAAGAGCGTATCGGTCGCCTATAGGGGGGCCGAACGCAATTTTTCGGGGCAATATTTCATGGCTGCAATTCTTGGCAAACTGTCAAACGCGCTGCTCATCGGCCTGTTGGCCATGGTCGGCGTCATCATGGCCTTTCACGGCGGGCTGATCGTGGCCGATGCGGGTTCGTGGGTAATGGGCTTCCTGCGCGTCATCCACGTCTGGGCCGGCATATTGTGGATCGGCCTGCTCTATTATTTCAACTTCGTGCAGATCCCGACCATGCCCACCGTTCCGGCCGAGCTGAAGCCGGGCGTGACCAAATATATTGCGCCCAGGGCCTTGCTGTTTTTCCGCCACGGCTCGCTGCTCACCCTGCTGGCTGGCATTGGCCTGTCGGGCGCCAATCTGGTGGATGCGCTCACCTTCGCCGAAGGCCAGCGCGTGATTGGGCTGGGCATGTGGCTGGGCATCATCATGTTTGTGAACGTGTGGGCCTTCATCTGGCCGAACCAGAAGATCGCCCTGGGCATCGTGGACGGCACCCCGGAGCAGAAGGCCAAGGCCGGCACCACCGCCATGATCTTCTCGCGCACCAACTTCCTGCTGTCGTTCCCCATGCTTTATTGCATGATCGCGCAGCACGCGATCGGCGCCGCCTGATCAACCAGCCGCAAGGCAGAAAACGGGCCGGCCCGCGCCACGCGGGCCGGCCTTTTTTCATTCAGGCCATAGGGATCAGGCCATTCTGGGCCGCAGCGGCTGGCCATCGCTGGGCGCGCACTCCGGCACTTCGGCAAAATGCACGCGCCGCCCGTTGCGGCTGATCCAGATGCGCAGCGAGGCCAGTTCCGGGCAGGGCTTGAAGCGCCAGCGATATTCCCAGCCATCGGCCCACAACCGGCCTTCGCGGGCGGTGAATTCCGTTCTGGGGTGGCCGGAACGCGAATGATAATCCCGCGCCAGCCGTTCGGCCATGGCCGATGCGGCTTCGGCATCAATCTCGCGGTCATACAGGCCCAGCGCCAGCGCGGCGCCCAGCAGGGCGGCGATGCTGATCAATATGGCGCGGCGGCGGGTCATCTTATTGCCTGATGCACCAGTGATGGCCCGCTTGAAAGAGGCTGCAGTCATGTTGACAAGTCTGGGGCCTTAATCTATCGCCGCGCCTTCGCTTTGGCCGGGATCAGCAGTGATTCTGGTAGAGGCTATCGTTCAAACCGTATTTTCCAAGGTTCAAGACATGTTCGCAGTGGTGCGCACCGGCGGCAAGCAATACCGGGTCGCCGATGGTGACAAGATCATCGTCGAAAAGCTCGAAGGGGATGAAGGCACCGCCTTGACCCTGGAAACCCTGATGACCGGTGAAGGCGCCGCGATCACCATGGGCGGTGCCGTGACCGCCGAGATCGTGGCCCAGACCAAGGGCGACAAGGTGATCATCTTCAAGAAGAAGCGTCGCCACAATTATCGCCGCAAGAACGGTCACCGCCAGAATCTGACGGTGCTCAAGATCACCTCTGTGGCTTAATGGCGGTCGCCTGAGCGCGCCAGATATCAAGGATAACCCACCATGGCTCACAAGAAGGCAGGCGGCAGTTCGAAGAACGGTCGCGATTCGGAAAGCAAGCGCCTTGGCGTCAAGCGCTTTGGCGGCCAGGCGGTCAACGCCGGCACCATCATCATCCGCCAGCGTGGCACCCCCACGCATGCCGGCCGCAATGTCGGCATCGGCAAGGATCATACGCTGTTTGCGCTCGCCACCGGCACCGTGGAATTCCACACCGGCAAGCTGGGCCGCAAATATGTGTCGGTCAATCCGGTGGTGGAACCGCTCGCGGCTGAATAAGCCCGGCTCCATTCCGTTTGGACTTTGAAAAAAGGGGGGCTGGGCGACCGGCTCCCCTTTTTCGTTTTTTAGGCCCCCGTCATGCAGTTTCTCGATCAGGCCAAGATTTTCCTCGCGTCCGGCACCGGCGGCGATGGCTCTGTGTCGTTCCGGCGCGAGAAGTTCGTGGAATATGGCGGCCCTGATGGCGGTGATGGCGGCAAGGGCGGCGACATCATCTTCGAATGTGTCGATGGCCTCAACACGCTGATCGATTTTCGCTACAGCCAGCATTTCAAGGCGCCGCGCGGCGCCCATGGCATGGGCCGCAACCGCACCGGGCCGGGCGGCGATGACCTGGTGATCAAGGTGCCGGTGGCCACGCAAATATTGGCCGACGACGATGATCGCACCCTGATCGCCGATCTCACCAAGATCGGGGAGCGCGTCGTGCTGTTGAAGGGCGGCGACGGCGGCAAGGGCAATGATCATTACAAGACCAGCACCAACCGCGCCCCGCGCCAGTTCCAGCCCGGCTTTCCGGGGCGGGACATGTGGGTGTGGCTGCGGCTGAAGCTGCTGGCCGATGTGGGCCTGGTGGGCCAGCCCAATGCCGGCAAATCCAGCCTGATCAACGCCATTTCCAACACGCATGCCAAGGTGGGCAACTATCCCTTCACCACGCTCAAGCCCCAATTGGGTGTTGTCGCCCACAAGGGCCAGGAACTGGTGATGGCTGATATTCCCGGCCTGATTGCCGGTGCGGCCGACGGTGTGGGCATTGGTGACCGGTTTCTGGGCCATATCGAACGCTGCCGCGTGCTGTTGCATCTGGTGGATGCCAGCCTGCCCGGCCCGGTGGACCAATGGCGCGTGGTGCGCGAGGAATTGAGCGCCTATGGCGGCGGGCTGGACGAAAAGCCGGAGATATTGGCGCTGTCAAAGGCCGATCTGGTGACGCCGCAGGCATTGGCCGCCAAGAAACGCGCGCTGGAAAATGCCAGTGGGGCCGTGGTGCATGTGATCAGTGCCGCCACCAGGCAGGGCGTTGACCCGGTGCTGGACAAGTTGATGGAAATCGCCGGCCGGGCGCAGGCGATGAAGCAGAACCGCGACAGCAGCGCAGATCGCACATGGTCGCCGCTCTGAACGAAGCGCCCGCAGCTGCCTTCGATCCCGCCCGCTGCCCGCGGCTGGTGGTGAAGATCGGATCGTCGCTGTTGGTCGATGCCGGCGGCGCGGTGCGCAGCGGCTGGCTGGCCGGCGTGGTGGCCGATATCGCCGCGCGCCGGGCCGCCGGGCAGCAGATCGTGATCGTCTCATCCGGTGCGATTGCGCTGGGCGCGCGCCGGCTGGGGCTGGAAAAGGGCGGCCGGGCCAGCCTGGAAGACGCGCAGGCTGCTGCTGCCGTGGGCCAGGTTGCCCTGGCCGGGGTGTGGGAGCATCTGTTGGCGGCGCAGGGGCTGACGGCAGCGCAGGTGCTGCTCACGCTGGGCGATCTGGAAGACCGGCGGCGCTATCTCAACGTCGCGGCTACCATCGCACGCCTGCTTGATCTGGGCGCGGTGCCGGTGCTGAACGAGAATGACACGGTGGCCACCAGCGAAATCCGCTTTGGCGACAATGATCGGCTGGCAGCGCGCGCGGCCCAGGCGGCGGGCGCCAGCGGCGTGATCCTGCTGTCGGATGTCGATGGGCTCTACACCGCCAATCCGGCCAGCGATCCGACGGCGCAGCGCATCGCGCATGTGAAAGCGCTCACCCCGGAGATCATCGCGATGGCCACCGGCGAAACGCGATCGGGCATGGGGTCGGGCGGCATGGCCGCCAAATTGCAGGCGGCGCGCATGGCCGGCGCGGCCGGCATCGCGCTGGCCATCTGCGACGGCCGGGTGGAGCGGCCGTTGACGCATTTCGCCACGGCGGGCGGCGGCACCTTGTTTGCACCGCCGCGCACCGCCAAGGGCCGCAAGGCCTGGCTGGCCGGGCGCATCACCGTGGCGGGCAGCATCATGGTGGATGCCGGCGCGGCCGCCGCCCTGAAGCGCGGAGCCTCGCTGCTGGCGGCCGGGGTGACGGCGGTGGACGGCAAGTTCCGCCGCGGTGACGTGGTGGCGATATTGGGCCCGGCCGGCGACGTGCTGGGGCGCGGCCTGGCCGGTTATGATGCCGATGATGCCCGCGCCATCCGTGGCCTGCGCGGCGAGGCGCAAGCCGCAGTTTTGGGTTATGCGCCGCGCGCCGCCCTTGTTCATGCCGATCATCTGGTGATGTTATGACCCTGATCAACACCATGGCCCACCACGCCCGCGCCGCCCTGTCGGCGCTGGCCGCTGCCCCCACGGCGCACAAGGCGCTGGCCATCCGCACCGCCGCCGCCGCCATCCGGGCGCGCAGCGGGGAACTGCTGGCTGCCAATGCCGCCGATGTGGCTGCGGCTGCCGGCCTGTCGGCGGCGCTGGTGGACCGGCTGGCGCTGGATGGCGCCCGGGTGGAGGCGATTGCCGCCGGGCTCGACACGGTGGCCAGCCTGCCCGACCCGGTGGGCGAGGTGATCGCGCGCTGGCACCAGCCCAATGGGCTGCAATTCGAACGGGTGCGGGTGCCGCTGGGCGTGATCGGCATCATTTATGAAAGCCGGCCGGGCGTGACCGCTGATGCCGCCGCCCTGTGCCTGATGGCCGGCAATGCCTGCCTGCTGCGCGGCGGGTCGGAAGCGGCGCAATCAAACGCGGTGCTGCTCGATTGCATGGCGCAGGGGCTCAGCGCGGCCGGTCTGCCGGCAGCAGCTGTGCAAATGGTGCCAGCCGGCGACCGGGCACTGGTGGGCCAGATGCTGGCGGCGCACGGCCTGATCGATGTGATCATCCCGCGCGGCGGCAAGGGCCTGGTGGCGCGCGTGCAGGCCGACGCCAAGGTGCCCGTGCTGGCGCATCTGGATGGCATCAACCATGTCTATGTTGATGCCAGCGCCGATGCGGATCAGGCGGTGGCCATCGTGGTGAACAGCAAGCTGCGGCGCACGGCGGTGTGCGGGGCGATGGAAACGCTGCTGATCGACGCGGCGGCTGCGCCGGCGTTGAAACAGCGGCTGATCAGCGCGCTGATCGACGGCGGCTGCGAGGTGCGGGGCGATGCGGCGGTGCAGGGGCTTGATGGCCGCGTGCTGCCAGCCAGCCTTCAGGATTGGGACAGCGAATATCTCGATGCCATTGCCAGCGTGGCCGAAGTGGCCGGGGTGGACGGGGCGATTGCCCATATCGCCGCCCACGGCAGCCAGCACACCGAAAGCGTGGTGGCGCAAGACCAGGACGTGGCGGAGCGGTTCCTGGCCCGTGTGGACGCCGCCATCGTGCTGCACAACGCCTCCACCCAGTTTGCCGATGGCGGTGAATTCGGGTTTGGTGCCGAAATCGGCATTGCGACCGGCCGCCTGCACGTGCGCGGGCCGGTGGCGCTGCCGGAACTGACCATCTTCAAGACCATCGTGCGCGGCGCTGGCCAGGTGCGGCGCTGATGGAGTATGATGGCACTATGGACATGCGCAAAGCCTCGAAGCCGCCCTTGCCGCAGGCTGAACATGAATGGCTCGATTCGCCCGTAACAGCTGCCGATTGGGCGGCGATGCCCGAAGCCGAACGGCAGGCTATCCTGGAGGCCGAAGCCGAACTTGAGCGAGGCGAATGGGTTGATGGCGAGGTGGTGATGGCCAAGCTGGAAGCCATGGTTCGCAAATATCAGGCAAAGGTGGCCCAGCTGCGCTGATGATTGTGGTGCGATGGTCTGCTGCGGCGGTCCGGGATCTTGCTCGCATCGAAGCCTTCCTTGATCAGATCGACCCGTTGTTGGCGTTGGAGGCCACGCTGGCGATCCGTGAACAGGTTCGGCGATTGCTGTCATTTCCGGCCATCGGTTCACCTTTGCCCGCTGGTCAGCGCAAGCTCAATGAGCGGCGATTTGGCAATGTTATCATCTATCGCGTGAAGGCAAGTCAGATCGAAATCCTGCGCATCCTCCACGCCCGCGAGGATTGGCGCTGATGGCGTGCATTGGCATCCTGGGTGGCAGCTATAATCCGGCGCATGCCGGGCACCGGCACATCAGCCTGGTGGCGCTGGACCAGCTGCACCTGGATGAGGTGTGGTGGCTGGTGTCACCCTTGAACCCGCTGAAATCGGCGGCCGGCATGGCGCCGCTGGCGGCCCGGTTGGCGCGGGCCAGGGCGGTGGCACGGCATCCGCGCATCAAGGTGAGCGCACTGGAAACCATCTTGGGCACGCGCTTTGCGGTGGACACGGTGGCCGCGTTGCAGCGGCGTTTTCCCCAGCATCAGTTTGTCTGGCTGGCCGGCGGCGATATCGTGGCCGAACTGCACCGCTGGCGGCGCTGGCGGGATTTCCTGCGCGCGGTGCCCTTGGCAGTGGTGCCGCGCCCCGGCGTTTCGCTGATCGGTGCCCCGGCGCTCAGTTGGGCTGGCTGGTCGCCCACGGCGGCCTCACGCTGGCGGCAGGCACCATTGCCGGCGATCATCAAACTTCACTCCCGTTTGCGGCCGGAATCGGCTACAGTCATCCGCCGTGCCGATCCCGGCTGGGCCAAACACCAAGGACGAACTGTTGATCAAGACTGACCGGGTGGACGAACTCCACGCCATGATCATGAAAAGCCTGGACGATGATCAGGCCGTGGACCCCGTTTCCATCAGCCTTGCCGGCAAGACCAGCATCGCCGATTACATGGTGATCGCCAGCGGCCGCAGCGGCCGCCAGGTGGCATCGATGGCCATGAAGATCGCCGAGAAGATGAAGGCCGATTTCGGCCGCAGCGCCCGTGTGCAGGGCCTGCCCGCCGCCGATTGGGTGCTGATCGATTGTGGGGACATCATCGTCCACATCTTCCGGCCGGATGTCCGCACATTTTACAATCTTGAAAAAATGTGGGGCCTGGATGATGCGCCCAATCCGTCGCCGGCCTTCGCACCGGTCACCGGCCCGGGCCCGATGATCGGTTCACCGCGCTGAAACTGGCGATCATCGCCCGTGGCCGCATCGGCCAATCGCCCGAAGCCGATCTGGTGCAGCGTTATGCCCAGCGGCTGAAGGGCCGGCTCAGCATCACCGAAATTGGCGACACTGCCGCCTGGCCGGCCTTTGCCGGTGGCCGCACCGTGGTGCTGGATGAACGCGGCCGCGACCTGCCATCAGCCGAATTGGCCGCCATCATCGGCCGCTGGCGCGACGATGGCGCGCGCGAGGTGCGCTTTCTGATCGGCGCCGCCGATGGCCATGATGATGCCACCCGCGCCGGTGCCGATCTGCTGCTGGGCTTTGGCCGCGCCACCTGGCCGCACATGCTGGTGCGCGCCATGCTGGCCGAACAGCTTTATCGCGCCCTCACCATCCTGGAAGGCCATCCCTATCACCGGCAGTAAAGTGGTTCACCGGGCAGCAAAGCCGCAGGGTGTAGCGGACGGGGCGAACTATGCTATTCTGCCGTCAATCCCGAGGTTGAGTCTGCGCACGATGACAAAAAGCTGGAAGATCGCGTTGCCGGTGGCGGCCCTGTTGCTGGTGCCGGGCTATGCCGCAGTGCAGGCGGCGGCAGAGACCGACACCTACAAGGAACTCGATGCCCTGATGGACGTGTTCGAGCGGGTGCGCGTGACCTATGTTGATCAGGTTGACGACAAGACGCTGATTCGCGGCGCCATCAACGGCATGCTGGCCAGCCTGGATCCGCACTCCGGTTATCTGGATGGCCGGGATTATGCCAATCTGAAACAGACGACCGACGGCGAATACACCGGCCTTGGCCTCACCGTGACCTCTGAAGACGGCACGGTGAAGGTGGTGACCCCCACCGATGACACACCGGCGGCGCGGGCGGGCATCAAGTCTGGCGATTATATCACCCATCTGGATGGCGAGTTCATCTATGGCGGCTCGCTGAACGAGGCGGTGGACAAGATGCGCGGCCCGGCCGGCACCAAGATCAAGCTGACCGTGGTGCGCCAGGGTGAACCCAAGCCGCTGGAATTCACGCTCACCCGCGAAGTGGTGGTGATCAAGCCCGTGAAGTGGGAGGTGCGCGGGACGGTTGGCATGATCCGCATTTCCACCTTCAACAGCAAGACCGGCGATGCCACCCGTGCCGCCGTGGAAGGCATCAAGGCCAAGCTGGGCAGCGCTGTGGCCGGCTATGTGATCGATCTGCGCTCCAACCCCGGCGGGTTGCTGGATGAAGCGATCAAGGTGTCTGACGTGTTTCTGGACAGCGGCGAAGTCGTGTCCGAACGCCGCCGCGCCAAGAACGACATTGATCATTATTACGCCAAGTCCGGCGACCTGACCGATGGCAAGCCGGTGCTGGTGCTGGTGGACGAAGGCACGGCCAGCGCTGCCGAAATCGTGGCCGGCGCCTTGCAGGATCACCGCCGTGCCATCGTTCTGGGCCAGCGCAGCTTTGGCAAGGGCAGTGTGCAGACGGTCTATCCGCTGTCGGCCGAAACCGCGCTCAGGCTCACCACGGCGCGATATTTCACGCCATCGGGCCGCAGTGTGCAGGAAAATGGCATCGATCCCGATATCACCGTGCCGCAACTGTCTGATCCGCGCATCGCCGATCGCAAGCCGTTGCGTGAGGCTGATCTGAAGAAGCATCTGATCAACGAAGTGAAAGACAGCACCAACCAACTGGTGGAGCAGGACAGTGTTGCCGATCCGCGCTTTGCCGCCAAGGCCGATGAGCTGAAGGCCAAGGGCGTGCTGGACTATCAACTGGATTATGCCCTTCGCCTGGTTGGCCGGCTGGCGCCGCCGGCCATCGCCCCGGTGCAGGTGGCCGGAACCGGGCCGCGCCCCATCAGCCAGTGATTGAGACTGTCACATCCGCAGGCTAAGGCGGCTGACGGACTTGGGTTTTGCAAGGATTGCCTGTGCTGCGTCGGCTTTATGACTGGACTTTGGCCAAGGCCGCCGGCCCCGGCGCCGAACGCTGGCTGATCGGCATCAGCTTTGCCGACAGCAGTTTTTTCCCCGTACCGCCCGATGTCATGCAGATTCCGATGTCCATCGCCCGGCCGGAACGCTCCCTGCGCTATGCCGCGGTGTCCACGGCGGCATCGGTGGCCGGCGCGTTGCTGGGCTATGCCATCGGTTCGTTGCTCTATCAGACGGTGGGTGTGCCGCTGCTGCAATTTTATGGCTATGAAACCAAGTTCATCGCCTTTGCCGCCGATATCAAGGCGAACGGTTTCCTGTGGATGCTGGCCTTTGCCTTCCTGCCCATCCCCTACAAGGTGGCGACGATTGCGGCAGGCTCGGTTGGCCTGTCGATTCCGGTGCTGATCGCGGCGTCCATCCTGGGCCGGGGCGGGCGCTTCTTCCTGGTGGCGCTGGTGCTGCGGCGGTTCGGGGCCAAGGCGCAGGAATTGATCGATCGTTATTTCAACACGCTGGCGCTGGTGGCGACGGCGCTGTTTGTCGGCGGCTTTGTCGTGGTGCGCTATGCGTTCTGATCGCTGGGGCGCGATGCTGGTGCTGCTGATCAGCCTGGCCCTGCTGGCCGGGGCCTATGGCTTTGAACATGTCGGCGGCCTGGTGCCTTGCGAAATGTGCTGGTGGCAACGCTGGGCCTTGATGGCGACGGCGTTTTTTGCTGCCGATGCCGTGGTGATCGGCGCGCTCTCGGCCGGGCGGCCGGCGCTGGTGCTGCCGGCGCGGCTCACGGCGATGGTGGCGGTGCTGGCGCTGTTGGTCAACGCCGGCATTGCGCTGTTTCACGCCGGGGTGGAGCAGAAATGGTGGCAGGGCATCACCCGCTGCACCGCGCCGATCACCGCCGGTGATGCGCGATCGATGATGGCAGATATCCTGGCCCAGCCCATTGTGCGCTGCGACGCTGTTCCCTGGCAGATGTTCGGCATTTCCATGGCAGGGTGGAATTTCTTCATCTCCCTGATTCTGGCTGGAGTGGCAGCATGGCTGATTCTGAAACCCCGCGCCTGACGCGCCACCTGCCCGGTGACCGCCGGCCCGACACGCGCGCCATGATCCGCGTCGATCAGGCCGGCGAACATGGCGCGGCGCGCATCTATGCCGGGCAACTGGCCGTTATGGGCGGCCGCCACCGCGATGCCGGCGAAATCCGCCACATGGCCGCGCAGGAACAGCGCCATCTGGATGGCATGAACCGCATCATGGCACAGCGCGGTGTGCGCCCAACCCTGTTCGGCCCGCTGTGGCACGTGGCCGGCTTTGCGCTGGGCGCTGGCACCGCCCTGCTCGGCCCCAAGGCGGCGATGGCCTGCACCGAGGCGGTGGAAACCGTGATTGATCAGCATT
Source organism: uncultured Sandarakinorhabdus sp. (assembly GCA_964535865.1). Classification (GTDB taxonomy): domain Bacteria; phylum Pseudomonadota; class Alphaproteobacteria; order Sphingomonadales; family Sphingomonadaceae; genus Sandarakinorhabdus. The sequence goes on along the minus strand of CAZHTW010000068.1, from coordinate 2,163 downwards.
ATGGCGAACAGACGGACGCGCTGGCCGACGGGCGCGATCCGGAGTTGAAGGCGATGATCGACGATTATCGCGCCGATGAAGTGGCCCACCGCGATGCGGCCGCTGCCCACACCGGCGGCGGTGCCTTCCCGATCATGGAAAGCCTGATCCGCACCGGTTGCCGCACCGCCATCGCGCTGGCGAAACGGATTTAATTCCGGATCTGGTTGCGCAGGCGATAGCGGCCGTTTTCAAACCGGTCGAACATCTGGCCCACGCCGGGGTGGCCCACGGGATCGCCATCGCCATCCGGCAGCAGATTCTGCTGGCTGACATAGGCGACATAGGTGGACTCTTCGTTCTCGGCGAACAGGTGATAAAATGGCTGGTTCTTGCGCGGCCGGATCGCTTCGGGGATCGACATCCACCATTCCTCGGTGTTGTCGAACACCGGATCGACATCGAAAATCACGCCGCGAAACGGGAACACGCGGTGCCGCACCACATCACCAATGGTGAAAGTGGCCGGCGTTGGGGCTTCATCGTGCAGTTGGGCTGGTTCGGTCATCTTTGGTCACATGGCTTGGCCGGCGAAGGCCGGCGCGTTGGTGCAATATAGTGAATGTTGCGCCGGGATGAAGGGGCCCCCCTGTCGCGGCCCGTTTCACGCCCTGTTGGCCGCCGTGTCTTTATCTGCTTGGCAGCCCCCCGCCCAGCCGCTATAGCCCGCCGCCTGACCAGCCTGCGGGCGCATCGCGGAGAGGTGCCAGAGTGGTCGATTGGGACGGTCTCGAAAACCGTTGTGGGTGCAAGCTCACCGTGGGTTCGAATCCCACCCTCTCCGCCATTTTCCAGTGTCAGGCCGTCTTCAAGCGTGTCTAAGCCCGGTCAAACGCGGAATTTGAGCGCTTCATTCTCTCGGCACTTCACCCCCGATCATCGCCAAACGCACTTTAGTCGTGGGCTCTTGCGGGGGTGGCGATGGCGACGCTACCCCGGATGACGCTTGCCGACGTTGTGATCCCCAAGGCCGCTCCGAGGGAAAGGCGCTGCAAGCGCAACGACGGCCGCGGGCTGGTCCGAGCTGTAGGTCAGGCTGACGCGCTGGACCTGCCCCCATTGCGTGCGACAGGCCCGCTTAGGGCAACAGCCTGAAGGTGAGTCCGGCATGCGCCTGCAGCCGCTCGATCAGCCTATCGCCCATGATCGTCGCTGGCGTCCAGAATCCTCCCGCCACCTCGGCAGGGACGTCTTTGGCAAGGCAGGCGGCGGCCTGGGACAGCATCTTGGCAGTTGATCCATAGCCGGGATCGCGGTCTCCGGTGACCTGGCAGCCCATGGTGTCGCCCCTTGCAGTCGTTCCGTGGAAAACAAGATCAAAACTGCCCTCCAGCTGCGCCTGTTCGCTTGGCCCTTCGCCCGGCTTTGGCAGCACCATGGTCTCCAGCATCCAGCGCACAGGCGGCACCGCCAGGCCGACCATGAGCGCATTCACGCCCCACGTCGTCGCCTGGGCCATCCGCTTGCCTTTCGCGCCACCACCCGTCACCACCGCTTCCTCATACTGGAATTCAGCACCATAGCGCTTGTTGCTCAGAGCGTTGGAGCGATGCACCACCCGTGTGTTGATGCCCGCCATGACGAACGGGGCAAGCCAGCCGCCCTGGACATCATCATGGGCGATCTTCACCTCCGGCTGCGCAATCGAGAAGCCATGGCCAGGCGGGCACAGGCTATAGGGGTCTTTCAACTCGCGCCGCAGATTTGCATCGCCAACAGCTTCCTTGACCATGTTGATCATGCTCGCGATCGTGCCGCCCGACGCGCCGCCCTTGATGCTGACAACACGCATGTTGATCCGGTCGCAGGGTTGGCCGAACCGTTCCAACGCATGGCGCTGCAAGAAATGGACGCCCAGATCGGATGGGATGGAGTCGAAACCGCAGCAATGCACGATCCGCGCGCCGCTTTTCATGGCATCGGCCGCATGGCGTGACTGCATCTTGCGGATCCACTGCGGTTCGCCCGTGAGGTCGCAATAATGGGTGCCGGTCGTGGCACACAGCTTCACCAACAGGTCACCATAGAGCGCGTATGGGCCGACGGTGGACATGACCACATTGGTCTGGGCGCACATTTGCCTCAAACTGTGTTCATCCCCGGCGTCAGCGACGATGAGCTGGA
>CAZHTW010000067.1:12476-14988 GCA_964535865.1 uncultured Sandarakinorhabdus sp. | reverse complement strand
TTATTGTTAATCACGGGGGATTGAACATGCGCTTGATTTTTGCGGCTGCGGTGACGGCATTGCTGGCCGCGCCGGCCCTGGCCACCAGCTATTCCGGCAGCGGCACCTGGAATTTTGTGAACCCGTTCGGCGTGTACAACGCGAGCCCGCCGATCAGCTGGTCGTTCACGACGGGAACGCAGATCAACGGCACGACCTTCAACCTGACCAGCTTCAATTTCACCGCGGGATCACAAAGCTGGACCCTGGCGGATTTTGCCGTGCAATATGCCCAGACAACGCCGATCTTTGTTGAGGACGGGCTGGGCAAGGACGTGTTTTTCAGCGGCGTCAACGCCAATGGCGCTGCATTGCTCACCGGCATCAGGCTGGTTGGCACCGGTCCGCGCAACAGCTTCCTCGTCAACGAACCGGGCAGCTTCACGGTTGGCTACACCTCTGGCGGCGTGATGAGCGGCCTGGCCGTGCCGGAACCGGCCAGCTGGGCCATGCTGATCGCCGGCTTTGGCCTGGTGGGTGCAGTGGCCCGCAAGCGGCGGCTGGCCATCGCCTGAATGCCGGCCGGCCGGGGCGCCCTAACCGCCCATCCGGCGGATATGGTGCCACAGCCGGTCCACCAGCCGGTCGTGCGGGTCCCAGCCCAGCACATCCATCGGGCTGTCCACAAAAATCGACAGGCCATTGATATCGTGGAAGCGGGCGGTGCCGCAGCGATCATCGACCATATATTCGATGCCGCACGCTTCCATCCCGGATTCGCGCGCCAGCATTTCGGCGGCGGAAATCAGCGCCGGCGGCGGCTCGGCACGGATGCGGCGGCGCGTGGCCAGCCGCTGCACCCGGGCATCGGGCGAATCGAGCGCCAGCGCGTCTTCCTCCGCTGCCACATCAAGGGCATAGAGATAGCGCCCGCCCAGCACCTCGATCCGGGTGGTGACATGCCCGCGCGGCCGCACCAGCGCTTGGCACAGCCACACGCCATTGGCTGATTGCGGCAGCCGGCCGGCATTGGCCGCATCGGCCAGATCCTCAACGCAATCAAAGCGCAGGATGCCGGAACCCGAACCGCCGATATCGGCCTTCACCACCATCGGAAAGCCGATGGTGCGCGCCGCCCCCATCAGGGCCGGCACATCATGCACCACCCGCGTGGCCGGTGCGCCCAGCCCCAGCCGGTTGATCAGCGCCAGTTGCCGCGCCTTGCTGGCATCAATGGCCATGGCATTGGTGCCATTCAGCACGAGTGCGCCCTGGCCTGCCCAATGATCGAGCAGCGCCATCGCGTAAAACACCGGGTGCCCGCGCCCCACGCGGTGGCCGCCCATGGCGACGCGGTTGAAGATCACCGGCGCCGGCGGCTGCCCGCCGATGGGATCAAAGCCATGGCCATCGGTGTGCACCGCCACATAATCGATACCCGCCCGTTCCAGCGCCGCAAACATCGGCTGAAACCAGTGCGGGTGATCATAAACGATGGCCAGTTGGTGCATGCTGCGTCCCCGGCCCACCATCCAAGGCACGGCCATGATCCTGTGTAGCGCATCGCCGGGCAACCGCCTCCTCAGGAGCAATACCTAATAGGGCAAGCCCGTATTCCCGCAGCGCAGCATCGGGCGCGAAACAGGCGCACCAAATCTGCACGAAGGGGGCACTTATGCCTGCAACGCTGGCAAAATCCGGCGGTCTGTTTCTCGCCATGGTGATGGCGCTGTTTGCCATGACCCAGGCGAAGGACGCCGCCTTTGCCGTTCACATGGCGATCATGGCGCTGGCCGCCCTGGTCGCCGCCATGGCCGTGATGGCCACTGCCAATGTCACCGCCACACTGGGCCGGGATGAAAGCGTCTATGACGACGCACCGGTGCGCTGGGGGGTGATCGCCACCACATTCTGGGGCGTGGTTGGCCTGTTGGCCGGCCTGTTCATCGCGCTGCAACTGGCCTGGCCGGTGCTCAATCTGGGCACGGAGTATACCACGTTCGGCCGGCTGCGGCCGCTGCACACATCGGCGGTGATCTTCGCCTTTGGCGGCAATGCCCTGTTGTGCACCAGTTTCTATGTGGTGCAGCGCACCTGCCGTGCCCGGCTGGCCTTCCCCAGCCTCGCCCGCTTCGTGTTCTGGGGCTATCAGCTGTTCATCGTGCTGGCGGCCACCGGCTATGTGCTGGGGGTCACCGAAGCCAAGGAATATGCCGAGCCGGAATGGTATGTCGATATCTGGCTCACCATTGTCTGGGTGTCCTATCTGATCGTGTTCGGCGGCACGGTGATCAAGCGGCGCGAACCGCATATCTATGTCGCCAACTGGTTCTATCTGGCCTTCATCATCACCGTGGCCATGCTGCACCTGGTCAACAATCTGTCGATGCCGGTCAGCCTGTTCGGCTCCAAGAGCTATTCGGCCTTTGCCGGGGTGCAGGATGCCCTCACCCAATGGTGGTATGGCCACAATGCCGTGGGCTTCTTCCTCACCGCCGGCTTCCTGGGGATGATGTACTACTTCGTGCCCAAG
>CAZHTW010000067.1:0-12466 GCA_964535865.1 uncultured Sandarakinorhabdus sp. | reverse complement strand
TGATCTTCCTCTATATCTGGGCCGGCCCGCACCATCTGCACTACACCGCGCTGCCTGATTGGGCGCAGAGCCTGGGCATGGTGTTCTCGATCATGCTGTGGATGCCGTCGTGGGGCGGCATGATCAACGGCCTGATGACGCTGAATGGCGCGTGGGACAAGATCCGCACCGATCCGATCATCCGCATGATGGTGCTGGCGCTGGCCTTCTACGGCATGAGCACCTTTGAAGGCCCGATGATGTCGATCAAGTCGGTCAACTCGCTGTCCCACTACACCGATTGGACCATCGGCCATGTGCACAGCGGCGCGCTGGGCTGGAACGGCATGATCACCTTTGCCTGCATGTATTACATGGCCCCGCGGCTGTGGAAGCGGGAGCGGCTGTACAGCTTGCGCCTCATCAACGCCCACTTCTGGCTCGCGACCGCCGGCATCGTCTTCTACACGGCCTCGATGTGGGTGGCCGGCCTCACCCAGGGCCTGATGTGGCGCGAATATGGTGCCGATGGCTATCTGGTGAACAGCTTTGCCGAAACCATCGCGGCCATCCACCCGATGTTCCTGCTCCGGGCCTTTGGCGGCAGCCTCTATCTCGCCGGTGCCCTGGTGTTCGCCTGGAACATCGCGATGACCATCGCCGGCCGCATCCGCAAGGAGGCCCCGATGACCGAAACCCCCTACAACCCCGCCGCCGACCGGCCGCTGCCCGCCCCAACCGGCGCGCTGCAGCCGGCCGAATGAGGGAGCGCAACCATGGCTTCAAACCCTGAAACCCAGCCCAAAGCGGGCTTCTCCCACCGCACGCTGGAGCGCAACATCACGCTGCTCGGTTTATGTTCCCTCGTCGCCGTCGCCATTGGCGGCATCGTCGAGATCGCCCCCTTGTTCTGGGTGGACAGCACGATCGAGAAGGTGGAGGGCGTGCGCCCATACACGCCGCTCGAACTGGCCGGGCGCAACATCTACATGCGCGAAGGCTGTTATCTCTGCCACAGCCAGATGGTCCGCCCCTTCAAGGACGAGGTGGAGCGTTACGGCCACTACAGCCTGGCCGCCGAGAGCATGTATGATCACCCCTTCCAGTGGGGATCGAAACGCACCGGCCCCGATCTGGCCCGCGTGGGTGGCCGTTATTCCGATGAATGGCACCGCGACCATCTGAAGAACCCACGCGACGTGGTGCCGGAATCGATCATGCCAGCCTATGCCTTCCTGGCCGAAAAGCCGCTGAATGCTGGCGACATGCGCGCCCATCTCACGGCCCTGCGCGCCGTGGGTGTGCCATATACCGACAAGGATATCGCCCAGGCCAACGCCGATCTCACCCTGCAGGCGACGCAGGATGGTGACGACACCGATCTGAAGGCGCGGTTCCCCAAGGCGATGGTCCGCGATTATGACGGCAACCCGGCGATGGTGTCCGAACTGGATGCGCTGGTCGCCTATCTGCAGATGCTGGGCACGCTGGTCGATTTCAAGGCGGCCGAAGCGCAGGAGCAGCCAAAATGAGCCGCTATGACATGCTGCGCCATTTCGCTGACAGCTGGGCGCTGCTGGCGATGGTCTTTCTGTTCCTGGGCTTTGTCGGCTGGACCTTCCGGCCCGGCGCCCGCCGCCACCATGAAGACGCCGCACGGCTGATCTTCCGGCCAGATGATCTTCGGGAGTGACCGTCATGACCGATCACGACAAGCGTATCGACGAAGCCACCGGCACCGGCCTGGTTGGCCATGAATGGGATGGCATCGAGGAACTGGACACGCCGCTGCCGCGCTGGTGGGTCTATATCTTTGCCACCACCGTGGTGTTTGCCGCCGGTTATGTGGTCGCCTATCCCACCCTGCCCGACACCGCCGGCCTCACCGGCTGGAGCAGCCGCGGCCAGCTGGATCAGACGTTGAAGGCCGAACTGGCGGCGCGTGCTCCGCGCACCAATGCCATCGCGGCCATGCCCATCGAACAATTGGCCGCCAATCCGCAATTGATGCGCAGCGCCATCGAAGGTGGCCGCGCGGCCTTCAAGGTCAATTGCGTGCAGTGCCATGGCGCCGGTGCCGCCGGTTCCAGGGGCTATCCCAATCTGAACGATGATGACTGGCTGTGGGGCGGCGATATCAGCGCCATCCACTACACGCTGCAACACGGCATCCGCAGCCCCGGTTCCGACGATGCCCGCTTCAGCCAGATGCCGGCCTTTGCCGACATATTGTCGAAAGCCCAAATCAGCCAGCTTGTCAGCCATGTTCAGGCTATATCGGGCCAGGGCAAGCCATCGCCCGCCGGTGCCGCGCTGTTTGCCGAAAATTGCGCCAGCTGCCACGGCGATGCCGGCAAGGGGATGCGCGAACAGGGTGCCCCCAATCTCACCGATGGCATCTGGCTTTATGGCGGCGACCGCGCCAGCCTCACCCAGACGATCAGCAAGGCGCGGTATGGGGTGATGCCGCATTGGACCGGCCGGCTGCACGCAGTCACTATCAAGATGCTGGCCGCCTATGTCCATTCGCTCGGCGGCGGCGAAGCCAATCCGGCCGCCCCTGAAACCGCTGCGGCAGAAGGTGGAGCCGATGTCGGCGCTTGATCTGATCAACCCGACCAGCGGCCTGTATCGCAAGCGGGAGCCGATTTTCCCGCGCGTGGTGAAGGGCCGATTCCGCCAGTTGAAATGGGCGGTGATGATCCTGTGCCTCGCGGTCTATTACATCACGCCCTGGTTGCGCTGGGATCGCGGGCCCTATGCCCCCGATCAGGCGGTGCTGGTCGATCTGGCCAATCGCCGCTTCTACATGTTCGCCATCGAGATCTGGCCGCAGGAATTCTACTATGTCGCCGGCCTGCTCATCATGGCCGGCATCGGGCTGTTCCTTGTCACCTCGGCGGTTGGCCGGGCCTGGTGCGGCTTTGCCTGCCCGCAGACGGTGTGGACCGATCTGTTTCAGCATGTCGAACGCTGGATCGATGGCGACCGCAACGCCCAGCTCAAGCTGAACGCCGCGCCATGGACGGCGGCCAAGCTGAGCCGCCGCCTGGCCAAATGGAGCAGCTGGCTGGCCATTGCCGTGGCCACCGGCGGCGCCTGGATCTTCTATTTTGCCGATGCCCCCACGCTGGCGGGCCAGTTCATCGCCGGCAATGCGCCGGTCGTGGCCTATGCCACGGTGGCGGTGCTCAGCTTCACCACCTTCACGCTGGGCGGCTTCATGCGCGAACAGGTGTGCATCTACATGTGCCCCTGGCCGCGCATCCAGACCGCGATGCTCGATGAAAAATCCCTGATCGTCACCTATCGCGACTGGCGCGGCGAACCGCGCACACAGGGTGTGAAGAAAGCCGCCGCCACCGGCGAGAAACTGGGCGATTGCATCGATTGCAACGCCTGTGTCTCGGTGTGCCCCACCGGCGTTGATATCCGCAAGGGCCCGCAACTGGGCTGCATCAACTGCGCGCTGTGCATCGATGCCTGCGATGATGTGATGGGCAAGTTGAACCGGCCACGCGGTCTGATCGACTATCTCAACCTTGATGATCAGAAGCGCGAACTGGCCGGTGGCACCGCCACGCCGGCGCTCAAGACGCTGCTGCGCCCGCGCACCCTCGTCTATTTCGCCATCTGGGCCAGCATTGGCCTGGTCATGCTGTTCACGCTGGGCGAACGCGCCCGGCTCACCATCGACAGCGCCCAGGATCGCAACCCCATGGTCGTCACCCTCTCTGACGGGCAGGTGCGCAACGGTTGGACGCTGAAATTCCGCAACATGGAAAGCCGGCCCCGCACGGTGGAACTCGCCATGGCCGGCCTGCCCGATGGCAAATTGTGGACCGACGCCATGGACCGGCGCAGCGCCGCCCGCCGCGTCCGCCTCGATCTGGCGCCCGATGCCACCACCATGCTCCACCTTTATGTCGCGGCCCCGGCGGGTGCGGCGGGCGAAACGCCCTTCACGCTGATCGCCCGGCCGCTGGATGCCACCCCCGGCACCAACGATGGCCGCGACGCGGTGCGCGACCTGAAATTTGTCCGCAAGCAGGGATGAACCCAGATGCAAGGCGCACCATCAGCAACCCGCCGCCCTCCCCCGCTCACCGGGCGCAAGGTGCTTGCGATGATGATCGGCTTTTTCGGCGTGGTGATCACGGTGAACATCGCCATGGCGCGGCTGGCCAGCGGCACCTTTGGCGGCACGGTGGTGGACAACAGCTATGTCGCCAGCCAGCGCTACAACGGCTGGCTGGCCCAGGCCCGGGCGCAGGATCGGCTGGGCTGGGCCACGCCGGTGACGCTGGATGCGGCCCGGCATGTGGTGGTGGCGGTGCCCGGCGCCGGCTTTGCCGTCAGCGGCAGCGCCCACCACCCGCTCGGCCGCGCGCCGGATCAGGCGCTGCGGTTCCAGGCCGATGCCGCCGGCCGCCTTGTTGCCACCAGGCCGCTGCCGGCCGGGCGCTGGCAGGTGCGGCTGACGATCCGGCGCGGGCCCGATGTGAAGCGCCTGGCCGAGGTGCTGGCATGAGCCGGTCCCTGCCTGCGGCTCTCACCGGCGAGGCGCTGGCCAGCAGCCGCTTTGCGGTGCCGGGCATGCGCTGCGCCGGCTGCATCGGCAAGCTGGAAACCGGGCTGGCCGCCGTGCCGGGCGTGGCGGCAGCGCGGGTGAATTTCACCTTGAAACAGGTGCTGCTGTCCCACGATCCCGCGCTGGCGGTGCCGGCGCTGATCAAGGCCTTTGCCAATCTGGGCTTTGAGGCCACCGCCATCGGTGATGCGCTGGGCAGTGAGGATCGCGAGGCGCGCGGGCTGGTCAAGGCGCTGGCCGTGGCCGGCTTTGCCGCAATGAACATCATGCTGCTGTCGGTGTCGGTCTGGTCCGGTGCCGGCGGCCTCACCCGCGATCTGTTCCACTGGCTGTCGGCGCTGATTGCCCTGCCCACCGTCGCCTATGCCGGGCAGCCCTTCTTCCGATCGGCCTGGCGCGCCCTGAAGGCCGGGCACAGCAACATGGATGTGCCGATCTCCATCGGCGTGACGCTGGCCACCGCCTTGTCCCTGTTTGAAACCATCACCCACGGCGACCATGCCTATTTCGATTCGGCCGTGATGCTGTTGTTTTTCCTGCTCGCCGGGCGCTGGCTGGATGCGGTGATGCGCACCCGCGCCCGTGACGGGGTGTCAGCCCTGCTCAAGCATATGGCATCAGGCGCGCTGGTGGTGGCCGATGACGGCACCAGCCAATGGCTGAAGGCCGCCGATCTGCGCCCCGGCATGACCATGCTGGTCGCCAGTGGGGAACGCCTCGCGGCCGACGGCGTGATCCTGAACGGCCGCAGCCATTTCGATGAGTCGCTGATCACCGGGGAAGCCATGCCGGTGGCCGTCGGCCCCGGTGGGCGGGTGCTGGCCGGCACGCTGAACAGCGGCGATGCCGTGACCGTGGCCGTCACCGCCGCCGGCGCCGATACCAGCATCGCCGATATCGCCCGGCTGATGCAGGACGCAGCACAAGGCCGCTCCCGCTATGTCCGCATCGCCGATCGCGCCGCCCGGCTCTATGCACCGGCCGTGCATGCCTTGGCGCTGCTCAGTTTCATCGGCTGGATGGCGGCCGGGGCCGGCTGGCACGAAAGCCTGCTCATTGCGGTGGCCGTGCTGATCATCACCTGCCCGTGCGCATTGGGGCTGGCGGTGCCGGCGGCGCAGATTGTCGCCACCGGTGCGCTGATGCGGGTGGGCGTGCTGGTGAAGGATGGCAGCGCGCTGGAACGCCTGGCCGAAGCCGATGTGGCGGTGTTCGACAAGACCGGCACGCTCACGCTCGGCAAACCCGAAGCGCGCCATCTGGACGGGCTGTCGCCCGCCGCCGCCGGCATCGCGCTGGCTCTGGCCCAGCACAGCCGCCACCCTTTGTCCGAAGCTCTGCGGACGGCCTTGACCAGCGCCGGCGTGGTGCCAGCGCAGGTCACGCAGATCCGTGAAACGCCCGGCGAGGGCCTGACGGGCCAATGGCAGGGTTTGGCTGTGCGGCTGGGCCGCCCGGCCACGGACAGCACCGCCGATATGGCCACCGCGCTTTGCATCGGCAGCGGCCCGGAACAGCTGATCCGCTTTGCCGATCCGCTGCGCCCGCAGGCTGCCGAAACCCTGGCCCGACTGGCCGGCATGGGCCTTGGCGCCCGCATCCTGTCCGGCGATCGCGCCGCGCCGGTGGCGGTGGTTGGGGCCACGCTTGGCATTCCGGCGGACGGCGGGCTGGACCCGGCGGCCAAGCTGGCGCGCATCCAGGCGCTGGCCGCGCAAGGCCGCCGCGTGCTGATGGTGGGCGATGGCCTGAACGACGGCCCGGCGCTGGCGGCCGGCCATGTGTCCATGGCCCCCGGTTCGGCCGCCGATGCCAGCCAATATGCCGCCGATGTGGTGTTTCTGGGCACCAGCCTGGCCAATGTGGCCACCAGCCTGGCCGTTGCAAAGGCCACGCAAGCCATTGTGCGCCAGAATTTCGCGCTGGCCATCGCCTATAATGCCATCGCCGTGCCGCTGGCGATCATGGGCCTGGTCACCCCGCTGATCGCCGCGCTGGCCATGTCGGGATCGTCGGTCATCGTGGTCGCCAACGCCCTGCGCCTGAAGGGAGCCGCGCGATGAACGGCATTTTGTTGTTGATTCCCATTGCCTTGGGCCTCGGCCTGCTCGGCCTGTTCGGCTTTTTCTGGGCGGTGGGGCGCGGCCAGTTCGACGATCTGGATGGCGCCGCCCTGCGCATCTTCATCGATGATGAGGAGCCCCGCGATGGCCCGTGACCCCCTCGCCTATCTCCCGGCCCTGCTCGCCCTCGCGCTGGCCGCCCTCAGCCTGCCGGCAAACGCCCGGACGCAGCTGATTTTATCCTGCAATGGCAACAGCTTGCCAGCCAACCCCGGCAGCAGGGATTGCGACACCGCCTGCCATGTCGGCTGCACGGCCCGCAAAAAATCAGGCCGGCTCGGCTGAACGTGAGCCCGCCAGATCGGCCATCCGCGCCGTGAACGCGATCTTCAGCGCATCCGACAGGCTGTTGACCCCCAGCTTCGACATCAGGTTGGCCCGGTGGATCTCCACGGTGCGCGGGGAAATGCCCAGATCATAGGCGATCACCTTGTTGGACTGGCCCTCCACCAGACCGTTCAGCACATCGCGTTCGCGCGGCGTCAACCCGTTCAACTGGGCCCGTGCCTGATCGGCCAGCCGGTCGAGCGCGACCCGGCCCTGGTTTCGCGCCAGCGCAGAATCGATGGCGGCCATCACCGCGCTCTTTTCAAAGGGTTTTTCCAGAAAATCCACCGCGCCGGCCTTCATCGCCCGCACCGCCAGCCCCACATCGCCATGGCCGGTGATGATGATCACCGGCAGCATGATGCCGCGCTCCTTCAGGGCCAATTGCACCGACAGCCCGTCCATTCCGCCCATGCGCACATCCAGCAGCACACAGCCCGGTGCCAGTTGTGCCGCCGCCTTCAGAAACGCCTCGCCCGATTCAAACTGCTCCACCTGATAGCCCGAGGTTTTCAGCATGAAGCCGACCGAGCGCCGCACAGGCGCTTCATCATCCACCAGATAGACCTGCTTGTCAGACATCGCCTGCCTCCTCGGCCAATTGCAGCGTAAAATGAAAGGCCGTACCACCAAATTCCGATGGCTCGGCCCAGATGCGCCCGCCATGGGCTTCCACGATGGTGCGGCTGATGGAAAGGCCCAGCCCCATGCCCTTTTCCTTGGAGGTGTTGAACGGCTGGAACAGCACGGCGGCGATGTCGGTTGACAGGCCGGGTCCGCTGTCGGCCACCACCACTTCCACCATGTCGCGCCCCTGCGGCCGGCTGCGGATATCGAGCATCTGGCGCGGGCTGCGCTGCATCGCTTCCACCGCGTTGCGGATCAGGTTCAGCAGCACCTGCTGGATCTGGATGCGATCCACCAGCACCTTGTCGGCCACCGGATCTAGGCGCAGGTTGAAATCCAGCCCGGTGGTGCCGGTGCCGGTCAGCGCCAGCGCCGACGCCTCCGTCACCAGCCGCCGCAGCCGCTCCACCCGCTTTTCACTGTCACCGCGGCTGATGAATTCGCGCAGGCGGCGCACGATCTGGCCGGCGCGGATGGCCTGCACACTGGCTTCCGCCAATGCCTCGCGCACCATGTCGATATCGTCGGCTGCCGGCGTGCCACCCTCGCCCAACAGGCTGCGCGCGCCTTCGGCATAGCTGGCGATGGCTGTCAGCGGTTGATTCAATTCATGCGCCAGCGCGCTGGCCAGGCTGCCCATCGCCGACACCCGGCTGATGTGGGACAATTCGGTCTGCAGATCATTCAGCCGCCGCTCCGCCCGCTGCGCCTCGGTCAGGTCGCGGATGAAGCCGGTGAACAGCCGGCCATGATCGGTTTGGGCTTCGCCGATGGCCAGTTCGATCGGGAAGGTCGAACCATCGCGCCGCCGGGCGTTGGTCACACGGCCGATGCCGATGATATGGGCCTCACCGGTTTCCATATAATGCTGCATGTAATGATCATGCCGTTCACGATCCGGGTTCGGCATCAGCATCTTCACATTCTGGCCGATGGCATCACTCTGGCCATAGCCAAACATGCGGCAGGCGGCTTCGGAAAACAGCAATATGGTGCCGCCTTCATCAATCACGATCAGCGCATCGGGCACCGTCGCCAAAATTGTGCGCTGCAGCGCTTCCCCCTGGTCAAGCAGGGGGTGGCGTTGTCTGGTCTGGTTATCGGCGAAGGGACACACGGCGGGATAGTGCAGCAAAATGCCGCAATTTCAACGCATGATTTTCATCAATGCACCATCAGCAACGGCAGGTTTGCCGAGGCGATCAATTCCCTGGTAACGCCGCCCAACACGGTTTCGCGCAAGCGGCTGTGGCCATAAGCCCCCATCACCACATAGCTGGCCGACAATTCGGCGGCAGCATGCTGCAATGCAACAGAAATCCGCCGGCCCTTGGCCGGCCATTCGTGCACATCCACCATCAGGCCATGGCGCGACAGCCACTTGCATGCCTCCAGCGTTGACAGGCCGGGTTCGTCATCGCTGACTTCCACCAGATGCACCGATGTCGCCCGGCGCAGCAGCGGCAGGCTCAACCGCATGGCATGGGCGGCTTCGGCCGAACCATTCCAGGCGATCATCACTGGCCCGTTGAGGGTCATCGTGGCGCAGCCTTGCGGCACCATCAGCACCGGGCAAGGTGTGTGCATCACCAGATCGCCCACGATGGCCATGGGTTGCCGGTTGGTCCGCCGCGCCGCCGCAGCCGGCTGGCTGACGATCAACAGGTCGGCCAGTTGTGACCGGTCGATCAGATGTTCCACCACATTGCCATCGAAATATTGCCAGTCCCAGGATTGCAGCGCGCTTTGCAGCCGCGCTTCTACCGCCAGCCGCAGCGCCTTGTCCTGATCATGCAGCGTGTCGATCAGGGCGGCCATGCCAACCAGGCTGCCATAGGCATCGGCGCCATAGCTTTCCACCGGGGTTACCTGCACGCACCCCAGGTGGCTGCCGATCTGGGTGGCCAGATCCATCGCCACGGCCAGCCGCGACGGCAGATCATCATCATCATGGATGTGCAGCAGCAGGTTTTTCATCGCAGCCCAGTCCCGTCAACCTCACCTCATATGCCCGAAACGCCGCCAGCAGTTCATTACGCATCAATACGGAACTGTGGCACCGCCGGGGGCTTTTCGCCGGGCCGGCAAGCGCGTATCGGGCTGGCCATGACCGCGCCCATCACGCTCACCATCCGCCGCCCCGATGATTGGCATGTGCATCTGCGCGATGGTCCGATGCTGGCCGCCGTGGCCGATGCCACGGCCCGCCAGTTCGCCCGCGCCATCGTGATGCCCAATCTGAAACCGCCGGTCACCACCGCCGCCGCGGCCGCCGCCTATCGGGATCGCATCCGCGCTGCTGTCTCGCCGGCTATTGCCTTTGAACCGCTGATGACCTGTTATCTGGTGGACCACATCGATCCGGATGAGCTGGTGCGCGGCCACGGCGAGGGCGTGTTCACCGCCGCCAAGCTCTATCCGGCGCATGCCACCACCAACAGCGCCCATGGCGTCACCGATGTGCGCCACATCTATCCGGCGCTGGAGGCCATGCAGCGCATCGGCATGCCGCTGCTGATCCACGGCGAGGTGACGGATCACACTGTGGATATCTTCGACCGCGAGGCGGTGTTCATCGAGCGCACGCTGCGCCATGTCGTGGCCGATTTCCCGGCGTTGAAGATCGTGTTCGAACATATCACCACCAAGGATGCGGTGGATTTCGTGACAGCGAGCGGCCCCCTGATCGGCGCCACCATCACGCCGCATCATCTGGCCATCAACCGCAACGCCATGTTCGAAGGTGGCATGCGCCCGCACTTCTATTGCCTGCCGGTCGCCAAGCGCGAGCTGCACCGCCAGGCGCTGCGCATGGCGGCCACCAGCGGCAATCCCAAATTTTTCCTGGGCACCGACAGCGCACCGCACGCCATCGAAACCAAGGAAAGCGATTGCGGCTGCGCCGGCATTTATTGCGCGCCCTTTGCCATCGAATCCTATGCCAAGACCTTTGAAGAGGAAGGCGCGCTCGCCCGGCTGGAAGGCTTCGCCAGTGAATTTGGCCCGCGCTTCTATGGCCTGCCGTTGAACGATGCGTTCATCACGCTGGAACGTGTGCCCACCCCAGTGCCGTTGCGGGTGCCCGCGGCCGGCACCGATGTGGTGCCGTTCCACGCCGGCGAAACGCTTGACTGGCGCTTCATTGGTTGATCACCCCTATCGGGGCGCGCGGGCGGCGCTGGCCACGCAGCACGGCAAGCTCCGGGCGCTCGGCCCGCCACTGGCGCGCCGGCCGGGCCTGATCGTGGAGCCTGTTGCCGTTGACACCGATGACTTCGGCACCTTCACCGGCACGACGCCACGAACCGGCACCGCCGCCGAAGCCGCGCTGGCCAAGGCACGCGCCGGCATGGCAGCATCGGGCCTGGCGCTGGGACTGGCCAGCGAAGGCAGTTTTGGTCCGCACCCGTGGCTGCCGTTCGGCGCTGGCGGGGTGGAAACCTTGGCCTTCATCGATGCGCAGCGCGGCCTTGCGCTCACCCTGTCTGCCGTCTCGCGCCGCACCAATTTTGCCCATCACGATATGGAAGCCGGTGGCGATATCGCGCCCTTTCTGGCCCGCATCGGCTTTCCCGCCCACGCGCTGGTGGTGAAGGCACAGGATGGCGCGGTGCTGGCCAGCGGCGTGCAGGATATGGCCAGCCTGTCACCGCTCGCATGGCCAGGCAACCGCCTGGAAACCGACATGCGCGCCCATCTGAACCCAACGCGCATGGCTGCGATCCGCAGCCTGGCGGGTCGATTGGCAGCGCGGCTGGCCCGCCTGTGCCCGGCCTGCGACTGCCCCGGCTTTGGCGAGGTTGACGCGCTGCGCGGCCTGCCCTGTTCGTCCTGCGGCAGCGCAACCCAGGGGGTTCAGGCCATCATCGATGGCTGCGGCGTGTGCAGCCATCGCGAAACCCGCCCCCGCCCCGACGGCGTGACGGCGGCCAGCCCAGCCAGTTGTGATTGGTGCAATCCCTGAATTTTCCCACCCCCGACCCCTCCCGCAAGCGGGAGGGGTCGGGGTAGGTCCACAGCCCGCTGACTTCAACCCAACCCCATCTGCCGCCCGGCCAGATCGAGCATGATCTCCTCCGAACCGCCGCCAATCGCATTCACCCGCACCTCGCGGTAGATGCGCTCCACCTTCGATCCGGTGATATAGCTGGCCCCGCCCAGCACCTGCGCCGCCTCGCGCACCACATGTTCCAGCATGCGCGTCGCCTGCACCTTCAGCATGGCATAATCCGCCGGCACGCCAGTGCCGCTGCGATGCTGATGGGCGCACAGATCAACCCAGGCCTGCGTCGTCTGGATCTGGCGGGCACAATCGGCCAGCTTGATGCGGATCGATTGGTGCGCGCCCAGCCTTTTGCCGAAGGTTTCGCGTTGTTGGGCATAATCCATCGCCTCTGTCAGCGCCACGCGCGCCATGGCGCAGCAGCCATGCGCCATGCCCAGCCGCTCCGAGTTGAAATTGCGCATGATGCCGATGAAGCCGCCATTTTCTGGCCCGATCAGATTTTCCGGCGGCACCTCGACATTGTCGAAATAGACCGCCGCCGTATCCGAACAACGCCAGCCCATCTTGTCCAGCCTGGTGCGGCCCACGCCGGGCCGGTCGGTCTCGATCAGCATCAGCGAGATGCCGCCCATGCCCGGCCCGCCGGTGCGCACCGCCACCGTCATGTAATCGGCGCGCATGCCGCTGGTGATGAACATCTTCTGCCCGTTCACCACATATTTGTTGCCCACCTTCTCGGCGCGGGTCTTCAGTTGCGCCACGTCAGATCCGCCCGAAGGCTCGGTGATGGCCAAGCTGATCAGTTTCTCTCCG
>CAZHTW010000066.1:0-15450 GCA_964535865.1 uncultured Sandarakinorhabdus sp. | reverse complement strand
GATTTCACCGAGGATCACCGCATCGGCGATGAGATACTGAAGGGCGTGGCGGACCAGTATCGCAAATTGCGCAACAATTTCCGCTATCTGCTCGGCGCACTTGAGGGCTATAGTGAAGACGAACGCCTGCCGGTGAGCGAGATGCCGGCGCTGGAGCGTTGGGTGCTGCACCGTTTGGCGGTGCTGTCGGGCGAACTCAAACAGGCGGTGAACGCCTATGATTTCAACCGCTATGTCACGCTGATCAACGAATTTGTGCAATATGATCTGTCGGCCTTTGCCATGGATGTGCGCAAGGACAGTCTCTATTGCGACGCGCCCACCGCCCCCACCCGCCGGGCCTGGCGCACGGTGCTCGATACGGTGTTCCACGCCCTCACCCGCTGGCTCGCCCCGGTGCTGGTGTTCACCGCCGAAGAGGTGTGGGGCACCCGTTTCCCGGATGCCGGCAGCGTGCATCTGCTGGAATGGCCCGAGATTGATGCCGGCTGGCAGGATGATGCGCTGGACGGCCAGTTCGCCCTGGCCCGCAAGTTGCGCGAAGAGGCCTATCTCAAGCTGGAAGAGCTGCGCCGCGCCAAGGCGATTGGCAGCTTCCTGGAAGCACGCGTGGCCATCACCACCGCCCATGAGGACCGCATCGCGGCCCTGGCCGGGCTTGATCTGGCCGAGCTGTTGCTGGTGGCCGACGTGGCGATCACGGTGGGTGACGAGGAACGCCTGAGCGTGGGCAAGACCGAGGATGAAAAATGCGCCCGCTGCTGGCGGCACCTGCCCGATGTGAACAGCGACACCGGCCTGTGCGGGCGCTGTGACGCGGTGGTCAATGGCTAACGCTGGGCCTAACCGCGGCTTCATCCTTGCCGCCATCGTGCTGATCCTTGATCAGATCAGCAAATATTGGGTGCTGGAGGTGATCCATCTGCCCGAAATCGGCGGCATTGATGTGTGGCCGTTCTTCCGCCTCACCTTCGTGGGCAATATCGGCGTGTCGATGGGCATGTTGCAGGCCAACAGCGATCTGGCCCGCTGGCTGCTCACGGCGGCCACGGCCGGGATTGCGGTGGCGGTGGCGCTGTGGCTGCGCAAGGAAAAGCATCCCGTGGATGTGACGGCGCTGGGCCTGGTGCTGGGCGGGGCGTTGGGCAACATCATCGATCGGGCGCGTTTTGGCTATGTTGTCGATTTTCTGCACTTCTTTTGGGGTGAATACAGCTTCTGGGTCTTCAACCTGGCCGATGCTGCGATTACACTGGGCGTGATGTTGTTGCTGGTGCGGGCCGTTGCCGCAAAGCCAACCGAGATGGGAAGCTGAGGATGCGTGAGATTTTGATCCTGGCCGTGGCGGCCATTGCCCTTTCCGGTTGCGGCGGCAAGCGCGGCGGGCTGGCCTCGCGTGGGCCCGATGAGATGAACATCGCCCGCGGTGCGCCGCTGGTGGTGCCGCCGGATTTCGCCCTGGCCCCGCCCAAGCCGGGCGCGCCGCGCGCCATGGGCATCGATAGCCAGGCCGCCGCGATGGAAGCGCTGTTCGGCCCCGGCGTGAAGCCGCCGCCGCGCAGCCAGGTGGAACAGCAATTGCTGGACAAGGCCGGCGCCGGCAACACCAACCCCGCCATCCGCAGCGAAGCCGGCGATCCGCGCACATCCGTGGTGAACAAGGGCGCCTTCATCGCCGAAGTGCTGGCCGCCCCGGTCGGCGCCCGCGATGCCGCCACGGCCACCGTGAAACAACCGGGCTGATCTGATCCAGGATGGGCGTCCGGGGCCGGCTTGCTGCCCCCCGACAGCCGCCATGGCCCCGGACAGATGCAGCGCCGCCGATGCTGCCCGCTGTCGGCCGGGCCTGCACGCCCTGGCCCTTGGTTGCCAGAGCGGGCGGCAAAACGTCACCTCCGTATTTTCCCTTATTTCCAAACTGTAATGGCTTGATTTTGCACCCGCGCTGGCGTTGGTTGTGGCCATGACGATGCGTGAAGCCAGCGGCGGCTGCCATTGCGGCCAGGTGCAATTCCGGGTGCGGTTCAGCGCCCCGCCGGAACTGCTGGATTGCAATTGTTCAATCTGCGCCAAGACCGGCTATCTGCACCTGATCGTGGGTGTCGATGATTTCACGCTGGAGCGCGGGCACGAAGCGCTGGCCGATTATCGCTGGGGCAGCGGCACGGCGCGCCACCTGTTTTGCCGGCACTGTGGAATCAAGAGCTTCTATGTCCCGCGCTCCCACCCGGATGGGTATAGCGTGAACTGGCGGGCGCTGGACGGGGTGGACGATGTGCAGCCGGTGATCCGCGCCTATGACGGGCGGAACTGGGAGCAGGCCCGGCAGGATTTGGGCTGAAACATCCTCTCCCGAAACGGCAGGATCGCCTTACCGCCCGGTCTGCCCTCGGTGCAGCAACATCGCATCGGCCAGCACCAGCGCCACCATGGCTTCCAGCACCGGCGCGGCGCGGATGCCCACGCACGGATCATGCCGGCCCTTGGTGACAATCTCGGCAGCCTGGCCGTCTTTGGTGATGGTTTCCACCGGCGTGAGGATCGAACTGGTGGGCTTCAAAGCCATGCGCAGCACGATGGGCTGGCCGGTGGAGATGCCGCCTGCGATGCCGCCGGCGTGGTTGGAGAGGAATTCGGGGCCATTCTCGCCGGGACGCATGCGATCGGCATTGTCTTCGCCGCGCAAACCGGCGACGGCAAACCCGTCGCCGATTTCCACGGCCTTCACCGCGTTGATGCTCATCGCGGCGTTGGCCAGTTGCGCATCCAGCTTGTGATAGAGCGGGCTGCCCCAGCCGGCCGGCACGCCGGTCGCCACGCATTCGACAATGGCCCCCAGCGAGGAGCCGGACTTGCGCGCCGCATCCAGATGCGCTTCCCACAGCGCGGCGGTCACCGCATCCGGGCACCAGAACGGGTTGCGATCAATTTCCGCCAGATCAAAGCGGCTGCGATCAATGGCGATGCCGCCGATGTTGACCAGATAGGCGGTGATGGTGACGTCGGGGATGATCAGCCTCGCCACCGCACCGGCCGCCACCCGCGACGCCGTCTCCCGCGCCGAAGACCGCCCGCCGCCACGCGGATCGCGCAGGCCATATTTGGCATCATAGGCATAATCGGCATGACCGGGCCGATATTTGGCGGCAACGTCGCTATAATCCTTCGAACGCTGGTCAACATTCTCGATCATCAGGCTGATCGGCGTGCCGGTGGTGCGGCCTTCATACACGCCGGACAGGATGCGGACCGCGTCAGGCTCCTGCCGCTGGGTGGTGAATTTGCTCTGGCCGGGCCGGCGTTTGTCGAGAAACGGCTGGATATCGGCTTCGGCCAGGGCCAGGCCGGGGGGGCAGCCATCCACCACCGCGCCAATCGCCGGCCCGTGGCTTTCGCCCCAGGTGGTGAAGCGCAGCAGATGGCCGAAGCTGTTCAGGCTCATGCCAGCGACATGTCCGGCGCGTCTTCGGCCTTCATGCCGATCACGTTGTAACCGGCATCGACATGGTGGATCTCGCCCGTCACACCGCTGGCGAGATCAGACAGGAGATAGAGGCCGGCGCCGCCCACATCCTCGATGGTGACATTGCGACGCAACGGGGCGTTATATTCGTTCCACTTCATGATATAGCGGAAATCGCCGATGCCGCTGGCGGCCAGCGTCTTGATCGGGCCGGCGGAAATCGCGTTCACACGCACGCCCTGCGGCCCCAGATCCATGGCGAGATATTTGACACTGGCTTCAAGGCCCGCCTTGGCCACGCCCATCACATTGTAATGCGGGATGACCTTTTCGGCGCCATAATAGCTGAGCGTCAGCAGCGAGCCGCCGTTCGGCATCATCGCGGCGGCGCGCTGGGCCACCGCAGTGAAGCTGTAGACCGAGACATTCATGGTCAGCAGGAAATTGTCGAGGCTGGTATCGACATAGCGGCCGCGCAGCTCGTTCTTGTCGGAAAAGCCGATGGCGTGCACCAGGAAATCGATGGTCGGCCAATCGGCGGCCAATGCGGCAAAACAGGCATCCATGCTGTCCACCGACGCCACATCGCATTCGAACAGCCGCGCCACGCCCAGCTGTTCGGCCAGCGGGCGCACCCGCTTTTCCATCATCGGGCCCTGATAGCTGAAGGCGAGTTCGGCGCCCTGTTCGGCCAGCGCCTTGGCGATGCCCCAGGCCAGGCTCTTGTCGTTGGCCAGGCCCATGATCAGGCCACGCTTGCCCTGCATGATTCCCATGTCAGTCTCCTTGTTGGGCTGCGCCTTACCGGGCAATTGCGGCAATTTCCAGCCGGCTGCGCGCCACGGCCGCATTCAGCTGGGCCCCCACCACCAGCCCCAGCCCGATGATATAGAAATACAGCAGCGCGATGATCACACCGGCAAGGCCGCCATAGGTGAGGGCATAGCCATTGAACAGGGTGAGTGCGCGCGGCAGCGCCAGGGTGGTGGCCGTCCACGCCGTGGCCGTGGCCAGCGCGCCCGGCCACACCGGTGCGCTGCGGAACGGGCGCGGGCACAGCAGCGCAAACAGCGCCCACAGCGCCAGAAACAGCAGAGCCGCCGGCAGGCTGCGTTGCAGGCCCAGCGCCGGGAACACGTCTGCCGCCATCGGCATGAGTTGATAGACAAAGGTTTCCGCCCCGGTCACCACCACCTGCGCGGCAAAGGCCAGCAACAGGATCAGCACCAGCCCCATCACCTCGGCCAGCCCGATCAGCCGCCAGCGCCAGGCGGGCATCGATGAAGGCGTGCCATAGGCCTGCTGCACCAGAAAGCGCAGGGTGACCAGCACGCCCGATGATGTCCACAAGGCGACGATCAGGCCAAAGGTGACAACGCCGCCCGTGGCCGGCGCGGCCACCACATCGCGGATGGTGGGGGCAACCAGTTGCGCCACGTTCGGCGGAAGCGCGGTGACAAAGCCGTTGATCGCCGCCATGCCTTCGCCCGTGCGGCCCAATTGCCCGGCGACATAGGCGAGCAGGATGACGAAGGGAAACAGCGTCACCAGGCTGAGATAGGCCAGATTGCCGGCGTGGGTGAAGCCATGTTCAAACGTGCCGGCCAGCGTATCGGCCAGCACGCGCCGCAACCGGTAGGCCAGCATCGCCCGGCCGATCAAGCCTCGAAACCGCCGCGAATGTCGCGGCCATCGATATAATCCTGAGCAAAGGCGCGCAGGGCGGCATGATCGGACGGAATGTCGATGTGCACGCTCACCAGAATGTCGCCGCGCGTGGCATCCAGCCGGCGAAAGCCCCGGCCCTTCAGGCGGAACATCCGGCCTGATGAGGTGCCGGGCGGCACCGAAAGCGTGACATCGCCATCGGGTGTGGGCATGCGCACCTTGGCCCCCAGCACGGCTTCATCCAGCTTCAGCGGCAGGGTGATGCGAATATCATCGCCGTCGCGCGTCATCACCCGGTGTGGGCCGATATCGATGGTGACAATGGCATCGCCCGGGCCGCCGGGGCCGGGTTCGCCCTTGCCCGAAAGCCGCACCTGCTTGCCAGATTCAAGGCCAGCCGGCAGCTTGATCTCGATCACCTGGCCGTTGCGCAAGGTCACGCGCTGCGGGGCAAGGCACACGGCATCCACGAAGGGCACGGTGAGCCGATAGGCCACATCGGGGCCGCGCACTTCGGTGCGGAAACCGCCGCGGGTGGCGCCGCGCCCGCTGCCAAACGGGCTGCGGCCGCCGAACAGCTCGGAAAACAGATCATCGGCGCCCTGGGCGAAATCGAAATTGTCGCGCCCGGTGGCACCGCCGCCGGCCGTGCCGTAACCGCCACCAAAGCCGCCGCTGCGCGCGCCGCCAAAGCCGCCGCCGGCAAAGGGGTTGGCCGGCTGGCCATCGGGGCCGATCTCACCGCGATCAAACTGGCTGCGCCGCACCGTGTCTGACAATATTTCATAGGCCGAACTGGCTTCCTTGAAGCGTTCGGCCGCTGCCGGATTGTCGGCATTGGTGTCAGGGTGATTTTCCTTGGCCAGCCGGCGGAACGCCTTCTTGATATCGGCTTCGCTGGCCGAACGGTTTACCCCCAGAACCGAATATGGATCGCGCATCTTGTTCCCAAATCGTCTGGCCCCGATCAAGCTGGGGCATATTGCAAATGGGCCAGCACGCCCATCTGATCAAGGGGCGTGACCATAATGCAGGCCAAGCCATCTCGCCAGCATTGCCGTGGCGCGGTATGGACGGCCATGCGCCTGATCCTGATCCTGCTGTTGCTGCTGCCCGCGCCGGCGCTGGCCTGGGGCGATTACGCCCACCGGCTCACCGCCCGCATCGCCTGGGCGCAATTGTCGCCAGCGGCGCGGGGCGAAGTGCGTGCCCTGCTGCGCGCCGCGCCCCGGCTGGACACGCCAACATGCGCGCTGGCCACGATCGAGGATGCTTCGGTGTGGCCCGATTGCGTGCGCGGGCTGGACAACAACCGCTTCGCTTATTCAGCGCCCTGGCATTATCAGAATATCAGCGTGTGTGAGCCGTTCGACATTGGCGCCAAATGCTGGAACGGCGATTGCGTGACGGCGCAGATCCCGCGCCAGCAGGCCATCCTGGCCGATCGCCGCCGCCCGGCCGCCGAACGATTGCAGGCCTTTGCCTTTCTGGTGCATCTGGTGGGTGACATGCACCAGCCCTTGCACATGGGCGACAAGGCCGATCGCGGCGGCAATGACGTGCGCGCCGCCTTTGGCTTCAAATCGCCCGACCGGATGAACCTGCACCGGGTGTGGGACAGTGATCTGGCCGAGCGCGCGCTCACCGAACCGCCGGCGATCACGCCGCAACGCATCACCCCGGCGCAAGCCCGCGCCTGGACCGCCGGGCCGGCCGCCACCGATGCCCGCGTGGCCGGCTGGGCCCGCGAAACCTGGGATATCGCGCGCACCATCGTCTATCCCGAACTGAAAAATCTGCCCGATGCCTGCCCCTTGCCACAGGAGGCCCGCCGCGCCAGCCCGCGCGCGGCGATCACCCCGGCCTATGTGGCGGCGGCCACGCCGGCGGTGCGTGATTCCGTCGCCAAGGCCGGCACGCGCATCGCCCTGCTGATCGAACAGGCACTGGCCCGGCCATGAACCTCGACGACGAAGACGAAAGCAGCAACATCATCGATCGCCGCGGTGAGGGCGGCGGGGGTGGTGGTTTTGGCGGCTTTGGCCTGCCCATCGGCGGCGGCGGCATGGGGCTGGGCAGCATCATCGTGCTGGTGGTGTTGGGCCTGGTGTTCGGCATCAACCCGCTCAGCCTGATTGGTGGTGCAGGTGGCAGCATGGGCGGCCCCGGTGTGGGCCAGCCGCAGGTCGCCTCGCCTGCCCGGCCGGCGCTGTCCGGCGAGCATGATCGCTTCATCGCCCGCGTGCTGGGCACCACCGAACGCACCTGGGGCGAATTGTTCCCGGCGCAATTGGGGCAGCCCTATCCCGCGCCCAAGCTCAATCTGTTCGAAGGCCGGGTGCAATCCGGCTGCGGCCCGGCCAACAGCGGCATGGGGCCATTTTACTGCCCGGCCGATCGCCAAGTCTATCTGGATGCCAGCTTCTTTGACGATCTGTCCCGCCGCTTTGGCGCGCCTGGTGATTTTGCCGCCGCCTATGTGATTGCCCACGAAGTTGGCCACCATATCCAGACGGTGCTGGGCATTTCAGACGAAGTGAACCGCGCGCGGCGCGGCGTGGGCGAAGCGCAGGGCAATGCGCTTTCGGTGCGGCAGGAATTGCAGGCCGATTGCCTGGCCGGCGTGTGGGCGCACCACAACCGCGCCCTGCTGGAACCCGGCGATATCGAGGAAGGCCTGCGCGCCGCCGAAGCGATCGGCGATGACACGCTGCAACGCCAGGCCGGCGGCAGCATCACACCGGAAGCCTTCACCCACGGCACCTCGGCCCAGCGCATGCGCTGGCTGCGGCGCGGGCTGGAGACTGGCGAGGTGCGCGCTTGCGATACTTTTGCGGAGCGGCGGCTTTAACGGGCTTTCCGTCCCTCGTCCCCCAGGCCGCTGATGATGATCCGCCCGCGCGCCATGTCGCCGGGCCCGTCTTCCACGGCGATCACCATTGGCTCACCGTCTTCGGTGGCACCGGTGATGGTGTTGCCGGTGCGGGCCACGGTGCGGCCCTTGGCGATCAGCGCCTTTTGATACCAGTCCGCCACCGTGTCGGCACTGCCGGGCGCGGAAAAGCCCAGCGCCAGCCGGCCTTCGCTGCTGCCGCCGCCGCTCAGGTCAACATTCAGCAGGCGGGCGCCGGGGTAGCGGCCAATGCCGTCCAGATCGAACTTGGTGTCCTCGCTCAACCCTTCCGGCAACCGCACCTTGCCGCCGATCCCGCCGGGCAGTTGCACCTCCACCTGCCCGGTCTGGGTGTCGGCCTTCAGGCTCACCTTGTCATCCCCGCGATCGTTGCTGATCCAGCTGGTTTCAATATCGGATTTGATCTTGATGCGATCATCCTCGCGCGACTGGAACCACACGACAGCGGCGCCGCACAGCAGGATGGCGATCATGGCATTCTTCATTGCGCGGGCTCCACTGTGTTGCCCGATCACTGCACCAGATGGCCGCCCGCGGTCAATCGCGTGTCAATGGCCCTTGCGCGGCACGAAATGCACCAATGTGGCGATGATGCCACCCAGCACCACGCCAAACAGGCCGGAACCACCGGCCTCCACCAGCCAGGTGGCCACACCGCCGCCGCCTTCCACCATGTGCATGCCGGCGTGCAGCAGTTCATGGGGAAAGTGGATGCCAAAGCTGTTGAGGCCATCGATCACGATATGGCCGCCCACCCACAGCATCGCGGCCAGGCCCACCAGGCCAAGCAGCGCCAGGAATGGCGGCATCCCGCTCACCAACCCGCGGCCCAGCGCCGCCACGGCGCCATTCTTCACCCGCGCCAGCCGCACGCCCACATCATCGGCCTTCACGATCAGGGCCACCGCACCATAGACCAGCAGGGTGATGCCCAGCGCCACGACCACCAGCGCCACGGCCTGTTCGGCAATCGGCTTGTCGTTCACCGTGCCCAGCGCAATGGCCATGATTTCGGCCGACAGGATCAGATCGGTGCGCACCGCGCCCGTCACCATCATGTCTTCGCGGGCCCGGGCGTCCATGTCGGCGCCCTCATCGGCGGCGTCTTCATGGGGCGTGAGCTTTTCCCACAATTTTTCCGCGCCTTCAAAACACAGGAAGGCGCCGCCGGCCATCAGCAGCGGGGTAATGGCCGCGGGCAGCAGATAAGACAGCGCAATCGCGCCGGGCAGCAGGAACACCAGCTTGTTCTTCAGGCTGCCGCGCGCGATCTTGGCCACAATCGGCAGTTCCCGATCGGCCGCAAAGCCCACGACATAGCGCGGCGTCACGGCGGCATCATCCACCACCACGCCAGCCGCCTTGGCCGATGCCTTGGCTGCGGCCGCTGCCGTGTCATCCAGCGAGGCCGCTGCCACCTTGGCAATCGCCGCCACATCATCCAGCAATGCAAACAAGCCGCCCGCCATGCCATCAACCCCCGTCAATCCACACGCGTCAATTCACCTGCGCCGCCATATCAGCCCGGCACGCCGATGCAATGAGGCGCTTGACCTCACCGCTTCACCCGCAGTTCAGCGCCGATCCCCAAGCATCAACACGATGGCCAAACCCACCCCGATGCCGAACCCGGCCAGCAACCCCAGCGTGGGCTGGCCCAGCGCGGCGCCTATGCCCGCCCCAGCCACCAGGCCAATGGCGATCAGCACACCGCCACCGCGCGGCGGCGGGCGTTTGACGATGCGGGGCATTTCCGGTTCCATGGCCAGCCCAATGCACCAGCCAGCGGCGATTGGCCAGTGGGTTGCTCTTTCTCTGCACACAGTTGCCACGCGCGCCGCATGGTCTAAACGTGCAGGCGTGCGCTTGTTCCTGCCCTTCTTGCTGGCCGTTGGCATCGGGCCGGGTGCAGCGCTGGCGCAACCGGCACCACCCCCGGTGGCCGGCCCCGCCGCCGAGCCTCCGGCGGAACCACTGCCCGGCCCCGATGCCCCCCTGCCCGCCTTGCCGGGCGTGGATGATCTGGCCTGGCCCGAAATCAGCGCCGAAACCGACGCCCCGGCCGAAGCCAGCGGCCCCATCCGCTATCAACTGGCGGTCAAGGGCCTGGCCGAACTGGGGCTGGACGATGAATTTCGCGGCCTGTCCAGCCTGTGGCTGCACCGGGGTGAAGACACGAATCTGGCCCAGTTGAGCCGCCGCATCATCGAAGACCGGGATCTGGCCGAGCTGCTGCTGCGCTCGATCGGGCATTTCGGCAGCACTGTGCGCATCAGCATCGCGCCGCCACAGGCCGATGGCAAGATCACGCTGGTCAATGTCGTGGCCGAACCCGGCCCGATCTATCCGATTGCTGCCCTCACCATCCTCGCTCCCGATGGCGCAGTGGGAACTGATCCGGCGCGGGTGGTGCCCCGGCTGCTGCCCTTGAAGATCGGCGATCCGCTCGATGCCGCCCGCGTGCAATCGGCACAGGCGGCGCTGCCCAACCGGCTGGCCGATGCCGGCTATCCATTTCCGCGCATCCTGCCGCCCGACATCAGCGTGGATCACGCCAGCCGCGATGCCAGCATCACCCAATATGTCGATCTGGGCCGGCGCGGGGTGTTTGGCACGGTGCAGATCGAAACCAGTGCGCGCGGGTTTGACAACGCCCATGTCTCCCTGCTCTCCCGCTTCAAGCCCGGCGATCGGTACAGCAACACCGGCCGCGATGATCTGCGCCAGGCGCTGGTGCTGACCGGGCTGTTCGGCGCGGTGAGCGTGGTGCCGCAGGAGGGCGCGGTGAACGACGCCGGCCAGCAGGTGGTTGATCTGAAGATCAGCACCGAAAGCGCGCCGCTGCGCACCATCGCGCTGTCGGGCGGCTTTTCCACCGGCCAGGGCGTGCGCGCCGAAGGCAGCTGGACCCACCGCAACCTGTTTCCACCCGAAGGCGCCTTCACCGGCCGCGCCGTCGCCGCCGAGCGCGAGCAGCTGGCGCAGGTGGAGCTGCGCCGCCGCAACTTCCGCCGCCGCGATCAGCAGTTGCTGGTTTCGGGCGGCTTTTCGGCCAGCCAGCAATTCGCCTTTGCCGCCGAAACCCTGGGGCTGAGCGGCGCCTTGGCCCGCGAAAGCAACATCTTGTGGCAAAAGGACTGGACGTGGAGCATCGGCGCCCAGGCGCTGATCACCAGCCAGCGTGACCGGTCTGTGCCCGGTGATCCGCGCCGCACCTTCACCGTGCTCGCCCTGCCCGCCAGCCTGACGTGGGACCAGTCCGACGATCTGCTCAACCCGTCGCGCGGCTTTCGCGTCACCACCCGGTTCAGCCCCGAACTCACCCTGCGCGATGGCAGCAATTTCAATTATCTGAAGGCCCAGTTTGAAACCACCGCCTATCAGCCCATTGGTGATCTGGTGCTGGCCGGGCGGTTGCACATCGGCAGCATCATCGGCGCCAGCCGCGGCGTGATCGCGCCGGATCGGCGCTTCTATGCCGGCGGCGGCGGTTCGGTGCGCGGTTATGTGTTCCAGGGCGTTGGCCCGCGCAATGCCGACAATGTGCCAACCGGCGGCAACAGCCTGAGTGAACTGGCGGTGGAGGGCCGCTATCGCTTTCAGGCCTTTGGCCAGGATCTGGGTGTGGTGGCGTTTCTGGATGCCGGTGAAGTGTCCACCGGCACCACCCCGGCCTTTGACCGGCTGTCGCTGGGTGCCGGCATCGGCGCCCGCTTCTATACCGGCTTTGGCCCGGTGCGCATCGATATCGCCACGCCGGTCAACCCGCGCGCCGGCGATCCGCGCGTGGTCTTCTATGTCTCCATCGGGCAGGCGTTCTGATGGCGCGCGGTTTGCGCCTGGTGGCCATCGGGCTGCTGACAATGTTGGCCCTGCTGGCCAGCCTGCCGCTGCTGCTTGACACCGGGCCAGGCCGGGCCTGGCTGGCGCGGCAACTGCCGGCGCTGCAACTGGAAAGCGGGCTGAATTTCCGGGTGCGCGCGATCAACGGCAGCCTGTGGGGCAAGGCCGAACTGGCCGGGGTGGAAGTGCACGATCCGGCCGGGCGGTTTGCGCGCATCGATCGGCTTGATGTCGATTGGCAGCCGCTGGCTTTGCTCTCCAGCCGTTTTGCCGCCCGCCGGCTGGCGGCTGGCACCATCAGCATCGATCGGCTGCCGCGGCTTCGCCCCACCAGCGATCCGCGCCTGTTGCCCGATCTGGATATCAGCATCGACCGGCTTGATGCCCCGCGCATCATGCTGGCGGCCGGGGTGACCGGCGCACGCGCCCGGCAGGCCAGCCTGAACGGCAGCATCGACATTGCCGCTGGCCGTGCGCTGGTGCGGATCAACGCGGCGGCCAGCGGCAGTGCGGATCGGCTGATCATCGATCTGGATGCCGAGCCTGACCGCGATCGCTTTGCGTTGAGCGCGCTGCTGGATGCGCCGGCCGGCGGGCTGGTCGCCGGGCTTTCCGGCATGAAGACCGATCTGATGGCGCAGGCGCGCGGACGCGGCCGCTGGCAGGCGTGGAACGGCCGCCTGCTGGCCCGCAGCGGCAAGACCCTGCTCGCCGATACCGCCCTGACGCTGAATCAGGGCGAGTTCGGCCTGGCCGGCCGCATCGATCCGGCCGTGATGATGGCACAGGGCCTGTTGGCGCGGCTGCTGAACGGCGGGCTGGCGATCAATCTGCGTGCCCGCCCGCGCGATGGCGATGTGCAGCTGACGGCCACCGCCACCGGGCGCTGGCTGAATGGCCGCATCGCCGGCCGCATCAACCGCGCCGCCGAACGCATCGAGGATGGCGATCTCGCGCTGCGCCTCGCCGATGGGGCGCCAGTGTCAGACAATATTGGGCTCAAGGGACTGAGCCTCACTGCCCGCCTGTCCGGCCCGTGGCTGGCACCGCAGGCCCAGGCCAAGGCCAAGGCCAGCACCCTGCTGTTGCCCGACGGCATCATGCTGGATCAGGTGAGCGCTTCGGCCATTATCGATGCCAATGATGGCAGCGCCGCCGTTCCGGCCGCCGTTGGCGCTGCCGCTGTGCGCGGCCTGCCGGCTGCTCTTGCCCCGCTGGCCGGGCGCTGGCAGGCCAGCGGGCCGTTGTTGTGGCAGAACGGCCAGTTGCGCGGCGATGGCCTGTTGCTGAAATCCGGGCCGCTGGCCGCCCGGCTGGGCATCAGCTGGGTGCCGGCCACCGGAGCCTGGGGCGCGCGGCTGGCAGCAAGGGTGGTGGGCTGGACGCTGCCGCAGCTGGGCAGCAGCGATGCCGACGTCACGCTGGATCTGCGCCCCGGCCTGGTGGGCAATGGCGAGATCAAGCTGACGGCGGCGCACCCGCCGGCCGGGGCGCTGGCGCGGCTGACGGCCGGCGGGATCGGCCTGTCAGGCCGCTTTGCCCTGTTGCCCGGTCTGGCGGTGGAGGCCAACGGCCTGGCGCTCACCAGCCCCGGCCTTTCGGCCAACGGCAGCATCGGCTGGCGCAGCGGGCAGCTCAGTCTGGCATTGGCGGGCCGCAGCCGCCCATTCGGCCCATTCCAGCTGGATGGCGGCGGCCGCATCGGCGGGCTGGCGCTGGCGCTCAAACTGGCCGAGCCCGGCTATGGCCTTGGCGACCTTGCCGCCAAATTGACTCAGGATGGTGAGCGCTGGCAGGTCGCCGCCAATGCGACCACCGGTGCCGGCCCGGTGGAATTGCGTGCCGGCATCGTGCTGGCACCCACGCTGCTGCTGGATGTGGCAAACCTGTCTCTGGCCGGTTTCGATGCGCGTGGCCGGCTGGAACAGGGCGCGGCCGGGCCGTTCATCGGCACGCTGGCGGTTGCAGGCCCCGGCCTTGCCGGGCAGGCGCGGCTGTTCGGTGCCGGCGCGGTG
Source organism: uncultured Sandarakinorhabdus sp. (assembly GCA_964535865.1). Lineage (GTDB taxonomy): Bacteria > Pseudomonadota > Alphaproteobacteria > Sphingomonadales > Sphingomonadaceae > Sandarakinorhabdus. Next base: position 1,547 of record CAZHTW010000066.1, on the reverse strand, counting down.
CAGCAGGCAGAGATCAGCCTGGCCGGCGACAATGTGAAGATCGCACAGGAAACCCCGATCAGCATCGATGGGCTGCGCCTGGCCGCCAACATCAGCCTGCCGTCATCCGGCCCGCAGATCACGGGCACGCTGGCCCTGCGCGGCGCTGAACGCGGCAATCTGCTGATCGAAAGTGCCGATGGCCGCCTGCGCCTGGAAGACGGCAAGGGCGAGGCCAGCCTGAAACTGGCCGGCGACAGCGGCGCGCCGTTCGCCATCAACCTTGCCGCCGCCATCGCACCGGGCCAGATCACGCTGGCCGGCGATGGCAGTTATGATGGGCGGCAGGCAAAGCTGGCCGGGCCGGCCACGCTCAGCCGCGATGATGCCGGCTGGCATCTTTCGGCGCTGCGGCTGGCCAGCGCGCTGGGCAATGCTGAAATTTCCGGCGATTGGGGCGAACGGCGGCGCCTGAAGGCGCGGCTGGATCAGGTGTCGCTGGCGCTGGTGGGCCTCGCCTATCCCTCGATCAATCTGGCCGGCAAGATCAGCGGCGACATTGATGTTGACCAACAGCCGGGTGCCGCGCCGCAGGGCCGCGCCAGCCTGCGCCTGAACGGCCTGTCGCGCAGCGCCATCACCACCACCTCCACCCCCATCGATGTTGGCCTGAATGCCGCGCTGGGCCGCGATGGCACCACAATCAAGGCCGTGATCCTGCGCGCCGGCAAGGTGGAAGGCCGGGCCCAGGCGCGGCTGGGGACGGCCGCTGCCGGGACAGACACGTTGCTGAACCGTTTGGCCGCTGCGCCCATTTTGGGCCAGTTGCGCTATGCCGGGCCGGTGCAGGATCTGTGGGGGCTGCTGGGCCTTACCGCGCTGGATTTTCGCGGCCGGGCCCAGGTGGCGGCCGATCTTTCCGGCACGCTGGGCGATCCTCAGATTGCCGGCCGCATCGTGGCGCGTGACTTGCGGGTGGAAGCGCCGCTGCTGGGCGCGGTGGCCACCGGCACCAGCCTTGATGCCCGCTTCAACGCCTCCCGGCTCGAACTGGTCCGCTTTGCCGGCATTTCCGGCCAGGGCAATATCACCGGTTCGGGCAGCATCGATCTGTCGCTGGAACGCGGTTTCCCGATGGATGTCCGCATGGTGGCAACCGATGCCGCCATCCTGGGCCGCGATGATCTGTCCGCCACCGGCAGCGGCACCATCCGGGTCGCGACCGACGAATATGGCGGCGTTGTGTCTGGCACGTTGAAACTGGCCAAGGCGGAATATCGCGTGGGCCGCACCGCCGTCGCCGATGTGCCGGTGCTCAGCGTGACGGAAAAAAATGTGCGGTTGCTGGGCCGGCGCACAGCGCAATATGTGGCACCCACGCGTTGGCTGTACAATCTGGCTATCACCGCCGAACGCCAGTTGATGGTGACCGGCATGGGCATCAAATCGGAATGGCAGGCCAATGTGCGGCTGCGCGGCGGTGCCACCGCGCCCGAATTGTTCGGCCGGGTGCAATTGGTGCGCGGCGAGTATGATTTTGCCGGCAAGCGCTTCCAGCTCACCCGCGG
>CAZHTW010000065.1:0-15953 GCA_964535865.1 uncultured Sandarakinorhabdus sp. | reverse complement strand
CTATATGCTGCGCGTGGCCATCCCCTATGGCACGCTGTCATCCCGGCAGATGCGGATGCTGGCCCATATCGCCCGCACGTACGACCGCGATTACGGCCATTTCACCACGCGCCAGAACATCCAGTACAATTGGATCAAGCTGGAGCAGTTTGCCGATCTGCTCGATGATCTGTCGAAGGTGGAAATGCATGCCTTCCAGACGAGCGGCAACTGCATCCGCAACATCAGTTCCGATCAGTTTGCCGGCGCTGCTGCCGACGAAGTGGCCGATCCGCGCCCCTATGCGGAGCTGCTGCGCCAATGGTCCACGCTGCACCCGGAGTTTTCGTTCCTGCCCAGGAAGTTCAAGATCGCAGTGATCGCCAGCGACACCGATCGCGCCGCCATCCAGCTGCATGATATCGGCCTGCAATTGCGCCGGAATGATGCCGGTGAACTGGGCTTCCGCGTCTATGTCGGCGGCGGTATGGGCCGCACACCGGTGATCGGCAGCGTGGTGCGGGACTGGATCCCGGTGGGCCAGTTCCTCAGCTATTCCGAGGCGATCCTGCGCGTGTACAATCGTTATGGCCGGCGGGACAATATCTACAAGGCGCGCATCAAGATCCTGGTCAACGAGCTGGGCGTGGCGGAATTCACGCGCCAGGTGGAGGCCGAATGGGCCGGGTTGGCGCCGCTGGGCCTTGATGCACCGCAAGCCGAATATGATCGGATCATCGCGCAATTCGCGCCGCCGGAATTCGATCCGGCCGCTTCCGATGATCTTGATCTGTCTGATCCGGATTTTGCCGTGTGGGTCAGCCAGAATGTCCACACCCACAAGGCGCCGGGCTATGCCATCGCCACCATCAGCCTGAAGCCCAAGCGCGGCATCCCCGGCGATGCCTCGTCGGCCCAGATGGATGCGGTGGCCGATCTGGCCGAGCGCTATGCGCACGACGAAATCCGCGTGACGCACAGCCAGAATCTCGTGCTGGCGCATGTGAAGAAGGCCGATCTTTACGCGCTGTGGCAGGGCCTGGATGCGGTGGGCCTGGGCACGCCCAATCTCGATCTGGTCAGCGATATCATCGCCTGCCCGGGCATGGATTATTGCACGCTGGCCAATGCCCGCTCGATCCCGATTGCCCAGAAGATCGCCGCCAGGTTCGAGGATCTGGACACCCAGCGCGACATTGGCGAGCTGAAGATCAAGGTGAGCGGCTGCATCAATGGCTGCGGCCACCACCATGCCGGCCATATCGGCATCCTCGGCGTCGACAAGAAGGGCGAGGAAGCCTACCAGCTGCTGCTTGGCGGCTCCGGCGCCGAAGATGCCACGCTGGCCAAGATCCTCGGCCCCGGTTTCGATGAGCATGGCATCGTGACCGCCGTGGAAAAGCTGATCGGCTTCTATCGCTCGGCCCGCAGCGGCCCGCAGGAACGCTTCCTCGATACCTATCGCCGCCTTGGGCCCGCGCCCTTCAAGGATGCTGTTTATGCTGGATAATCAGGACCAACAGCCCGTGGCCGGCGCCCCCGCACCGGTGCTGGACGACACGCCGGCGCAGCTGCGCTTCCGCGATGATGCGCCGTTTGAAAGCCCGATTGCCCCGTTGGCCGATTTCCTCGCCGGCGGCAATTTCGCCGCCGTGCGGATCGATCCGGGTGAGGATGTGCGCGCCCTGCTGCCGCACCTTGGCCGGCTGAGGCTGGTGGAGATTGCATTCCCCAAGTTCCGCGATGGCCGCGGCTACAGCTCGGCCCGCATCCTGCGCGAGGCGGGATTTGCCGGCGAAATCAGGGCAGTAGGGGATGTGCTGGTGGATCAGCTCGGCTTCATGCGCCGGGTGGGGTTTGACAGCTTCGCGCCCAACCGGCCGCTCGATCCGGCGGTGGTCGCGGCCACCCTGGCGCGCTTCCCTCATGTCTATATGAAGGCGGCCGATGGGCTGGCGCCGGTGTGGGCGCTGCGGCATGGCTGAAGCCGGTGCCGTGCCTGATCCGGCGGCACGCGCCGTTGATGTGATCAGCACGGCACCGGCGTTCACGGCGGCCGATGTGGCGCGGCTCACGGCCCATCATGCCGGCATGCCGACCGATGCCATGCTGGCCGTTCTGTTGCGTGGTGAGCTCCATGGCCGGGTGGCGCTGGTGTCGTCCTTTGGCACCGAATCGGCGGTGCTGCTTGATCTGGTGGCGGCGGTTGACCGGTCTATCCCGTTGATTTTCATCAACACGCAGAAGATGTTTGGCGAAACCCTGGCCTATGGCGACAGGCTGGTGGAGCATCTGGGCTTCACCGATCTGCGGGTGTTTCGCCCCGATCCGCACCAACTGGCCGCGCGTGATGCCAAGGGCCTGCGCTGGGGTTATGATCCCGACGGCTGCTGCGATCTGCGCAAGGTGGAGCCGCTGGCCCGGGCGCTGGCGCCGTTCGATGCCTGGATATCCGGCCGCAAGGGCTTTCAGTCCGGCCGCGCCGGCCTGCCCCGGTTCGAGCTGGATGCTGGGCGCCTGAAAATCAACCCGCTCGCCGATTGGGACAAGGCCCGCATCGACGCGCACTTCACCGCCCGCGACCTGCCCCGCCACCCGCTCGAAGCCGCCGGCTATCCCTCCATCGGCTGCCAGCCCTGCACCAGCCAGGCCCAGCCCGGCGAAGACCCCCGCGCCGGCCGCTGGCGCCACTGGGACAAGACCGAGTGCGGCATCCACCAACCGGCGTTTTGAGGCGGGCGGGTGCAGCCGATGTTCCCAGCTGCGCGGTCATCTATAGCGCTTTGGCCGGGCTGTAGGACAGACGGTCTGTTAAACAACTGAAAATATGAGTGATTTGAGGGCGCAGCGATCCGCGCTGCCGCCCTTGTTCGTGATCCTGATGGATTCGCCGGCCGTTCTGCGGCGCCAAAATGCCGGAAATCCGGGCCGTTTGGCCAGGTTGGTGGCCAAAAGCGGGGCTGTGGTGTCCGGATTTCGCGGACCGGTGGTGGCAAACCCTTGGGCGGTGGACGCCGGCTGGCGGGGCGGTTGCGCCATCGCCCTCCCGCCCAATCGCGCCTCAATCCGGGTCGAGGCACGGCACGCCGCAGGCCTGCAGCCAATCCGCAATGGCGGCATATTCGGCTGGCGGCCGGGTGGCGTCGGCGGCATCCCCCCTGGGCACAAAGATCACCATGCCCTGCCGCGCCCGGGTGAGCAGCACGCGATAGGCGTTCTTCACATAATCGGCACGGCCGAACCCCGTATCGCTGGCGCCGATCTGCTGCCATTTGGTGCCCCTGAACTGGCGGGCCTGCCAGCCATCGGGCGTTCGGCGGTAATTCAGGTCCCAAGCCACGCCGGTCCAATCCAGTTCCAGCCCCTGCACGTCAAATTCGGTGGCAGCATCTTCCAGGGCGTTGGAGGCGCGCACATCGTCATTGCCGTTGAGGAACCAATGGCACACCTCCACTGGCGCCTTCACATGCAGGCCTTCCGGTTTCAGGCGCAAGGCGTTGGAACTGGCCACCAATCCGGCGCGTTCACCGGCGCGGCGCTCCTTGCGCAACCACCGCCGCGCCGTCGCCAGGTCGCGGGTGTGCCAGATGGGAAATTGCAGCGGGTCCGGCCGCAGCGCCATGGCAGCGGCGGCATCCTCTGCCAGCATGGCCGCGACAAAGGCCGACACTCTTTCGGCCCGGAACGAGCGCACCGACACTGCCAGATGCAGGCCATCGTCCACCATCGTGCCGCGCTGGGTGAGGTGCCAGCGCATGGCACCATCCAATGGCCCGGTTTCGGACAGCAAATGCGGCGGCAGATGCACGTGCCAATGCCGTAAATCCGTCTGCAGGGCGCGCAGCCATTCGGCAATGCCGGCCTCGCCGCGATTGATTTCCTGGCCCTCGCCAATTAGGCAGACGACCACGCACCAATCCGGCCGCCGGTTCATCACCGAGAGCAGAAACGCCGGCTCCGATTGGTCAAAGCCGGGCTGGCCTTTCTTGCGGCGCATGAAATCGCTGGTCATGGCGCGATCCCAGGCGCGTTGGGCTTCATCAAAGATGACAACATGTTCGGCTGGCATCCGGTCGGGGGCCAGATATTCATCACGGAAATGATGGACATTCTGGATGAAGGTATCCGGTTCCCGCGCCTGCAGCATCCGGGTTTCCGGCAGATCGGGGGCGGCGCGCTTGCGCTTGCCATCGCGGCGCAAGGCCTCCTGCAACACCTGGACCAACGGTCCATTGCCTGAGAGAAAGACGGCGTGCTCGTCAGGGTGTTCGGGATGGCGCTGGCAGGCGATGTTGAGCCCCGCCAGTGTTTTGCCCGCGCCGGGCACCCCAGTCACAAGACAGATCGCCTTGCCGCCTTCGGCGCGCATCCGCTGCACCACCTGCGCAATGGCATTGGCGGTGCGCGACAGATTTTCCGCACCCGCGCCGGAGCGGGAGATCTCCGCCACATCGTGCCCGGCATAAAGCGCTTCGGCCGCTTCGATGATGCTGGGCGTGGGGCGATAGGCGCCATCGGCCCAGGCACGGGCATCAATGGCGGCGCCATCACCACTGGCGATCAGGCGCTGGATTGTTGGCAGCACGTCACCGGGGCTGAGGCAAAGCGGGTCATGCACCTTGTCGTCCGCCCAGAAGCCCAGCCCCAACTGTTGGGGCGGCGCTTCGGTTGCGATCAGGATGGGCACGATCGCCTTGTCATGGCTGGTGACGTGGAAATTCTTGAGATCGAGGGCATAGCCATGCGCCTGTTCGATGGCGTGGCGCGGGAAGTTGCGTTCGCCGACCTTGTATTCGAGCACGAGGATCAGCGGTCCAATCACCAACACAGCATCGGCGCGGCGCCCCATGCGCGGAATGGCAAATTCCATGAAGATGTGCAGGCCGGGCAGCGCTGCTGCCAAGTCCTGCACGTGCGCGATGGCAAAGCGCCAGGCGGCGATCTGGGGCAATTCTGCCGGGAATTGGGTGGCATTGGCCAGATCACCCAAAATGCGATTGGGCTCCAGCTTGGCAGCAACTTCGCCATCCGCATCAAACCAGGCGCGTTTCATTCGTCCAGGCTGCCAGGTGACGCCTGGTCTCGCAACGAAAAAGGGCGGCCCGCATGGGCCGCCCTTCGTCGTTGGCTGAGCGCCGTGCGTCAGAACTTGGCGCGGATGCCCATGAAGTAGAAGCGGCCCATGCCGGAGACGGGGTAGGCCGACGACGAGATATAGGGCTCGGCGTTGGTCAGGTTGTTGATGCCGCCATAGAGGCTGAACCGGTCTTCCAAAATGTCGATGTTGAAGTTGACGTTGTGGATCCAGTAATCCGGAGCGAAGCCGGCCGGGCCGAATTCGGTGGCGATGCGTTCGATCTGGATGGCAGCGGCGGCGGCGGTGGACTGCACATATTGGACATTATAGCCAAAGGTGAAGGCATCGCGGTTCCAGCTGACCGAGCCCACGCCCGACCATTCCGGCACCGACAGTTCGCGCAGCGCCGGGTTGACCAGGTTGGGATCACGCGGATCGAAGAAGCGGTTGACCTTTTCCGTCCAGTTGCCGTTCACGCCCACGGTGAAGTTGTTCTTGTCCCACAGGGTGAAGCGATAGTTGACCGAGAAATCGACACCGGCGGTCTCGATGCGGCCAAAGTTCAGTTGGGTCTGGTTCAGCGTGCGGAAGCCGAACAGATTGGGCTGGTTGGCCGAGGTGTTGCCCGGCGCCGTGGGCCCAATGCGCTGGAACAGATCGCAGAACTGGTTGGGGAAGGTGGTGTTGTCATAGCAGGTGTTGACGATATCCTGCGCCGTCACCGCCGAGATCGCGTCGGTGATCTTGATCGAATAATAATCCGCCGACAGTGTCAGGCCCGGCACGAAGCTGGGCTGGATCACGGTGCCGACCGACCAGGTGGTGGCCTTTTCCTCGCTCAGATTGGGATTGCCACCGCTGGTGCCGGTGAAGCGGCCAGTAAGCGGATCGTTGTAGTTGGCGAGGAAGGCGGCCGGATTGGCAATGCCCAGCGCCGTGACGGCGGCAAGGCAGTTGGCGCGGCGGTTGGGCGTGGCGGTCTGGTTGATCAGATCGCACGGATCGGCCGGGCGGAAGGTGGCACCCTGCGCCGGATCGAACAGTTCGGCCACGTTCGGCGCGCGGATGGCGCGGGCATAGGTGCCGCGGAAGCGGACATCCTTGATCGGGGCCCAGGCGCCGGTGACGTTCCAGGTGAAGGCACCGCCGATGGTGGAATAATCGGCATAACGGCCGGCTGCGCCCACGGTGAGTTCGTGGAAGAAGGGCGTGTCCTTCAGGATCGGCAGCTTCACTTCGCCAAACACTTCCTTCACGTCGAACTGGCCACCGGTGTTGCGGGTGCGGTTGGACGGATCGAAGATCAGCTGCTGGTTGCCCGACACGTCGCCGATGAACTGGCCAACCAGATTGGCCGGGCCGGTTTGCGGGATGATGCCCAGTTCCAGATTGCTGAAGGTGGAGGTGGATTTTTCCTTGCGATATTCGGCGCCGGCCGAGAAGCCGATGGCGCCGCCCGGCAGATTGAGGAAGCCGCCGGTGTCACCGGTGAACAGCGCGGTGATGACCGTCTGTTCAAGCCGGAAGCGATCGGTGGTCGGCGTGGTGATCCAGTTCACCGCCGCCTGGCTGATCGAATTGGCGCCGCCCAGGATGTTGGCGGGCACGCAGGTGCCGTCGCCGGGGCGGAAGGTGAAGAAGCCCGGCTCGATGAACGGGAAGGTTTCCGAGCCCGGGTGCGGCGTGGTGTTGCCGGTGGAAACGCGGCAGACCGGCTGGCCATTGGGGCCGCGAACCACATCGATGGCAGCAAACAGGCGATCATATTGCACCGAATTGGCCTGGGTCACCACATTGTCGGTGCGGCCATAGTTGCCGACGACTTCATAACGAAGATGCGGGGTGATTTCACCCTGCACGCCGGCGACGATGCGATAGGTTTCGCGCAGGGCGTTGGATTCATTGTCACCCAGATCGGTGAAATCGCGCGACACGCGCAGGCCGCCGGCGTCGTTGGATTCCGCCTGCAGCGCGGCGGGGGTGAACGGGTTGTCCGGGAAGATCAGCAGCGTGTCATAGAAGGTGTTGTAGGGGTTGCGGCTGAGCGAGGTGTTGCGGGTGTATTTGGCGTCAACCCACACTTCGGCGGCCGGCGAGAATTCATAACGGGCGCGCAGATTGGCATAAACGCGCTGCGATTCCGGCAGCAGCGAGGCGCCATTGACGCGTTCCGGCGCGCCATCGCCGCCAAACTGGTTCTGGCTGGTGGAGATCACGCCATCCTGGAAGATCTTCACGCCATTGCCGGCGGTGGTGACATAGCAGCCGCCGCCGCCAAAGCCGGTCCAGCCCACAAAGCTTTCGTTGCAATCCTGCACGCCATTGTTGTTGAGGTCGGTGGTGAACCGGCCGAAATCGCCGCGGAAGAGCAGGCCGGCGTTGGACGAGATGCCGAAAGCCGGCTGACGGCCGATGACGAACAGCGGCGAATTGGCAGCGCGGTCGATCAGCGCCTGTTCGGCCGCCGAGGGGGTGCGGCCGGGGAACAGCGTGGCGAACTGCGCCGCCGTCGGAATGGCCGGGCCAAAGCTGATGCGGCTGGTGCGCGGGCCGGGGCCACCGACGCGATAATAGCCGGCGAAGTTCGGCATGGTGGCAGCGTTGATGTCACCCTGCTGGAAGCGGCGGAACGGGTTGGAATAGGTGGTGCTGTTGTTGCCACGGCCATTGTTGGCGGTGATCGGGCGATCGCCCTGCAGCACTTCGCTGTCCTTGGTGTAGCCGGCGGCGAAGGTGATGTTGCCCTTGCCATCGGCGAAATTCTTGCCCCAGGCGCCTTCGATGCGGAAGGTCTGGCCATCACCGAAATCGGAGATGCCGAACTGGGCATCGAGGTTGAGGCCTTCGAAATTCTTCTTCAGCACATAGTTGACGACACCGGTGACGGCATCGGCACCATAGACGGCCGAGGCGCCGCCGGTGAGCACATCAACGCGTTCGATCAGCGCGTTGGGGATGGTGGACACGTCAACCGTCTGGCTGCCGGCCACGCCGGAGACGTGACGCCAGCCATCAACCAGCACCAGCGTGCGGTTGGCACCCAATTGGCGCAGGCTCAGCGTGGCCTGGCCAACGCCGCCGGCGCCGCGCTCGAGCGAATCGGCAACCGTGCCGGAGGCGAGCAGGGCCGGGATCTGGCGCAGGGTGGCGGTGGGATCGCTGTTGCCAAGGGCGCGCAGCTGGGCGGCATCAACCGTGGTGATCGGCAGCGGCGCGGTTTCGTTGGGGTTGCCGCGCAGGCGCGAACCGGTGACGACCAGTTCTTCAGCAGCCGCTTCGGCCGCAGCGGCCTTTTCCTGGGCCTGGGCCATGGTGGCCAGCGAACCGGCCAGAACCGAGCTGGCAAGCAGCAGCGAATATTTGTTGAACACGTGAAATGCCCCCTAAGGTTAACCTACACTGTGCTTGTTGCCGGGGGCGGCAGGCAACACAACACGGAAATTGCCGCATTCGCGTGATCTGGGCAACATTAGCTCCGTCATGTGGCGTGGATGCCACATGACGGAATGATGAAAGCAAATGTCAGACGGGCGTTCAGGCGGCCTTGGGGGCCGATTCGCGCACGCCCTGATCGACATGGGCTTCGAACTGGACGAAATTGGCGATGAACATGCCCACCAGCTTCCGGGCCTGCGCGTCATAGGCCGCCTTGTCGGCCCAGGTGTCACGCGGGTTCAGGATGGTGGCATCGACGCCGGGCACCGAGACGGGCACGGCAAAACCGAAATTCTCATCCATGCGGAATTCGGCATTGTTCAGGCTGCCATCGAGCGCGGCATTGAGCAGCGCGCGGGTGGCCTTGATCGGCATGCGGGTGCCGGTGCCGCCGGTGCCGGCGCCGCCGCCGGTCCAGCCGGTGTTGACCAGCCACACATCCACGCCGCCCTTGGCGATGCGTTCCTTGAGCAGATTGCCATAGACCGACGGGTGGCGCGGCATGAACGGCGCGCCAAAACAGGTGGAGAAGGTGGCATCGGGTTCGGTGACGCCGATTTCGGTGCCGGCGACGCGCGCGGTGTAACCCGACAGGAAGTGATACATGGCCTGATCCGGCGTCAGCTTGGCGATCGGCGGCAGGATGCCGAAGGCGTCGGCCGTCAGCATGATGATGTTGCGCGGCACCGGGCCCATATTCTCGGCCGAGGCGTTGGGGATGAACTCGATCGGATAGGAACCACGGCTGTTTTCGGCCAGGCTGTTGTCGTCCAGATCGATCTTGCGGGTGACGGGATCGATGACGACATTTTCCAGCACCGTGCCAAAGCGGCGGGTGGTGGCATAGATTTCCGGTTCGGCTTCGGCCGAAAGGCGGATCACCTTGGCATAGCAGCCGCCTTCGAAGTTGAAGACCGCCGTGTCGGACCAGCCATGTTCATCATCGCCGATCAGCGTGCGGCTGGCATCGGCCGACAGCGTGGTCTTGCCGGTGCCGGACAGGCCGAAGAAGATGGCGGTGTCGCCAGCCGGGCCGATGTTGGCCGAACAGTGCATCGGCATCACGCCCGATTGCGGCAGCAGATAATTCAGGATGGAGAAGACGGATTTCTTCATCTCGCCGGCATAGGCAGTGCCGCCGATCAGCACGGTCTTGGCTTCGAAATCCACCGCCACCACGGTTTCGCTGCGGCAGCCGTGGCGGGCCGGATCGGCCTTGAAACTGGGCAGATCGATGATGGTGTATTCCGGCAGGAAATCGGCCAGATCGGCCAGGTCCGGGCGCACCAGCAGGGTGCGGATGAACAGGCTGTGCCAGGCAAATTCGGTGATGACGCGCACCTTCACCCGGTGCTCCGGCTGCGAACCGCCATAAAGATCCTGCACGAACAGGTCGCTCTTGGTGGCCAGCGCGGCCTGGAAATCGGCCTTGATCGCGGCGAACTGTTCGGGCGTGATGCTCTTGTTCTTGTCCCACCAGATGGCGTTTTCGGTGGCGGCGTCGCGCACGATGAACTTGTCATTCGCGCTGCGGCCGGTGTGCTTGCCGGTTTTCACCACCAGGGCGCCGTGTTCGGACAGCAGGCCTTCGCCGCGCTGCACCGCCAGTTCCACCAGCGCGCCGGTGAGCAGGTTCCAGTGAAGGGTGGCGGGCGTGTCATAGCCCTGGGCAGCAAGGCTGTGGCTGGAAATCACGGTCGACGGCACGACATTTCTCCTTGTCATGGGGCCCCCACAGCCCCGATCCGCAGTTGCGGCGGCACAAATGCCCGCCGATGGCGGCGGCATATCGCACGCATACGTATTCGTCAAAAGCCGCGATGCCATCCTGTCAGCCGTGCCAGCCTGCTGCGCGCCCGTTCCACCCTTGCAACCGGGCGGCCGGCGCTACACATTGGCGGGGATGGACAACAGCGTGCCGCCCGCCCCAACCATTGCCCTGGTTGATGATGATCGCAACATCCTCACTTCGGTGTCGATTGCGCTGCAGGCCGAAGGCTATGCCGTGCGGCTCTATTCCGATGGCGACAGCGCGTTGAAGGCGTTGCTGGAAAACGCCCCCGATCTGGTGGTGCTGGACATCAAGATGCCGCGCATGGACGGGATGGAGGTGCTGCGCCGCCTGCGCGAGAAGAGCCAGGTGCCGGTGATCTTCCTGACCAGCAAGGACACCGAGATTGACGAGGCGCTGGGGCTGGCCATGGGGGCCGATGATTATATCGGCAAGCCGTTCAGCCAGCGCCTGTTGATCGAACGCATCCGCGCCGTGCTGCGCCGCACGGCCAACCGCCGCGCGGCCGAGGCCGAACCCGAAGCCGCAGCGGCGGTGGAGCCGATCGTGCGCGGCCGCCTGACCATGGACCCGGCCCGCCACCGCGTGTGGTGGGATGGCGGCGATGGCCGGCGCGGCGACGTGGCGCTGACGGTCACCGAATTCATGATCCTGGAAACGCTGGCGGCCCGGCCGGGCTTTGTGAAATCACGCGACCAGTTGATGGATGCGGCCTACAGCCATGATGTGTATGTTGATGACCGCACCATCGACAGCCACATCAAGCGCCTGCGCAAGAAATTCCGGGTTGTCGACCACAAGTTCAAGGCGATCGAAACGCTGTATGGAGTCGGCTACCGCTTCAACGAGGATTAGGCCGTGAACTCATGAACATCACCCCCCGTGACGGGCTTTTCAGCCCCGAGGCGAGTGAGCAAGCGCAGCGGCGGGTGCGGCGCACCCGCCCAAGCGCAGCGAGCGCTGCATCGGGGCTGAAAAGCCCGCCTGCGGTGGCCCGGAGAAGCCAAATCAACGTCATCAGGCGTCTCGCCGGGGGGCTATGCCCCGCCTTCGCCGCCTGCTAACGCCGATTTGGCTTCTCCGGGTCATCACGGGGGGTGATATTCATGAGTTCACGGCCTGGTCCAGTGCGGCGCGCCGAAGATGCGGTGCACGAATGGCGCCGCAACCTGGGCTTTGCGTCGCTCAGGGCGCGCATCTTTGCGGTGAACGTGGTCGCGGTGATCGTGCTGGCGATCATGCTGCTGTATCTGGACACGGTGCGATACCGGCTGCTGGCCGAACGCACGGATGCGCTGGCCAACGAGGCGGCGGCAGTGGCGCAGATGCTCAGCCGGCAGGAGACCGCCCAGCGCGCCCGCGCCATCGATGGCCTGGGCCTGGCGCGCGGCGCGCGGCTGCGGCTCTATGCCGGCGATGGCGTGCGGCTGGCCGACAATTGGCAGAACCCGCGCAACCCGCGCTTCATCGTGGAAGATCCGCAGGCCTTTGGCTGGCGCCGGGCATCGGCCAAGGCCATCGATCGCGTGCTGGATGCCGTGCTGGGGTTCCGCGATCTGCCGGCCTATGCCGAACCGGCGGCCGATGCGGCGGCGCGCTGGCCCGAAATTGCCATGGCCCGCATGGGCGGCCAGCCTGCCACCGGCCTGCGCCGGGCGCGTGATGGCAGCTTGCTGGTGTCGGCCGCGGCGATGGCGCCAACCGGCGAAGCGGTGCTGCTGATCGATTCGGCCGAGGATCTGGCCGAACTGCTGCGCCGCGAACGCCTCACCTCGGGTTGGCTGTTGCTCAGCGTGACGGCGCTCACCCTGTTCCTGTCGCTGTTTCTGGCGCGCACCATCGTGCGGCCGCTGCGCATGCTGGCGATTGCCGCCCACCGCGTGCGGCTGGGCCGCCGCCGCGAGGTGGTGGTGCCGCGCCTGCCCGACCGGCGGGATGAGATTGGCGCCCTGGCCCGCGCCATTTCCGACATGTCGATCGCCCTGCGCCGCCAGATCGATGCGACCGAGGCCTTTGCGGCGGACGTGGCGCATGAACTGAAAAACCCGCTCGCGTCGCTGCGGTCGGCAGTGGAGGTGCTGGAACAGGTGGACAAGCCTGACCTGCGGGCACAGTTGCTGGCGGTGATCCGCGATGATGTGGGCCGCATCGATCGGCTGATCACCGATATTGCCGATGCCAGCCGGCTGGATGCCGAACTGTCGCGCACCGGGTTCCAGCCGGTTGATCTGGCGCGGCTGTGCACCGGGCTGGTCAGCGCCTATGGCATCACCGATCTGCCGCGCGGCGTGGTGGTTGGGCTGGTGCCGCCGCCGCTGTTGCCGTTGATCGACGGCGATGCCGGCCGGCTGGCCCAGGTGCTGCGCAACCTGATCGACAATGCCATCAGCTTTTCGCCCGATGGCGGCCGCGTGCAGCTGGCGCTGGCGGCGGCGGGCGATCAGGTGGAGTTGACCGTGGCGGATCAGGGCCCCGGCGTACCGGCGGCCAACCGGGGCGACATCTTCAAGCGCTTTTATTCCGAACGCCCGGCCGCCGAGGATTTTGGCCGCCATTCCGGCCTGGGCCTGTCCATCGCCGGGGCGATTGTGGCGGCGCATGGCGGCAGGATCATGGTGGACGATGCGCCGGGCGGCGGGGCGTTGTTCCGCGTCAGCCTGCCGGTGGCGTGATGGCGGCCGACACCATCCACGCCACGGCAGTGGCCCAGGGTGGCCGCGCCCTGCTGTTGCTGGGGCCAGCGGGCAGCGGCAAATCCGATCTGGCGCTGCGGCTGGTGGCGGCCGGCTGGCAACTGGTCGCCGATGATCGGGTGGTGCTGGCCCGCGACGGTGACCGGCTGATCGCCAGCGCCCCGGCGCGGCTCGCTGGCCTGATCGAGGTGCGCGGTGTTGGCATCGTGCCGGAGGCGACTCATTCGGCCATGGTGGCATTGGTGCTCGATCTGGCCCGCGCGCCGGAACGGCTGCCAGCCCCGGACTGGCTGAACCTGGCCGGCGTGGCGCTGCCCGTTCTGGGGTTTGATCCGTTCGGCGCATCGGCGGTGGATCGGGCAGCGCGGGCCTTGGCGAATCACGGCCTTGATGGCAGCAGTCTGCCCGTGCAACCGATATTGATCGTCACCGGCCTGTCGGGCGCCGGCAAATCCACGGTGCTGAAGGCGCTGGAGGATGCCGGGCACGAAGTGGTCGACAATCTGCCGATCAGCCTGCTCGACGGGCTGCTGGCCGCCGCCGCGCCGCGCCCGCTCGCGCTGGGGCTGGACAGCCGGACGCGGGCCTTTGATGCCAAGGCGCTCAGCGCGCGCGTGCTGGCCCTGCGCGATGCCGGGCGCGATGTGCGGCTGGTCTATCTGGATTGCGCCGATGAGGTGCTGATCCGGCGCTTTTCCGAAACCCGCCGCCGTCACCCGCTGGCGCTGGACCGGCCGGCGATTGATGGCATCAAGGCCGAGCGTGACCTGTTGGGCCAATTGAAGCGCAGTGCCGATGTGGTGATTGATTCCACCGATCTATCGGTCACCACTCTGCGCGCCCGGGTGACGGAGCGGTTTGGCGGGGGCTTTTCGCCGGGGTTGACCGTGACCGTGCTGAGCTTCGGCTTTGCCGCCGGGCTGCCGCGCGAAGCCGATCTGGTGTTCGACATGCGCTTTCTGGCCAATCCGCACTGGGATGCCACGCTGCGACCGCTCACCGGCGAGGATGCGGCTGTGGCAGCCTTTGTGGAGGCCGATCCGCTCTATGCCGGCACCGTGGCGCGCATCGATGATCTGATCCAGAGCCTGCTGCCCGGCTATGCCCGGGAAGGAAAATCCTATCTCACCATTGCCATCGGCTGCACCGGCGGCCGGCACCGCAGTGTGGCGGTGGCCCGCGCCCTGGCCGGCCGGCTGGCGGAAGCCGGTCAGGTCGTGGCGCTGGTGCATCGGGATATCGCAAAACAGGCCGGCGATGCCGCCGTGGTGGCAGGCGCCCCATTGACAGACTCGGGCAAAGCGGGTGAGGCCAGCAACCGATGATCGGGTTGATTTTGGTGACGCACGGCAATCTTGCCGTGGAGTTCAAGGCGGCGATGGAACATGTCGTCGGCCCGCAGCCGTGCGTCGATACGATCTGCATTGCCGCTGAAGACGATATGGAGCTGCGCCGTGGCGATATCGCTGCCGCGGTGAAAAATTGTGACGGCTGCAAGGGCGTGATCATCCTGACCGACATGTTCGGCGGCACGCCGTCGAACCTCGCCATCTCGCTGCTCGGCCCACAGGTGGAAGTGATTGCCGGGGTGAACCTGCCGATGCTGATCAAGCTGGCCAGCGTGCGCAAGACCCATTCGGTGGAAGCCGCCGTGCAGGCCGCCCAGGATGCGGGGCGCAAATATATCGCAGTGGCCAGCCGCATGCTGGGCGAAGCGGCTTGAGCGGGGCCGCCAGTGTCAGTGTTGGCCCGGTTCGGGTTCCCATCACCAACCGCCGCGGCCTGCACGCACGCGCCAGCGCCAAATTTGTCACCCTGGCCTCCGGCTTTGATGCCGACGTGACGGTGAGCCATGACGGATCATCGGTGACCGGCACATCGATCATGGGCCTGATGATGCTGGCCGCCGCCATGGGCGACGAGATCGAGATCAGCGCCACCGGCGTGCAGGCCGAAGACGCCGTGGCCAAGCTGGCCGGCCTGGTGCTCGACAAGTTCGGCGAGGATTGAGCATTTCCCACCCCCAACCCCTCCCGCAAGCGGGAGGGGAGCAGCGTGCGCCTGTCCATTCTACTCCCCTCCCGCTTGCGGGAGGGGCCGGGGGTGGGCATGCTGCCCCCATGCGCCATCTCCTCCTCCTCACCGCCCTCCTCGCCGCCCCGGCCTTCGCCAAGCCCGATGCCGATACACGCGCCTGGCTGGCCCGCACGGCCGAACTGTCCAGCGATGCCATGGAAGGCCGCGATGCCGGCAGCCCCGGCCATGCCCGCGCCATCACCCTGGTGGAAGGCTGGTTCAGGGCGGCGAAGCTGCAACCGGCCGGCGCGGGCGGCACGTTCCGCCAGACGGTGCCGCTGCACGAAGTGGCGGTTACGGGCGCCGCGATAAAGGTGGTGCAGCCCGATGGCAGCGCTGCGCCGCTGACATTCCTGCACGAGATCACGCCGCGCCCGGCGACCGATCTGCCGGCGACGCTGTCTGGCGCAATGCGCTTTGCCGGTTATTGCAGCAAGGCCGAGGCTGGCCCCGAACTGAACGGCAAGATCGCGGTTTGCTATGGCAGCCGCCGCGCTGGCCGGGCCCAGGCCGGCGAACGGCTGGCGGCGGTGACGGCGGCGGGCGCGGTGGCGCTGCTCACCATCGATGATGCCGCGTTCAGCGTGGAGCCGCCGCGCTGGCCCGATGCCTATGCCCGTGCCGTGGCGCATGAAGGCGTGGCGCTGCCGGCCGGCCTGCCGCAATTCCGCGTCAACGCTGCGGCGCTGGAAAAGCTGATCGCCGGCACCGGGCGGCTGGCATCGGTGATCCTGACCGAGGCGACGTACCACCGCGATCTTGACAGTTTCGATGTGCCCGGCCGGTTTGAAGCGAAGCTGACCACGGCGCAGCGCCGTTTCACCAGCCAGCAACTGCTCGGCCTGTTGCCCGGCACCGACAAGACCAAGGCGCAGGAGGTGCTGCTGCTCGGCGCCCATAT
>CAZHTW010000064.1:0-16063 GCA_964535865.1 uncultured Sandarakinorhabdus sp. | reverse complement strand
GCCGTGGCCAATGGCGAACAGGCGATCACGCTGGGCGGCAGCGCCAATGGCACCGGCACCACCGCCATCGGTGGATTCGCCACCGCCAATGCCGACAATGCCAGCGCCTATGGCCAGGGCAGCACCGCTGAAGGCGGCGCATCGACGGCCATTGGTTCGTCGGCACGGTCATCGGGCCAGGCGGCCGCTGCGCTGGGTTCCAACGCCAATGCCGCCGGCGCGGCATCCGTGGCGCTGGGTTCGCTGGCGCAGGCGCAGGGCAACAACAGCTTTGCCGCCGGCCATAACACCCAGGCCTTTGCCGCTGAATCGACGGCAGTGGGGGCGGGTGCCTATACCGGGTCTGATTTCTCGACCGCCATTGGCGCTCAGGCCAATGCGCTGGGCGAACGCGCCATGGCGCTGGGCGCGCAATCGTTTGGCGCTGGCGACGGCGCCGTGGCCATCGGCACCAACGCCAATGTGGGCGCGCGCGGCGGCGTGGCCATCGGCAGCGGCGCCAGCGTGATCAGCACGGCTGACCGTTCGGTGGCCATTGGCGCGGAATCGACCAACGAACGCCAGGATACAGTGTCGTTCGGCAACGCCAATCAGCAGCGCATCCTGACCAACATCGCCGCCGGGGTGGAAAAGACCGACGCGGCCAATCTGGCGCAGCTCGATGCGGTGGCAGTGACGGCGGGTCAGGCCAGCACCAACGCCGCCGCCGCGCTGATGGCTGCCAACACGGCAAACAGCAATGCCACCACGGCACTAAACACCGCCAATGGCGTGGCCGCCACCGCCAACACCGCGCTCAGCACCGCCAACCAGGCGGCCAGCGACGCCGGCAATGCGCTGGCCAGCATCGCTGGCGTGCAGGCACTGGCAACGCAGGCGTCCGCCGATGCCACCGCGGCGCTGGGTGTGGCCAACGGCGTTTCCGCCACGGCAAGCCTGGCATTGGACACGGCCAACATGGCCTCCAACACCGCCAACCGGGCCGTGGCCGATGCCAGCACGGCCTTGACCGCCGCCACTGCGGTTGACGCAAAGGCGACCACCGCGCTGAACGCCGCCACCCAGGCGTCTGCCGATGCCGGCACCGCGCTGGCGGCTGCCAATGGCGTGTCCGCCACCGCCAACACGGCGCTCAGCACGGCCAACGCCGCTGCCGCGACCGCCAACGCTGTTGACGGCAAGGCGACCACGGCGCTTGCCACCGCCACCACCGCCGCTGCCGCCGTGGCGGCGCAGGAGGCCCGGATTGGTGCGGTGGAAGACAAGAATCTGGTGCAGGATGGCCGGCTGATCACGGTCGAAAATCTGACTGCGACCGCCATCGGCAATGCCGCCGTTGCCAAGGCCACCGCGGATCAGGCGCAGGCCGGGTCCAACCAGGCGCTGGCGCAGAATGTGCAGCAAGATGCGCGTATCGCCGGGGTGGAAACCACCAGCACGGCGCAAGGTGCGCGCCTGGCCAGCGTGGAAACACTGGCGGCCACAACCAGCACAAGGCTGGGCGTGGTTGAAACGACTGTATCCCAACTGGTTGGCGCTATCCCGGCGCAGGCCATGGCCAGCAATGCACTGGCGCTGGGCAGCGGCAGCATGGCGGCCAGCGAGGATTCGGTGGCCATCGGCACTGGCGCCATCGCGCAGGATGGTGCGGCCGTTGCCATCGGCCTGGGCAACCAGGCCAGCGGCAATGGTTCAGTGGCGATCGGCGACCCCAACTTTGCCACTGGCGAAGGCGCCGTGGCAGTGGGCAAGGACAATATCGCCACCGGCAATGGCGCCGTCGCGCTGGGCGATACCAGCAGCGCAGTCGGTCTTTCGGCCATCGCCGCCGGCCAGCGTGCCAATGCCTCGGCCGACAATGCCATCGCGCTCGGCAATGCGGCTGTGGCATCGGCGGCCGGCAGCGTGGCCATTGGCCCCGGGGCCGAGGCCAGCCGGGCCGACCAGATCGCGCTGGGCGGCGCGCGCAGCACCTATACACTGCGCGGCATCAACAGCGAGGCCAGCCGGCTGGCCCAGCAGGGCGCCCTGCGGCTGGTGACGGCCGACGGCCTGGGCAATCTGGGCACGGCAGCGTTTGATTTCAGCCAGCTGGACCGGTTGAACCAGCGGGTGGGCGCGGTGGAGGATCGGATCACCGCCTTTGCTGCCCAGCTGGCCCAGACCAACACCAATGTGCAGCAGGCCGAACGTCGGGCCAATGCCGGCATCGCCGCCGCCATGGCGCTGGGCGGCACAGTGATGCCGGCCGACATGAAGGTTTCGGTGTCGTTCAACCTTGCCACCTTCCGCGGCCAGCAAGGCTTTTCCGGAGCCGCGGTGGCGCGGGTGAGCGATCATGTCTGGCTGTCGGGCGGGGTGGCCGGTTCCACCCAGCGCGGATCGACCGGCGGCCGGGTGGGCGTGACCTTCGGCTGGTAACCGGCCGCCCCCGCCAGGCTGTTGAACCAAGGGCGTCTGCGGCAAGCCGCTGCAGACACCCTTGCCGCAGCCATGCACTGATCTGGCCGCCCGGGAACAGGCCGGATTGCGCGGCGGTACCGCTCTGTCACGTCAGTGCGATTGCTGTTCGATCACCTGTGTCTCACACTGACCGGCCATGCGTTTCAGGCCGCGATGAATGTTGATCTTGATCAGCGACTGCGACTGACCGGTGGCTGCGGCAGCTTCAATGACCGACAGTCCGTCGATCTTGACCAGCCTTATGGCTTCGGCCTGCGCCGGCCGCAGTTGGCTGAGCAGGCCACGAACCGCATGGCAGGACACCACGTCGATTTCGTGGCTGGCAACATGGCTCTCCAGCATGGCCGGAGCCTTTTCCCGCGCCATCAGGCGGAGGCGGTCCACCCATTTGAAGCGGGCAATGGCTGCCAGCCACGGCCGCAGCGGCTGGCTGCAATCAAAGTCATGTCGGCGGTGGTGGAGCGCCATCAGGGTTTCCTGCACCGCATCTTCAACATGTGCGGCTGGCAGCCGTCGGTGAAAATAGCGGCCAAGCCAAACCCCGGCTTCCCCCAGCAGTGCATCATAGGCCCGGCGATCGCCGTCACGACCCCGCGCCATGAGTGCTGACCAATTTGCCGTCGTGTCATTCGTGCTGGCCACAGTGCGAGATTTGGCCGACTTTACCTTGTTGGTCATGGACTGCCCTCCAATCACCGGGCTTAGTCTTGACCGGGAGCAGGCCGTCGCACAGGCATGAAGGGTGCATGGGTTTGATACGAACAGACTATGGCGCCGCCTTCCCCCTTGTGGTGCGGCGCAGCAATGATAGGGTTTGACACGTCATGGAAATGCACCAGATCCGCTATTTCCTGTCGGCCGCGCGGTTGCTGAACTTCACACGTGCCGCCGAAGTCTGCAATGTCGCGCAGCCTTCGTTGACGCGCGCCATCCAGAAACTGGAAGAGGAACTCGGCGGTCCGCTGTTCCGTCGCGAACGGGCCCGCACCCATCTCACCGAGCTGGGCCGGCTGATGCTGCCGCACCTGGAACGCACCTATCGCGCGGCTGAGGATGCAAAGGCGTTGGCCCGGGGCTTTGGCAAGGGGCAGGTGGCGCCGCTTGTGCTGGGCGTATGCTCGCTGGTCGAATCAGCCACGCTGGATGCCGTGCTGGCAGAACTGGGCATGGCGATGCCGGGGCTGCAGTTGAACGTGGTGGGCGGCTCCAGCGCTGATCTGCTGGCCCAGGCGATGGCCGGCCAGCTTGACCTGATGATCATCGAGGCGCCGGCCGAGGCACCGGAGCGCTTCGAAGCCTGGCGCCTGTTCAGCCATGATTATCGCATGGTGGTGCGCCGGGACCACCCCGCCGCCAACCGACCGGAGGTGGCCTTGACCGAACTGGCCGCCGAACCGCTGATCGATCACGCTTGCGAAGGGATGGCCGCGCTGCGCCAGCAGGCCGAGGTGGTGGGCGTCACCCTCAATCTGCGCCATGCTGCCCAGGATGTCGGGCAACTGAAGCGGCTGATCGCTGCCGGTCTGGGCACCGGCTTCATGCCGGCACCGCGTGACCTGGCGATGTGTGCCGTGCCGGTTACCGATGCCGCGATCACGGCCGATGTCGTGCTTGCCGGTATTCAGGGCCGCCGTCGCAGCCTGGCCGCCGAAAGCTTTGTGCGCGCCAGCCGGGCCCGCCACTGGGACAGCCCTTCAGCCTGACGCCAGCGCCGCCAGCACCGCCGCCGGTTCGGCCCGGCGCCGAAAATCCGGATCGACAAAGGCAAAGCGCACGATGCCTTTGCCGTCCAGCAAAAAGGTGGCGGGGATCGGCAGCAGCCGGCCGTTGCCGCCCAACAGCGCCGCCAGATCATCGCCGCCGGCGCGATAGGTTTCGGCCAGGCTGGCTGGCTGGCTGATCACCAGCCCCAGCGCCAGGCACAGGCCAAGATCGACATCCACCAGCGCCTGCGCCCCAGCCCGCGCCGCCAGCGCGTCGGCAGCCCCCGCCACTTCCGCCGATATCGTCACCAGTCGCGCCCCCGCCGCTGCCAGCGCCCCACCGATATCACCCCAGCCGGCGGTTTCGACCCGGCACCATGGACACCACAGGCCGCGGTGGAAGCTGAGCACCAGCGGCTGGCCATCGCCGAGCAATGCGGCCAGCGTGTGGAAACGCCCGCTGGCATCCGGCAGTGCAAAGCCCGGAAACCGCTGGCCGACCCGTGGCGCACGGCGACCGGCCCCCAGCGCCCGCAGCTGCGTCACCAGGCTGTCATAGGCCTCGGCATAGCTGGCAAGCCGGGCGGTTTCAGCAGCAAGGGCAGGCGCGATCGGCGTCATCCGCTGGTGATAGACCGGCCGCCCGCGCCGGCGCCAGTGGCCAGTGTAACCCAGCGTTCCAGCGCGCCGAACTATCGGTCATGGCCAGCAGCGTATCCCCTGATCGCCCGCCAGTGGTGATCATTGGCGCCGGCTTTGCCGGGCTGGCCGCGGCGCGCGCGCTGGGCGCCGCTGGCATTGCCACCGTGGTGATCGACCGACAAAATCATCATCTGTTTCAGCCCCTGCTCTATCAGGTGGCCACGGCCGGCCTGTCGGCGGCCGATATCGCGGCGCCAATCCGCGCGATCCTGCGTGATCTGCCGTCGGTCAGCGTGCTGATGGACACGGTGGTCGCCATCGACCGACCGGCCCGCACGGTCAAATTGGCCAGCGGCGGTGCGCAGCCCTTTGCCGAACTGATCGTCGCTAGCGGAGCCCGCCATGCCTATTTCCGCAATCCGGAGTGGGCCGCCCATGCACCGGGTATCAAGACCATCGATGATGCCATTCGCGTGCGCCGCGATCTGCTGCTGGCGCTGGAACGCGCCGAAACGATGCGCGCCGAACAGCGCGAGACCCGGGCCGAACATCTCACCTTCCTGGTGGTCGGCGGTGGGCCGACCGGGGTCGAACTCGCCGGTGCCGTGGCCGAGCTTGCCCGCCATGCTGCCGAGCGCGACTTCCCGCACATCACGCGCAACTGCGTGCGGGTCGTGCTGGTGGACAGCGGCGACCGCCTGCTGAAGGCACTGCCGCAGTCCCTGTCGGCGGCCGCAGCCACGGCGCTGGCGGGTCTGGGGGTGGAGGTGCGCCTGAACACACGGGTGACGGCGCTGGAGCCGGGGCGCATCATGATTGGCGATGAAAGTCTGCCCGCCTGCGTAACCCTGTGGGCCGCTGGCGTTGCCGCCTCTCCGGCGGCCCAGTGGCTGGGCGCGGCGGCCGATGCCAGCGGGCGTGTGCAGGTCGGGCCAGATCTGGCGCTGCCCGATGATCCCGACACCTACGTTGTCGGCGACACGGCCGCCGTCACCAACCGGGATGGCGCGCAGGTGCCCGGCGTGGCCACCGCCGCCAAGCAGATGGGCGCCCACGCCGCCCGCACCATCATCGCACGGCGCGCCGGACAGACAATGCCAGCATTCAGCTATTCTCACCCCGGCAGCATGGCCACCATTGGCCGGTCACACGCGGTGGCCGATCTTGGTTGGCTTCGGCTGTCTGGCCTCCCGGCGTGGCTGCTGTGGTGCACCGTGCACTTGTGGTTCCTCGCCGGTTTCCGCAACCGGCTGGTGGTGGGGGCCAATTGGCTGTGGCGCTATCTCACCTTTGAAGCCTCGGCCCGGCTGATCACCCAGCAGGAAGGTGACATGGGATGATGCTGATGCTGGTCTGCGTGATGGCCGCTGCCGTTGTCGGCTTTGCTGCGCATCACGGCGGCACCTGCGGCGTGGCGGCGGTGCGCAACTGGCAAGAGCGCCGCGACAGGCGGTTGCTCGTCGGCTTTGCGGTGGCAGCGGGCGCAGCCACATTGGTCTGCCTGCCCCTGACCTGGGTGCTTGGCCGTGGCGCTGCATTGCCTGGCAGCGCTCCACTTGGGCCGGCCCTGCTGCTGGGAGCGGTTCTGCTGGGCGTTGGTGCAGTCGTCAATGGCGCCTGCATGGTGGGCTCCCTGTGGCGGCTGGGCAATGGGGACGTGCATATACTCGGCCTGCCACCGGGCATCATCGCCGGCCATCTGCTCGGCAGCGCGTTGCACTGGCAGGTGAAGCCGCCGCCCAGCCGCTTTGCCCACCCCGATGGCGCTGGCCTGCTGCTGGTGGCTCTGGGGGCACTGATGCTCATCCTGGCGTGGCGTTGGCTCGCCCGGCAGGGACGACAGGCCGCGCAACTGGCAGTCACCATGGCGGCTATGGGCGCAGCGGGGAGCCTGTTGTTTGTGTTGCTGCCGGGCTGGACCTGGGCCGATGTGGTGCTGACGCAGACCACCTCGCTGGCGGGTGGACAGGAAGTGATGAGCAGCGCGGGACCGCGCGCCATGGTTGCCACGCTGGCAGGAGCGCTGGCATCAGGCTGGATGACAGGGCAGCTCCGCCTGAAATGGCGCGGCTGGGCAGCGGTGGCGCGCAGTGTGGCAGGTGGCATTTTGATGATGCTGGGCATCGGCCTCATTCCCGGTGGCAACGACGCGCTGCTGCTGCACGCAGCGCCTGCCGGTGCGATCAGCGGCCTGATGGCATTTGTGGTGATGAATCTCACCATATTCGGGCTGGTCAGCGCCGGGCGGCTCAATCCCGCGGCACCACCAGCCCGGCATTGAGCCAGGCCTGAAGCCAGCCACCAATCAACAGCGACGTGGCACCGCTCTGGTCGCAGGCCGGGCCAAAGCGCTGGCCTGCTGCGATGGCGGCGAGCAGATCGCCCTCCCTGCGTTGCAGCCGGCGAAAGCGCGGTTCTGATCCGTCCCGCCACACCAGCACCCAGCCGGGCGCCGCCGTCGGTGCCATCGGCAGATCGGGAATGGCGGCCCAGATCGCATCGGCATTGGTGGCAAAGGCCAACAGCGCGGCGCCCGGCGCCAGCTTGAGGCGCAGTGCGTCCCAATCGATGCCGGGCGCTTGCGCCCATTGCGCCGGCTGCGGATCGGCAGCGCCAAAGGCGGTGCGCAAGGCCCAGTCCAGCGCCGCCAGTTCTGCCACTTCGCGATCATCAGGCAGCTTGCGGCGCAGATAATCCGGAAAATCATCGCCATAGTCTGCCAGCGTCCAGCTGTTCGACGGGGTGATGGCGGCATAGTCGAGCGCCAGGTCGGTAAAGGCTTCGCCGCCCAGCCAGTGCAGAGTCTTGGCGAAATTGTCGGCCAGGCCATCCACCAGCATGGCGCGGGCCGCATGGGTGTGCACGGCCAGGCCTGGCGTGCGCATCACGTCAGCCGCCACGCCGGCCAGATCGCCGGCAATCAACCCGGCCTGAAAACGCCGCTGGAATTCGGCCAGCCCGCTCTTCATCGCAGAACCTGAGGTTCGGCAAACCGCGCGCGGTCCAGCTCGGTCAGCAGATCGGCGAGCGGTGGAATGTCGTCATCGCGCTCGATCATCACCGCCACCGGGCCAGCCCGCTTTCGCACTTCGCTATAAAGATCCCAAACGCGGTCGGGCACCGGCGTGTCGTGGGTGTCGATGAGCAGGCCATCGGCGCCCCGGCTGGGTCCAGCCAGATGCAGCTGGCGCACCGCGTGCCAGGGCAGGCCATCCAGCCAGTCAAACGGGTCGCGGCCATGATTGTGGGCGGAAACATGGATATTGTTCACATCCAGCAGCAAGGCGCAGCCGGTGCGATCCACCAGCGCCGCCAGAAATTCCCATTCCGGCATCTGGCTGGCGTGAAATTCCAGATAGGTTGATGGATTCTCCACCAGCAGCGGCCGGCCCAGCGCATCCTGGGCCTGATCGATGTTGCGGCAGACAATGGTTAGCGCTTCCTCGCTATAAGGCAGCGGCAACAGATCATGGCTATTGACGCCGTCGATCCCGGTCCAGGCCAGATGATCCGACACCCAGAGCGGCTGGACGGCATCGGCCAGCCGCCTGAGCCGCGCGAGATAGGCATTGTCGAGCCCGGTGGCAGTGCCCAGGCTCATCGAGACACCGTGCAGCACAACATCATGATGCTGGCGCACGCCGGTCAGCACATGCGCCGGCCGGCCGCCATCGACCATGAAATTTTCGGAAATCACTTCGACGAAATCCACCGGCACCGTGCCAGTCAGGAACGCCTCATGATGCGGGCGGCGCAGACCAAGGCCATAAAGGCTGCGGGCGGGCGGCGGGATCAAGGTGGGGGAACGCGCGGGGCTGGGGGCCGGCAAGCCAGTGGGAAGACAGCCGGCCCCCGCCGGGCTCACTTCTCGGTGAGCCGGCCGCCGGCCGCCTTGCAGGCTTTGACGCTGAGCGCCTTGAAGCCCTGGCCCTTGCAGGCATTCTGGCCCTTGCAGGCGCTGTTTGCGGTCGCGCAGTCAGACGTGCCCTTGCAGCTGTTGGTGCCGTAACAGTGCACAAGCTTTTCATCGGCCTTGGCCGCGGCCTGGGCCACGGCAGCGCCGCTGACAGCCACGACAGCGGCCGCCGTGGCAAGCGAAATACGGGTAGCGAGCATGGTCTTCTCCATGAGTTGCCGTCGCATGATGTGCGACTGGGTTCGTCTCGAGGCAGGCGCGCCGGCCGGCAACGCCTGTGGCCGCCTCCCCATGGTGGCGACAATGGCTGATCCGCTGCATGCGCATGGAAGGTTACACGCGTACCAAAGTGTAACCATTGCCGCTTCGGCATCGAATTGTCATCCAGTGCTGGCGCCGACGATGTCCGCCTCCCCCGCCTGCACCGGACCGGCTGCTCCTGTTTCCAAGCAGGCGCGGCCGTCCACCGGGCGGGATGGCGGCAGATGGAGGCAGACCATGACCAACAAGACAATCCTCGGCGCCGCCGTACTGGCCGCGCTGGCTGCGAGTGCAGCAACAGCAGCCGACAAGCCGAAGATGGAAAAATGCTTTGGCGTTGCCAAGGCCGGCCAGAATGATTGCGCCGCCGGCGCCGGAACAAGCTGTGCCGGCACGTCGAAGGTGGATTATCAGAAGAACGCCTGGAAGCTGGTGCCGGCCGGTACCTGCACAAAGATCAAGACGCCCAAGGGCAATGGCTCGTTGACGGCCGCCTGATCCGGCGCTGATGCACGGCACCATCAGCCATGGGCCACCTGTGCGGCTGGGTGCGGGCATTGGCCTGCGCCTGCCGCATCTGGCGTCGCTCGCCAGCGGCGATGCCCCGGCGCTGCCGCCCGGCCTGTGGTTCGAGGTGCATGCCGAAAACTTCATGGTGGATGGCGGCCCGCGGCTGGAGGCGCTGCAGGCCGTCGCAGCGCGCTGGCCGGTGTCGCTGCACGGTGTCGGCCTGGCGCTGGCCGGCAGCCGCATGGCACCGCGCGCGCATGTGCAGCGTCTTCGCCGGCTGTGCGATCTGGTGGCGCCGGTGCTGCTGTCGGATCATCTGGCCTGGCAACGGGTCGACCATGGACCGCACAAGGCGCGCGGCGCGCGCTGGCATGTGCCGGATTTCCTGCCCTTCCCGCGCACCCGCGCTGCGCTGGCACTTGCCATCGGCAATGTCGCACGCGCGCAAGACCTGCTCGGTCACCGGCTGCTGATCGAAAACCCATCGCATTATGCCGATCTTGGGGGCCACGACATGCCGGAACATGAATTTCTGGGCGAACTGGCCCATGCCAGCGGCTGCGGCCTGCTGATTGATGTGAACAATATCCATGTTTCGGCGCACAATCTGGGCCTGGACGCCGAGCGGCTGGTGGATCAGCTGCCGGCCGCCGCCATCGCCGAGATTCATGTTGCCGGCCACCGCGCCGATGCTGGCAGCACCCTTTTGATCGACAGCCATGATGCGCCGGTTGCGGCCGCCGTGTGGGCGCTGGCCGCCCGCCTGCTGGCACGCACCGGGCCACTGCCGCTGCTGCTGGAACGCGATGCCGAATTGCCGCCAATGGCCGAATTGCTGGCCGAAGCGCGGCTGGCGGCGAACCTGCTGGAGCAGGCCCATGCCGGTTGAATCGGGCCACATGACAGCCCGATCGCCAGCCCGTTTTGAAGACTGGTATGCGAGGCTGTTGTTGGGCGAGGCGGTGCCGTCCGATCCGGCGCTGCGCCGCGCGGTGAGCATCCACGCCAACAATGCCATGGTGGCCGCCTGTGATGCGTTGGCCAGCAACTTCCCGGTGGTGCGCACCATGCTGGGTGAAGACGCCTTTGCCATTCTCGCCCGCCGCCATGTGCTGGCCCATCCGCCCACCGATCCGCGCCTGTGCCTCTATGGCAAGAATTTGCCCCAAAGCGTCACTGCCAGCAGCGAGCTGGTCGCGTGGCCATGGCTGCCCGACATGGCCCGACTGGAACGGCTCGTGGTGGAGGCGCTGTTTGCCGCCGCACCACCGACCCGCCCGCGCCGGCTTACCCCGGGCCGCAGCTGGCCATTGGCGCCGGCGACGCGCTGGCTGATGTCGGATTGGCCCATTGTCAACCTTTGGCAGGCGCATCAGCCGGGCGCGGTCTGGCCCGATGATTTCCCCCGCCACGGCGAGTTGGCCCTGATCACCCGCCGTGAGGCCGGCATAGTGGTGACAGCGCTGCCAGCCGACGCGCTGTCACTGCTGGAGGCGCTGCACCGCCACCGGCCACTGGCCAGGCTTGACGACAGCCAACTCAGCCATCTGCCAGCGCTGGCTGCGGCCGGCGCGCTTGTTCCTGCCCTTGGAGACGGATGATGAAACCCTCTGCCGCCGTGGCCGCTCTGCTGTCGCGCATCCCTGAGTCACTGTGGCTGCTGGTCTGCCGGCTGGGCATCGGCGCCATCTTTTTCCTGTCGGGCCGTACCAAGGTCGATGGCCTCATCACCCTGAAAGACAGCACATTCACCCTCTTCGAATATGAATATGCGCTGCCATTGCTGCCGCCCGACGTCGCAGCCTATGCCGGCACCTATGCCGAACATGCCTTTCCCATCCTGCTGGCGCTGGGCCTGTTCACGCGACTGGGGGCGCTCGGGCTGCTCGGCATGACTGTCACCATCCAGATCTTCGTCTATCCCGATGCCTGGCCTACGCATCTCAGCTGGGCGGCAATCCTGCTGCCGATCATCGCGCGCGGGCCGGGGGTTGTCTCGCTCGACCATCTGCTCGGCCTCGAGCGCAGCCGCCAGCCGGCGCTGACCTGATGTTGGCGCTTCTGGCCGCCGCTGCGCTGGCCTGTCCGTCGGCAGGGCTGAGCATTGCCGTGCTGGGTTCGGGCGGGCCCATCGCCGAAGGCCGCGCCGGGCCGTCTTACCTGGTCCATATCGACGGCGCCCCGCGCCTGCTCATCGATGCCGGTCCCGGTGCGCTGCTGCGGCTCGGCGAGGCTGGAGTGGCGCCGGAAACTCTCGACGCCATCGCGCTGTCGCATCTGCATGTCGATCATGCCGGCGATCTGCCCGCCATCCTGAAGTCGGCCAATTTCGCTGATCCGCCAGCGCGGCTTGCCTTGTTCGGACCAGATGGGCGAGGCCTGTTTCCCGGTACCCGCCAGCATGTTGCAGCCCTGATCGGCGCACGATCGGGTGCCTATCGCTATCTGGCGGACTGGTTGGCCGGGCCACAGCCGCGCCTGGCCATCACCGAAGTCGCCAGTGCCAACGTCGAAACCGTGCGCGAGATCTTGCTTGTCGACCGGCCGGCCTATCGGCTGTCGGCCATTGCCGTGCAGCATGGGGTGGTGCCGGCGCTGGCCTATGTGGTGCGCAGCGGCGGGCAGACCGCCGTGCTGGCCGGCGACCAGAGCGAGTTTTCCGCCGGCTTCCATGCGGTGCTTGCGGGCAGTCGGCCAGGCCTGTTGATCATGCACCATGCCATCCCCGAAGGCCCCGGCCAGCCGCGCGGCCTGCACCGGCCGCCTGCGCAGATCGGCGAGGCCGCGGCCCGGCTGGGTGCCGGGCGGCTGGTGCTGGCCCACAACATGAAACGGGCCCTCGATCGGCAGGCCGAGGGGCTGGCGGCAATTGCGGCGCGCTATACCGGCCCGGTCAGCATCGCCAGCGACGGCGCCTGTTTTGCCGCTTCACAGCCGCAGTGAGGCGAGCACGGCATCGGGATCGGCGCGCCGGCGGAAATCGATATCGACATGGGCAAAGCGCACCCGCCGCCCGACTTCGATGACAAAGGTGGCGGGGATCGGCAAAATGCCACTGGCCGCACCATAATGTTCCGCCAGGTCAAGCCCGGCATCGGCAAAGTCGCGCATCAGGTCCGCGCCCATGCAAAAGGCAAGCCCAAGCGCGACGCTGGCACCGGCATCGACATCGCACAGCACCTCGGCCTGCTGTGGACGGCGTGCAGCCATGGCCGCGGCATGGACTCCGATTTCCGGCGTGACCAGCACCAGCCGGCAACCGGCGGCACGCAATTGCGGCTGGGCGGCATGCCAGCTGTCAAGTTCAGCCTCGCACCAGGGGCACCAGAGGCCACGATGGAAGCTGAGCACGATCGGTCCGTCTTGGCACAGGCGCGCCAGGCTCGTGAGCCGCCCCTGCCAGTCCGGCAAGGCAAGATCGGGGAAAATCTGTCCGACTGCAGGGGCCCTTCGGCCCGAACCAAGCGCTGCCAGCCGCGCCACCAGCCGATCAGCCCGTTCGTGCCAGATAGGATCGACCGCCGGGCCGGAACTCGGAGGTGATGCATTCTGATGAAGATCAGCACCGACCATAGCCCTGCTTTAGGCCGCGACGTGACCACATGACAGCCAGTTCACGTCATGGAGTGCATAGGCAAACGCTATCGACCCGGCGCTGTGAGGACCTGGCGGCACCAGCACCCGCGTCAGTCGTCCTTGGCCGGCCACCACAGCGGCCCGACCAGAATGAGCAGGACAATCACGTTGAAGCCTGCGTTGGCGGCATGGCCCGATGCGATCGAACCGGCGCTGTCAAGCAGGAACCAGGCGATCAGACCACCCACCACGGCCCGCCGGACCGGCTCTGGCGCCAGCCGGTGCACATGTGTGGCCAACAGCCAGACCGTGATCCCCCACCCCAGAAGAAAGCCGCCGGTGATCGCCGAGAGGAAGCGCGCAGTGTCGGCGGCATAATCCTGCGCGCCATCCAGCGGCCAGGCCAGCAGATCAAGCGACCAGCGTGCGGGTTCGGCAATGGCCGGGATCGTGCCGAGCGAGAAGATCGGGCCGAACACGGCAATGCTGATGGCGGTGAATTTCAGCCAGCGGCGTTGGTGAGCGCTTGTCATGTGAGCATTGTGGCGGATTTTTGTAGCAGACGCTACAAAAATCGCATGGCCTTGATCGCCCCTTCCGCCGCCTGCGCCTGACCATGACCGCCGGCCATGTCGAACAGCGCCAGCCCGTCGATCACCGCGAGCAACAGCGCAGCCTGCTGCCGTCGTTCTGGCCCCGGCGGGCGGTCGATGCGATCTTCAAGCCAGGTCATGAACTGGTCGAGGATGCGCGCGGCAAGATCGGGAAACGGCACCTCCCCACGCGCGGCGAATGTGGCGATATCCAGCCACAGCCGCATCGATGGCTGCATCGCCGGGCTGCGCACCAGCCGGCTGGCAGCCAACAGCAGATGCTCTGGCGGCATCGGCGTCGCCGGCAACGCGGCATCCAGCCCGGCCGCAAAACCGTCCGCCAGGCGGCCGATCACGGCACCGAGCAAATCGGCCTTGTCGCGGAAATAATAGAGCAGCATGCGATCACTGACGCCCGCGGCCCGCGCCAGTGGCCGCAGGCTGGCCTCTCGCAGCCCGGTCGCCAGCAGGTGCGCCGCCAGCGCCGCGATCACCCGTTCGCGTTGTTCGTCCCTTATCCGCATCGGCCCTCTTGTAGCAGTTGCTACAGATGCTAGTCTCGCCGTCAATCCGTCCATGGTGCCAAGAAGGACCACGCCATGCAAATGCTGCGCACCGAAGATGCCCGTTTTGCCGATCTGCCCGGCTATGGCTTTGCGCCGCACTATCGCGATGATCTGCCCGGGCTGGCGCCTTTGCGCATCCATTATCTCGACGAAGGCCCGCGTGATGCCGCCGTCACCTTCCTGTGTCTGCACGGCCAGCCGACCTGGAGCTATCTCTACCGCAAGATGATCCCCATCTTCGCTGGCGCCGGTCACCGCGTGGTGGCGCCCGATCTCATCGGCTTCGGCCGTTCCGACAAGCCGGTGGACGAGGCTGTGTATAGTTTCGACTTTCATCGCCAGATGCTGCTCGCCTTCGTGATGACGCTGGATCTGACGAATATCGTCCTGGTCTGTCAGGATTGGGGTGGCATCCTGGGCCTCACCCTGCCGCCGGCCCTGCCCGATCGCTTCTCCCGCCTGCTGGTGATGAACAGCACCATCCCGGTCGGCGAACCGGTGAGCGAAGGCTTTGATCGCTGGCGCGCCTTCAATCGCAGCCGTCCCGATCTCGACATTGCGGCATTGATGCAGCGCTCTCAGCCCGGCCTGAGCGCTGCCGAAGCCGCCGCCTATGGCGCGCCCTTCCCTGACGCCCGCTACAAGGCCGGGGTGCGGCGCTTCCCGGAACTGGTGATGACCACGCCCGACATGCCCGGCGTCGCCACCGCCCGCGCCGCCGCCCGCTGGTGGCATGACGAATGGCGCGGTCCCACCTTCATGGCCGTTGGCATGTCAGATCCAGTGCTGGGGCCCGATGTGATGGCCCGGCTGCGGGGGATCATCCACGGCTGCCCGCCACCGCTTGAAATCGCCGACGGCGGGCATTTCGTTCAGGAAAAGGGCGACATCATCGCCCGCGCCGCGCTGACCGCGTTCGGGCTTTGAGCATGATCTGGGAAGGCCCAAGGCAGAGCCTTTCCCCGTCGCTCGTCAAACCGTGCATCAAGATCGGCGCCTCAAAAGCCAATTGAGATGAGAAACAAACCTTGTTGGGGATCCCCTTCGTCAACGAGTCCTAGCCTTTGAGCGTCTGATCGAAGGCGCCGTCGATGAGGATGAATGCGATCCGGCAGTTTCTGTTGCTGCGATTGGCCCAGCCATGGTTCGTGCCGCGCTGGATGACGATGTCGCCGGCCCGAACCGTGGTTTCACCCTCGTCCAGGATGAGCACGATTTCGCCGTCCAGAACGATGCCGTAATCGATCGTCTCGGTGCGATGCATACGGGCATGACGCGACCCTTCACCGGAGAATGACGAAGCGTCCCCGGCACCGATTTCCTCGAAATGGGCCCGGGCCTGTTCCGGGGTCTCATGCGCAAGTTCCACACTGTCGGGCGGAATGTCGAGCACCCGGATGCGGGTACCGCCCCTGGGCGGGGCCAGCTTGATGCCGTCCTCAAAAGGCTCTCCAGAGGCGGCATCAATGGGTGCAGGCGTGGCCCGGGTGTTCCAGACCTCGTGAAACCAGGGACCGGTTTCGCCGCCGATCCGCTGCAGCCGGGGCACGGGGCCGTCCTCCTGAACAATGGCCTGCCCTTGCGCGTTATGGCCGGTCACGATGCGGCGGGTGGGGGTTACTGTCATGGCTTCTTCCTTGGTTCGGCAAATGGGATCAGGCCGGCTTGGTTGCAGGCGCAGAGCGTGCCACCAACAGCGTCGAACCTGCAGCGACAGCAAGCGATCCGGCAAAGGCGATCAGGGTGGTCGAAAGCCCACCTGTTAGGAACAGCACGCGTCTGATTTTTTGTCGACACGGCGCTCTTCCGATCTCCGCGTAGTGAAAGAGTGTA
>CAZHTW010000063.1:0-16322 GCA_964535865.1 uncultured Sandarakinorhabdus sp. | reverse complement strand
TTGTAGGGGTCACCCACGGTGTCGCCGGTCACGGCGGCCTGGTGGGCGGGGGAGCCTTTGCCGCCATAGGCGCCTTGTTCGATCACCTTCTTGGCATTGTCCCACGCGCCGCCGCCGCTGGTCATGGAGATGGCGACGAACAGACCGGAGATGATGACGCCCATGAGGAGGGCGCCGAGGGCGGCAAAGCCATTGCCCTGGCCGGCGACGGCGGTGATGGCGAAATAGACCACGACCGGGGCAAGCACCGGCAGCAGGGAGGGCACGATCATTTCCTTGATGGCGCCGGCGGTGACCAGGCCGACGGTGCGGGCATAGTCCGGCTTGACGGCGCGGGTGGCGATGCCGGGATTTTCGCGGAACTGGGCGCGGATATCCTGCGCCACGGCCTGGGCGGTG
This sequence comes from uncultured Sandarakinorhabdus sp., assembly GCA_964535865.1. Classification (GTDB taxonomy): domain Bacteria; phylum Pseudomonadota; class Alphaproteobacteria; order Sphingomonadales; family Sphingomonadaceae; genus Sandarakinorhabdus. The sequence goes on along the minus strand of CAZHTW010000063.1, from coordinate 15,923 downwards.
CGGCCCACCGCGGTCATCGCCATGCCGCCGAACAGATAGGGCAGCAGCGCGCCGAGCAGCAGCCCGACGACAACATAGGGATTTGACAGGGAGAAATCGACCGCAACCGTGCTGAAGAACTGCGCCAGATCTTCGGTGTAGGTGGCGAACAGCACCAGTGCCGCCAGGCCGGCCGAGCCGATGGCATAGCCCTTGGTGACGGCCTTGGTGGTGTTGCCCACCGCGTCGAGGGCATCGGTGCGCTGGCGCACTTCGCCATCGAGGCCGGCCATTTCGGCGATGCCGCCGGCGTTGTCCGTAACCGGCCCATAGGCATCCAGCGCGACGATCATGCCGGCCAGGGCCAGCATGGCGGTGGCGGCAAAGGCGATGCCAATGAGGCCGCCCAGCTTGAAGGTGGCGATGATGCCGGCGACGATCACCAGCGTGGGCAGGGCGGTGGATTCCATCGACACGGCGAGACCCTGGATGACGTTGGTGCCGTGGCCGGAGTCAGAGGCTTTGGCGATGGATTGCACCGGGCGATAATCGGTGCCGGTGTAGTACTCGGTGATCCAGACAATGAGGGCGGTCACCACCAGGCCGATGAGCATGCAGTAGAACAGCGCCCGGCCGGTGAAGCCGCCTTCGACGCCGGCAACGCTGTAGTTCGGGTCCATCGCAAAGCCAGCGGCATCGCCGCCGATCACGGCGTTCATGTCGGGGAAGATGGCCGCCGTGGCGAACCACAGCGCCGGCACCGACAGCACGCCGGTGACGATCAGGCCCTTGTAGAGCGCGCCCATGATGGAGCCGCCGCCGAGGCGGACGAAATAGGTGCCGATGATCGACGTGATGATGCACACGCCGCAGGCCAGCAGCGGCAGCGTCATCAGCTTGGTGGCATCCGGGCCGGCGACCAGCAGGGCGCACAGCACCATGGTGGCGCCAATGGTGACCACATAGGTTTCGAACAGATCGGCGGCCATGCCGGCGCAATCGCCGACGTTGTCGCCCACGTTGTCGGCGATCACGCCGGGGTTGCGATCATCATCCTCGTCAAAGCCCAGCTCGTTCTTGCCGACCATGTCGGCGCCGACGTCGGCGGCCTTGGTGAAGATGCCGCCGCCCAGCCGGGCGAAGATGGAGATGAGGCTGGCACCGAACGACAGTGCGACGAGCGCGTTGACCACCGCGCGGCTGGTGGGCTCAAGCCCGGAGGAGATGAGGGCATAGAAATAACCGGCGATGGCCAGCAGCGCGAGCCCGGCGACCAGCATGCCGGTCACCGCGCCAGAGCGGAACGCCATGGTGAGCCCGGCCTGCAGCGACTGGCGCGCGGCCTCCGCCGTGCGGACGTTGGCCCGCACCGAGATGTTCATGCCGATGAAGCCGGTGGCACCAGAGAGGACGGCACCCAGCACGAAGGCAATGGCCGGAATGACGCCAAGAAAGCCGGCGACCAGCCCGGCGACAATCACGCCGACGATGGCAATGGCGGTATATTGCTTGGTGAGATAGGCGCCGGCGCCGATCTGGATGGCCTTGGCAATTTCCTGCATGCGGGCGTTGCCCGGCGATGCGCTGAGCACCTGCCGCGATGTGATGATCCCATAGACCACTGCGACCAACCCGCAGATGATGGCCAAAACGACACTGTCCATGCATTCCCTCCCCTTGTTTGCCTGTCCCTTGTACCGGGCTTGGGCATTTTGTCGCACCATGGCATGGGATTCGGCGAACGCAAGCGCCCTCGTGCAGATAGGGACGCAGGCAACAGGGGAGCAGAGGCAATGACGATCACCCGGCGAGACGCAATCATGCTGGCAGCGGCCGCCAGCGCAGCCCCGGCCATGGCCCAGGGCATGGGAATGCCGAGCGGCGCGATTGCCCCTGACGATGAAGCCGGCTGGGCACGGATTGCGGCGCTTTATCCCGCCATGGCCGGGCCAGTCACCCAGATGGAGCATGGCTATTGGGGCAATATGGCGCTTGAAGTGGCGCAGGTGCACGCCGCCAACCTGGCGCGGCTGAACCGAGACACCAGCATCTATGCCAGGCGGGCCATGCGCAAGGATCAGGAGGTGGTGAAGGCCAGAGCCGCCGAGGCCATGGGCGTGCAGCCGCAAGAGATCGGCTTTTGCCGAAATGCCGCCGAAGCCTTGCAGGCGCTGATCAGCCAGTTCACCGGCGTTGGCGAGGGCGATGCCATATTGTGGTCGGACAGTGACTACGACACCAGCCACAATGCCATGAAGTCCCTGGCGAAAAGCCGGCGGGCGCGCCCCGTGATGATCGCGCTGCCGCGTGCACCAACACGGGAGAATGTGATCGCGGCCTATGCCGAAGCCATCAAGGCCACCCCCAGGCTGAAGTTCGTGCTGCTCACCCACGGCACGCACAAGAGCGGCATGGTGGTGCCGGTGGCCGAGATTGCGGCGCTGGCCAAGGCGGCCGGAGCCATGGTGCTGGTCGATTGCGCGCAAAGTTTCCGGATGCGGCCGTTCGTGATCCCGGATTTTGGTGCGGATTTTGCCGTGCTGAACTTCCACAAATGGACGGGCGCACCGGTGGGCGTGGCCGGTTTCTGGATCCGTCCGGGCGCGGCATCAATGATCTCCGCGGCCGCCGCCGAGCCGGATGCGAAGCCCGAGGATGTGCAGGCCAAGGTGCACCAGGGCACGCTGGATTATGCCCCGCAGCTCACCCTGCCGGCCGCGCTGGATTTCCAGCAACGGGTGCTGCCGATACCGATGAAGCTGGCCCGCCTGCAATATCTGCGCAACCTGTGGGTGAAGCCGCTGCGCGGCCTGTCAGGCCTTGAGATCATGCTGGGCGATGATCCCGCCACCTTTGGCGCCATCACCAGCTTTCGCATCGCCGGCCACACCAGCCTGGCTGACAATATCGCCATCACCGATACCCTGTTCAACCAATACAAGATCATGACCGTGCACCGGGGTGGCCTGGCCGATGGTGCCTGCGTGCGGGCGACCCCGGCGCTGTTCACCAAGCCGGCCGATTGCGCCCGGCTGGTGGCGGCCTTGCAGGATCTGGTGCCGAAAATCGCCCGGGGCTAACGATGCTCCCAGCCCAGCCGGGCGGGCGTGGTGATTGGCTGGCCGGCGTGGCTGAGGCTGAGGCCGCTGCCGGCCGTTGCCGTGCCGATCCGCGTCACCGGCGTGCGGCTGGGCCCGGCCAGCGCCGCAACGTCCACATCGGCGGGCGCAGTGAACAGCAGCTCATAATCATCGCCGGCAGTCACCCGCGCCAGCAGATCATCAAGCCCGCGGGCTGGCCGGCCCAACGGCACTGCATTCAGCGCAATGGCCAGTCCAACCCCGCTGGCCGCCGCCAGCCGTTCCGCATCGATCAACAGCCCGTCTGACACATCCATTCCGGCACTTGCCACGCCGCCAAGCGCCGCCCCCAGCGCCAGCCGCGGCGTCGGCCGGCGGAAGCGGTTCAACAGCGCCTTGTCGAACGCTGCCGTGCCTTGCGCCACGGCCAGCCCCAGCCCGGCATCGCCAATCGTGCCCGAAACCCACAGGGCATCGCCCGGCTGCGCGCCCGCCCGGCCCAGCGCCTGCCCGCGCTCCACCCAGCCGATCGCCGTCAGCCCCAGCACGGTGCCATCCAGCCCACTCACCGTATCACCGCCCCACAAGGCCACGCCGAAATGATCCAGCGCCCGCCCCAGACCTGCGGCAAAGCCAGCGCGCCAATCCTGATCATCCGGCCCCGCCAGCCCCAGCAGCACGCCGGCCGGCGTGGCGGCCATGGCGGCCAGATCAGACAGGTTCACCGCCAGCAATTTCCACGCCACATCGCCGGGTGGATCATCGGGCAGATAATGCACGCCCTGCGCCAGCACATCATGGGTGAACACCAGTTCACGGCCCAGGGGCGGCAGCCACACGGCCGCATCATCGGCCAGGCCGCGCGCCGCTGCTGTGGAGGCCAGCGGAGCCAGGTGGCGGGCGATGAACTCCCGCTCCTTCATTAGGGTTCAAACTCAATCAGAATGGGGGTCGGTATGGGCCGGAAGCCCGATAGCGCGCTCGCTCGATTGCCAGATAGCGATGCTATCTGGCTGCACTCGCTCACTCCTATCGGGCTTCCGGACAACGTGACGACCTCCAGTCTGATTGAGTTTGGACCCTGGTCTTAGCCGCGCACCCGGCGGGCCAGCGTGTCGAGCAGGCCATTGACGAAGCGGGCTTCCTTTTCGTCGTGAAAGGCATGGGCGACATCAACATATTCGTTGATCACGGTGGCCGCCGTCACATCGGGGCGGGCCAGAAGTTCATACAGGGCGGCGCGCAGCAGGGCGCGCATCGGCCGGTCGAGCCGGTTCAGTGACCAGCCCTCCGCCAGCCCGCCGCTGATCAGCGTGTCCAGTTCATCCTGCCGGGCGGCGACACCAGCGACCAGATCGTCGAAGAAGGCTTCATCCGCGGCGAGATATTCCGCGCCTTCAATTTCCTGGCCCAGCCGATGCTGGTGAAATTCGGTCAACAGCCGGGGCACGCTTTCACCGGCGCCAAGGCCACGCATTTCCAGCTGGTACAGGGCCTGCACAGCGGCAAGCCGGGCCGCAGAGCGGGCGCGATAATCGGGTTGTGTGTTCACGGCGCGGCCTTACGCCATTAACGCGGCTGGCGGCAAGCACGGCCTGTTATCCACAGGGCATGCACAGAAGCGCCCCCGCCCAAATTTCGCCCGGCCGGCTGCAGCCCTTGAGCCGGGCCACGCATTGGGCGACAAGGCGCCATGGCCTCCATCCCCCCCACCGTAACCAACTTGCGCATCGTCGATCCGGCCCAACCGCACGCCGGCCTGCCGCAGAATATCGAAGCCGAAGCGGCGTTGCTCGGCGCGCTGATGATCGACAACCGGCTGGTGGAAGACGTTGTCGCCCGGTTGAAGCCCGAACATTTTGCCGATCCGCTGCATGGCCGCATCTTTGCTGCCGTGCTCACGCTATCGGCGCGCGGCATGGCCGCAACACCGGTGACGCTGAAACCGATGTTCGATGCCGATCCGGCGATGATCGAACTGGGCGGGCCGGGCTATCTCGCCACCCTCACCCAGAATGGCGCGGCGCTGCTGGCGGCGCGGGATTTCGCCAGCCAGATTTATGATCTGGCGCTGCTGCGCGAATTGATCCGCGTCGGCCGCGACATGGTGAGCCAGGCCTGCGACACCAGCCGCGATATCGTGCCGATCGATCAGATCGAAGCGGCTGAAATGGCGCTGTACAAGGTCGCCGAAGCCGGCGAAGTGCAGGGCGCCGTGAAGACCTTCCGCGAGGCTGCGATGGAGGCGGTGGCCCAGGCCGATCGCGCCAAACGGTCGGGCGGGCATCTTTCGGGCTACACCACCGGTCTGACCGGCCTGAACGAAAAGATGGGCGGCCTGCACAAATCCGATCTGCTCATCCTTGCCGGCCGCCCGGCCATGGGCAAGACCAGCCTTGCCACCAACATCGCCTTTGCCTGTGCCCAGCGCTTCATCCAGGACAGGGCACGGGGCATCGAACCGGATAAATCCTCGGGCGCGCCGGTGGCCTTTTTCAGTCTCGAGATGTCGTCCGATCAGCTTGCCACCCGCATCCTGGCCGAACAGTCGGAGGTGAACGGCGAACAGCTGCGGATGGGCAAGATCAGTGACGATGATTTCACCCGGCTGGCCCGTGCCTCCACCGAACTGGCCGCGTTGCCGCTGTGGATCGACGACACGCCCGGCCTGTCCATCGCCGCGCTGCGCACCCGCGCCCGCCGGCTGAAACGCCAGCATGGCATCGGACTGATCGTCGTCGATTATCTCCAGCTGCTTTCGGGATCCAAGACCAGCGGCAGCGACAACCGGGTGCAGGAAATCTCCGAGATCACCCGCGGCCTGAAGACGCTGGCCAAGGAACTGCAGGTGCCGGTGATCGCGCTGTCGCAGCTCAGCCGCGCCGTGGAAAACCGCGAAGACAAACGGCCGCAGCTGTCTGATCTGCGCGAGAGCGGCACCATCGAGCAGGATTCCGATATCGTGATGTTCGTCTATCGCGAGGAATATTATCACGGCCTGAAACAGCCTGATCCCGAAGAGACGGAGAAGCACGCCAAGTGGCGGGAAAAGGCCGAAAAAATCTTTGGCCTGGCCGAGGTGATCATCGCCAAGCAGCGCCATGGTGCCACCGGCACGGTGCCGCTGACCTTCATCAAGCAGTTCACCAAATTCGCTGACCGGGCCGAAGACGATTATGCCGCTGGCTATTGAGATCAACAGGACGAAAAACCCCGTCATTTCACCACTATCGGCCGGGCGGGCTGCGGCGCATCGCTTCATGCCAACCAAAACCACTGGTGTGGTGGGGCAGCCGGTGGCAGGTTGATCCGGGGTCGAACAGGGAAAGCACACGGCCGATGAATTTGGCAAAACGGGGTCCGACGCGGCGCGAAGTGCTGCATGCGATCGGGATGATGGCGGGCACCGCCGTGCTGTATCAGGCGATGGAAGCGCTTGGCCACGCCAAGGAAACCCAGTTTGCTGGACCGCCCAATCTGCAAGGCGCGCGGCCGGGGGCCAGGGTGGTGGTGCTGGGCGCCGGCCTGGCGGGCATGCTCGCGGCATATGAACTGGCCAAGGCCGGTTATCAGGTGCAGATCCTCGAATACAACAACCGGCCCGGCGGCCGGAACTGGTCGCTTTATGGCGGCGACACCTATACCGAACTGGGCGGAGCCACCCAGAAGGTCGGCTTTGCCAATGGCAATTATCTCAACCCCGGCCCGTGGCGCATTCCCTATCACCACCGCGCCCTGCTGCATTATTGCAAGGCCTTTGGCGTGGCGCTGGAGCCCTTCATCCAGATGAACCAGCAGGCGCTGGTGCATTCGGCCAAGGCCTTTGGCGGCAAGCCGATGCGCTATCGCGAACTCCATGCCGATTGGGATGGCAATGTCGCCGAGCTGCTGTCGAAAGCCATCGACAATCGCGCGCTTGACTCGGTCATGACCAAGGAGGATGCCGACCGCCTGCGCCTGGCGCTGCGCGATTGGGGCGCGCTGGATCAGAATTTCAAATATACCAAGAATTATCGCTCGTCGCGCCGGCGCGGCTTTGAGCGGGCGCAGGGCGGCGGCGTGCTGGGTGAGCCCATCCCGTCCGATGTCTATCCGTTCAAGGATATTCTCGATTCCGGCATCTGGCGCGTCGTCTCGCAACACATGAGCATCGATCACCAGCATGCCATGTTCCAGCCGGTGGGCGGCATGGGCATGATCGGCCGCGGTTTCGCCAAGCAGGTGGAAGGCAAGATCAAGTATAACCAGAAGGTGACGGCGATCAGCCAGCAGGGCGGCAAGGTGACGGTGACCCACACCGATACCGGCACCGGCGTGACCGGCACCACGGAAGCGGATTATTGCGTCTGCACCATCCCGCTCAGCGTGCTCAGCCAGATCGATGTGGATTGCAATCCGGCGCTCGATGCCGCGATCAAGGCAGTGCCCTATTCCAACTCGGTGAAGATCGGTCTCGAATTCAAGCGGCGCTTCTGGGAAGAGGAAGAGGCCATTTACGGCGGCATCAGCTTCACCGACCGCGAGATCAGCATGATCTCCTACCCGTCCGGCAAACTGCACAGCGATGGCCCCGCGGTGATCCTGGGCGCCTATACCTTTGGCCCGGCCAGCTACAAATTCGCCGGCATGACGCCGGAAGAGCGGATTGCGCGCGCGCTTGACCAGGGCAGCGTGTTCCACCCTGGCCGCTACAAGGAAGAGTATATCGGCGGCGCCACCGTGGCGTGGAGCCGGGTGCCCTTCACCCTGGGCTGCTGCGCCATGTGGAACGAGGAAACCCGCAAGGAACATTATCAGACGCTGTGCGCAGTGGACAACCGGCTGGTGCTGGCCGGTGAGCATGCGTCCTATGTCGGCTGCTGGATGGAAGGCGCGATCCTGTCCTCCCTCGATGCCGTCACCCGCCTGCACAAGCGCGCGCTGGAGGCTTGAAAATGCGTTTCGTCCTGTTCGCTGCGGCTGCGCTGCTGGCCACTCCCGTGTTGGCGCAAAAGCCGGCCAAGGCCCCACCGCCGCCCCACCCCGGCGCCGAAGTCTATCAGAATGTCTGCCAGGCCTGCCACATGGCCAATGCCCTTGGCGGCGAAGGCGCCGGCAAGATCCCGGCGCTGGCGAAGAATGGCGGGCTGGAAGCCGCCGGCTATCCGATCATGGTCGTCACCGGCGGCAAAGGCGCGATGCCCTGGTTCCGCGGCAGCCTGACCGACACGCAGATTGCCGACGTGATCAACTATGTCCGCAGCAATTTCGGCAACAAGTACAAGGACAAGGTGACGCCGGCGATGGTGGCCGAACAGGGCCTGCCTGCGCCCCGCGGAGCCGAAGGCCCGCGCTAAAGCGGTTTCAGACCGAGAAGCTGGAACCGCAGCCGCAGCCGGAGGCGGCGTTGGGGTTGCGCACCTCAAAGGCCGCTGCGCCGATCTTTTCGACATAATCGACTTCGGAGCCTTCCAGGAACGGCAGGCTGTCCGGATCGATCAGCATGGTGACGCCATCCGTCTCCACCGCCACATCATCGGCAGCCGGCGCGGCTTCCAGGCCGAAGCGATATTGGAATCCGGCACAACCACCGCCATCAACGGCCAGGCGCAGCATCAGGCCGGGCTTGCCCTGACGGGCGGCAATGGCGGCAACACGGGCGGCAGCAGCCGAAGTCAGGCGCGGGGGGCTATCCATGGCTGCAATGTAGGGGGGCTGGCAGCGCGATGCAACCAGCCGCGATCAACGGCCGCTGCGCACGGTCCAGCGGCGGCCACCGGCCATCACCTCATCGCCATCGGCCAAGGGCGCAAAGGGTTCATCGCTGGCGATGTTCACCGGCGCCACCACGGTCGGCCGCGACTTCACCGGATTGTTCACGCCAAAGCTGGCCAGATCGATGAACGGCTGGGGATCAAGGGCGCGGCCATCCAGCCGGATTTCAAAATGCAGATGCGTGCCGGTGGACCGGCCGGTTGAGCCCATGCCGCCGATCACCTGGCCCTGGCGCACGGTGTCACCCGCTTTCACATGAAAGCGGCTCATGTGGCCATAGCGGGTTTCCATGCCATTGCCGTGATCAACCACGACCACCTTGCCATAACCGGCCCACCAGCCAGCCCGGACCACAACACCATCGGCCGCGGCATGAATGGCATCGCCGGTGCCGCCCAGCATGTCGATACCGGCATGGAAGGCGCCGCCGCCGTGGAACGGATCGGAACGATAACCGAAATCCGATGACGGGCGATAGTGATTGACCGGCATGAAGGCCGGGATGCGAGCGAAGGTGGCGGCCACCTTGACCATGCGGGCAGCATTGGCCTGAAGATCGCGCACCTGCGGATCATTGGCGGCGATGAACGGACCGCCACGGCCTTCGTTGCTGAGGAAGCGCGAGGGATCAAGACCCAGGCGCTGCAGCACGGCTTCGGCGCGGGCTTCACCGGCCGGCGCGGCGCCAATCAGGGCGGCCACGGTCTGGCCGGCGCGTGGCAACATGCGGGCGAGCGCGGCCGGATCGGCGCGATCATCGGCAAGGGCGGCCAGAAATTCACGGCGGGCGCTGGCAACACTGGTGGCAGGATTGGTGGCGCTGTCATCACCCAGCATGGTTTCGCAGGCAGCGGCCGTGCTGACCGGGGCAGCAAGCTGGGCTTGGACAGCACCAGCGGGCGCAAGGGCGGCGGCCAGGGCCAGCAGCCCCGTCTTGCCCAAAATGCCCAATTGCCAGTTCATCTGCTGCTGCGACCCTTTTGGTTCAGGGGTGGCAGCGTTCAAACGGTCAACTTTGCCGGATCACCTGATCCCGCATGGCGTCTGTCTGATCTGCTGTCCCCTCATCGCTGGCGAGCACCTGCGACAACAGACTTGAACCAGCCGCGATCAGCGTGAACAACGGGGCATTCCACCCCAAGCGGCCAACCGTTCACCGCTGGCGACGAACCGTGAAAAAAACGTGCCCATGCAGTGCAACCAATGGCAACGCCAGGCGTAAATACCGTGAGCGGCCTGCAATTGGGTCTCAAGCACCGGTGTTGGTCATTCACCGGTGCGGGCAGCCGCCAAGAGGCTGGCCCTTGATTCGGCCCGATGCGAGCCCGGTGCCTTCGAATCGGGCCAGCCTCTTCAACCTTCGTGCCGCCGGTTCAGGCCAGCGCCTGCGCTGCCGCCAGCACCGCTTCGGCATGGCCGGGCACTTTCACCTTGGGCCAGGCCTGGGCAATCACGCCATCGCGTCCGATCAGGAAGGTGGCGCGTTCGATACCCATGTATTTCTTGCCATACATGGATTTTTCCACCCACACGCCAAAGGCCTCGGTCACCTCGCCGGGGTCGCTGCCCAACAGCACGGTCAGGCCATGCTTGGCGCGGAACTTGGCGTGGCTTGCCACGCTGTCCCGCGACACGCCAATCACCACCGTATCGGTGGCGGCAAACTCCGCCTGCAGCGCCGAAAATGCCTTGCCTTCGTTGGTGCAGCCCGGCGTGTCATCCTTGGGATAGAAATAGACCACCAGCTTCTTGCCGGCAAAATCCGCCAGCGCGATCGGGCCCGTATCACCCGCCATGGCAAATTCGGGGGCAGCGGCGCCAATCTGGGGCATGCTCATCATTTTTCTCCTGTCGCAAAGCCTGTTGTCCATGCCATGCGCACCTGTTCCCTGGCGAGGGCAAGCTGATCAGCAAAGGCGGCGAAATTTGCCGCACCCAGCGCGCGGGCCAGGATGGCCGCGACGGGTTCGGCCAGGGTTTCGGGCACCCGTGCGCCCGGAAACAACAGCCGCAGCCAAATCAGGGTGCGGGCCAGAACATCGTGCGCGGCCAGCAGTTCAGCCGGCAACTGGCCATCGGCGACCAGCGCGGCCAGCGCCGCCGGCAATTCGGGATGCAGCCCCCGCCCGCTGGCCAGTTGGCGGAAATGCACGATGAACTCCAGATCAACCAGGCCGCCACTGGCCAGTTTCACATCAAACCGGCCCTGCGCTGGCTTGGCGGCGGCCATGTCGGCCCGCATGGCCAGCACGGCGGCCCGCAAGGGCGCCGCATGACGCGGGGCGGCCAGCACACCGGCGATCGCGGCATCCAGCGCTGCCGCCGGCCCTGCCACCACCCGGGCGCGAGTCAGCGCCATATGCTCCCAGCTTTCCGCCTCCTCCCGCTGATATCGGGCGAAACTGTCCACCGAAAGCGCCAGATTGCCCTTGGCCCCCCACGGCCGCAGCCGCGTGTCCACCTCATACAGCGCACCGGCGGCGGTGGGGACCGAGAGTGCCGTGACCATGCGCGCCGCCAACCGGTTGAAATAGAGGCTGGCCGGCAAAGGCTTTGCCCCGTCGGAAACGGCCTCGTGGCTGCCGCTGAACAGGAACACCAGATCAAGATCGCTGGCATGGGTCATCGCGCGGCCGCCGTGCCGGCCCAGCGCCAGCACGATCAGTGCGCCGCCCGGCACATGGCCATGGTTGCGCGCAAAATCATCGGCCACCACCGGCAACAGCACCGCGATGGCGGCGTCGGCAAGATCGGCCAGGCTGCGGCCCACCGCCAGCGCATCGGCATGGCCTTCGATCAATTGCGCGCCCAATTGAAAGCGCCGTTCCGCTGTCCAGCGGCGCACCCGGTCAAGCTGGTCTTCCACCCCGCCGGCATTGCGGGACAGGCTGGCCAGTTCGGCGGCCAGCGCCGCCGCATCGGGCACCGGCGCAAACGCATCGGGGGACAGCATCACGTCAAACAGGGCCGGATCGCGCGCCAGCGCCTCGGCCAGCACTGGTGTGATGCTGATCAGATTGCCCAGCAGCGTCACCAGCGGCGGGTTGGCGCGCAGCAGCGCCATGAACTGGGCACCCGCCGGCAAGGCAGCCAGCAGACCATCCAGCCGGCCGGCGGCCTGGGCAGGATCAGCCGCTGCGGCCAATCGCTCGATCAGCGCCGGCAGCACGGTTTCGAAATCACCGCGCGCCGCCTCGCTTTTCAGCGCGCGATACTTGCCCTGGCGCCAGCCAGCGATCAACGGCGGCAACAGGCGGGCCAGGCCGGGATGATTGGCCTTCAACCAGGCCCTGGGATCAGCCGGCACTGGTGTGGCCACGGGCGCAGCGGCCTGCACCAGCCGGTCATAGGCGGTGGCCACCGGCTGGGTGATACGGCCCAGACTCGTGATCAGGCCCGCGCCATCCTTCAGGCCGCACAGCCGCGCCACGGCATGGCGATCAGCGGCCAGGCGCGGGATGGCGTGTGTCTGTTCATCGCGACGCATCTGCAGGCGATGTTCCAGTGTGCGCAAGCCACGATAGCTGGCGGCCAGCCGCGCCGCCTCGGCCGCCGGCACATGGCCGCCGCCGGCCAGCGCCGCCAACCCGTCCAGCGTTGCCGGGCAGCGCAGGGCCGGGTCGCGACCGCCCCAGATCAGCTGGTTGATCTGGGCAAAAAACTCCACTTCGCGGATGCCCCCCCGGCCGCGCTTGACGTCAAAACCGGGCCCAATGGTCTGGCCGCCATCGAAATGATCGCGGATGCGCAAGCTCACGGCCTGAATGTCGCGCACCGCCGTGTAATCCAGGCTGCGCCGCCACACAAAGGGGCGGATCTGGTCCAGAAAGGCGCGGCCCAGCGCCAGATCGCCGCCCACGGCCCGGGCGCGGATGAAGGCCACCCGTTCCCAGGTCATTGCTTCGGATTGATAATAATGCTCCGCCGCTGCCACATTGATGGACATGGGCGTGATTTCCGATGCCGGCCGCAATCGCAGATCGATGCGGGCGACATAGCCATCGGGGGTGAGATCATTCAGGATCGCCACCGCCCGCCGGGTGATGCGCACCGCCGCCTGGCCGGGATCCTCGCCGCTCCGGCAGGGAACAAGATCAGAATCGTGGATGAAGATCAGATCGGCATCGGATGAATAGTTCAGCTCGCGGCTGCCCAGCTTGCCCAGCGCCAGCGCGACGAGCCCGCGATTGGGTGCCCCGCGCTCGGCCAGCGCGGCGGCAATGGCGGCATCGATGGCCCGATCGGTGAAATCCGAAAGTGCCGCCGTCACCTGTTCCAGGCTCCACAGCCCGGCCAGATCGGCCAGCGCGGTGATCAAGGCCACATCGCGGCGGGCGGTGCGCAGGCGGGGCATGATCGGCCGATCATCGGCGGCGACCAGCGCCAGCGCAGCGGCAATCGCTGCATCCGGGCCGGCATCGGCCAGCAGGGCCATGGTGGCCGGGCGACCCCGGATCAGGCCCTTCAGGAAGGGCGCGTCGGCCCAGGCGGCCGCAGCGGCCTGGCGCAACCGCGCGTCCAGCCCATCCGGCAACAAGGGCAGCAGATCAGCCGGCAACGGCCGTTCAGGCAGGGCAAAATCCATGATCAGCGCGTCCCGCAGCCCGAGGCGCGTTCCGCCGTTCAGCCTTCGGCCGGGGCTTGCGCCGCTTCGGCGGCCACAGTCTTGGCGCGGCGGCGTTCGGTGAACCAGATGCCGATGATCGACAGTTCATACAGCAGCACCAGCGGCACCGCCAAGGCGATCTGGCTCCACAGATCGGGCGGGGTGAGCACGGCGGCCACGACGAACGCGGCGACAATGGCATAGCGCCGCCCGGCGATGAGATTGGCGCGGGACACAATGCCGGCGCGTTCCAGCAGCATCAGCAACACCGGCAACAGGAAGGCGATGCCAAAGGCCAGGATCATGCTGGTGACCAGATCCAGATATTCGCCCATCGCGGGCAACGCCTCGCGGTTGATGCCATTGGCGCCCTGCAACTGCTGAAAACCCAGGAAGAAACGGAAGGCCGCCGGCATCACGCCATAATAGGCCAGCGACGCCCCGGCCGTGAACAGCAGCGGCGTGGCGAGCAGGAAGGGCAGCAGCGCCTTCTGTTCCTTGCGATACAGGCCGGGGGCCACAAAGCGCCACAGTTCGTTGGCGATGAACGGAAAGGCCATGCAGAAGCCGGCAAAGGCCGCCACCCGGATCTCGACGAAAAACGCCTCATACAGCTTGGTATAGATCAGCCGCGCGCCAGCGCCCGATGCATCCATCAACGGCTGCACCAGAAAATCAAAGATGCGCCCAGCCTGGCTGAACGCCAGGCCAAAGCCGATGACGAAATACACCACGCAGCGCAGCAGCCGGCCGCGCAGCTCGATCAGATGATCAAGCAGCGGCGCCTTGCTGGCATCGATATCAGCGCGATCGACATCAGCGTTCATGCTGCGTCTCCCGTGCCTGTGGCATCAGCCGCCACCGTCTTTTTGGCGCGTGGCTTGCGCGGCTTGCGCGCCGGCGCTTCGGCCACAGGTGCGGGTTCCGGTTCCGGCACCACATCGGCCCAGGGATCGACCATAGCCGGATCAACCGCCGGCACTGGCCCGGCCAGATCGGGCAGGCTGTTTTCCGGCAGGCTGCTGGCCTTCATGATGGCTTCGTTCTGGGCCGCCCACAATTTCTGCATCTCTTCCAGCTCGGATTCGCGCATCATCGTGTCGAACCCGGCGCGCAGGTGCCGGCTCATGGCGCGGGCCTTGGCCACATATTGGCCAGCCCAGCGCAGCGCCTTGGGCAGGTCTTTCGGGCCGATGACCAACAGGGCCACCAGCGCGATGATCGCCAGTTCAGAGGAATCAATGCCAAACATCGCGTGCCCTTAATGCCGGGGCCGGGCCGGGGGCGGCCCGTGCTGCCCGATTATCGGCGCGTGTCTTCGGTCACCGGATTGGCAGGCGCCGGCGGCGCGGACGTCACCTGCGGCGGCGGTGCCGGCGGCGTCTCACCTTCGTTCAGGCCCTTCTTGAAGCTGTTGATCCCCTTGGCGAAATCGCCCATCAGATCGGAAATCCGGCCCCGGCCGAACAGCAGCATGACAACCAGGATGACCAGCAGCCAGTGGGTGAGGCTCAACGAACCCATGTCGAACGTTCCTTGGCAAAAAAGTTTGCTTGAGGCTTCTTACGCCCTTGGGCCGGCGAAGGCCAGTGGCCGCGTTAGACGCGGATCAGGCGGCGGCCAAAGCTCTGCCCGCTGAACAGGCCCGAGAAGGCCGCAGGCAGGCTGGCGATCCCGTCGAAAATCTCCTCGCGATACTTCATCTGCCCGGCGCGGATCAGGCCGGCCAGTTCCTCCTGCGCCGCCGGGAATTGCGGCAGATCATCAAACACCACCAGCCCTTCCATGCGCAGCCGCTTGCCGATGAACTCGCGGGTGTTGTGGATGCCCGGCGCCTCTTGCGGCGTGAAGTTATAATCCGCCACCTGGCCGGAAATCACGATGCGGCCCTTCATGCGCATCACCGGCAGCGCCCGGTCGACACTGGCGTTGCCGACATTGTCGAACAGCACGTCCCAGCCATCCGTGCTGGCTTCGGCAAAGCGCGCCTCGAAATCGGCCGCCTTGTAATCCAGCGCGGCATCAAAGCCGCAGTCCTCCACCAGCCAGCGGCACTTCTCCGCCCCGCCGGCAATGCCGGTCACGTTGGCCGCGCCCCAGATCTTCGCCAATTGCCCCGCCGTCGCCCCCACCGGCCCGGCGGCACTGGTCACCAGCACGCGCTCCCCGGCCAGCAAATTGGCCACACGCTTCAGGCCGAACCACGCCGTCATCCCCGGCACGCCCAAGATGCCGTTCCACAGCGACAGCGGCACGCCCAGATCAGGCACCTTGGCCAGATAACCGCGTCCGTTCGACACCATGTGCGTGGCCCAACCAGTGCCCATCACCAGTTCGCCCGCGGCAAAGCGTGGGTGGCGACTTTCAATCACTTCGCCAACGGCAAAACCATCGACCATCGCACCAGGCTTGAGCGGCGGCGCATAAGACGCGCCGGGCGACAGGCGCGAGCGCGTGCCCGGATCGCAGCTGATGAAGCGGTTGGCGATCAGCAACTGCCCCTC
>CAZHTW010000062.1:0-16546 GCA_964535865.1 uncultured Sandarakinorhabdus sp. | reverse complement strand
TTCACATCGATATTCAGCTTGGCCAGCGCACCGGCGAAATAAAGGTTGGAACCGCCCGGCCCGGTGATGATCGCCCCGCCCAGCGGATTGGCCCAGATGCGGGTGGCGGGCGCAGCCAGCAACCAACTGTCATCGGTGTAGGCCGTTGCCCAGGCGTGGATCGGCTTGCCGGCCTTCTTGAAGCGTTCCAGCGCGGCGACCACGCTGTCGATATTGGCCTGGCCTGCGCCCATGAAGCCATCAAGTTCCAGCACCAGCGCCTTGATGCGCTTGTCAGCCGCGGCGGCATCGATGGCGCGCACCAGATCGCGCACCTGCACTTCGGATGCCACGTTGCCGCTGGCGGCATCAAACGGGCTGGATTCGCTGCCCTGATCGACGATGGCGCCTTCCAATGCGATCACCAGCGCGCCGCCATCCGGCACCTTGGCCACCTTGCCCGACGACAGCGCCGCCGAAATCGCCAGGAAGAACAGCGCCAGCAAGGACAGCACCAGGAAGTCCTTGATGCCAACCAGAATGCGCCACAACGTGCCAAGAAATTTCAACTTATGTCGCCTCGATCAAACAGACAGACCGGCAATATAAGGTGGCCCGGCGCAACAGCAACCATCCTTCTGTGTCGCAGCAGATCAATACAGATCAAAGCGGGCGCGGCAGCCGTCACGCACCCGGATCACACCGCGGTCAAAGCTCCAGTTGCGGCCTTCGATGCAGGAACCGCCCAGCACGCGGGCAATCTGCACCGTGCGCGCACCGGGGGCAGGGCAGGAGGCCGGCCGGAAATTCCAGCTTTCGCAGGTGATGCTGGCCAAGCCACCGCCAGCCTGCCCACCGGCGCCCAATCCGCCCGACCACTGCCCGCCGCCCTGCCATTGGCTGGCCGCGGCCAGCACCTCGAAATCGGCCCGGCAGCCGCCGCGCACATGGATGCTGCGCCGATCCCAACGCCAGGTGGCACCATCGCGGCAATCGCCGGCAATCACCCTGGCGATGCGCACGCTGGCAATGGGTGCCGGCGTGGCACAAATGGCTTCACGGAAGTTCCAGCTTTCGCAGCGCAGGCGGATCAGGCGGCTGTTGGCCCATTGGTTGTTCCAGCCCTGATCCCAGCCGCCGGTGCCCCAGCCGTGGTTGTCATCCACCCGGAACTGCGCGCGGCAGCCGCCCCGCACCCGGATCGCGCGGCCATCATGGATCCATGTCTCGCCTTCGATGCACTGGCCGCCATTCACGCGCAGCAACTGCACCCGCTCGGCGCCCGGCACCGGGCAGGCCGCTTCGCGGAAGTTCCAGCTCTCGCAGGTGATGCTGCGCCAGGCCTGCGCCGCAGCCGGAGCGGCGGGCAGGGTGACGGCAAGGCCAGCAGCCACCAGGGGGATCACCGGGAGGAGGGCAGCAAGCAGGCGCATCGACGAATCCTTCCTGATCAGATGATGATGCAGCCTGCCTGCCCAAGGCTTGCAGCAGGCTGAACGGCCCTCAAACGGCCAGCTTAACCCCCTGCGCACCGGCCTGTTCCACCGTATATTGCCATGCCACCCGGCCAGAGCGGGCGCCGCGCGCCACCGCCCAGGCCAGGGCGGCCGGCGGATCAAAGGCCAGGCCATGCTGGCGGGCATAGGCCGCGCACATGGCGAGATATTCATCCTGGTCGCAGGGGTGGAAACCCAGCCGCATGCCAAAGCGATCGGACAGCGCCAGATGATCAGCGGCCACATCACGGGGGTTGATCGCGTCACCTTCGTTTTCGGCCAGTCGGCGCGGCACCAGATGGCGACGGTTGCTGGTGACGATCAGGCGCACATGGTCGGGCCGCGCCTGCACCCCGCCGTCCAGCAGGGATCGCAGCGCGTGGACCTCGGCCGCATCGGCACCCAGCGACACATCATCCAGAAACACCAGAAACGGCCGCTCCGCCATGGCCAGCGCGGCAAACAGGGCGGGCAGGCTGGCCAGCGCCGGCAGCATCACTTGCACCAGCGCCAGATCATGGCCCTGGGCAAGCAGATCGGCAACAACACTGCGGGCCAGGCTGGATTTGCCCATGCCGCGTGCGCCCCACAACAGCACGTCATGCGCCGGCAGGCCCATGGCATGGCGGCGGCTGTTTTCCAGCAGGGTGGCCGCCTGCACGGCCACGCCCTGATACAGCGCCAGCGGGGTGGTGCGGGCCGGGGGCAGAGCGGCAAGGCCGGTATCGGTCCAGCCGAACCAATGGCCCTGTGCCGGGCTGGCGGCGGCCACGCCGGGCGGCGCGCGGCGTTCCAGCGCGGCGGCAATGCGTTCGAGAAGCGGGAGGGTCTTGTCGTTTGTCATGGCGCAACTGATATGCGCATTTGTCGGCGATGGGAATCCGGCGCGGTTGCACGCCCCTGTGCAAGCCGCTAGAGCCTGTCGCGATCAAGTGTTCAGCCAAGCAGAAGTGAGACAGCGATGTTTGCAAGCCCGGCCTATGCCCAGGCAGCGGGGGGCGCGGCGGCCGCAGGGGGCACGGCTGCCCTTATCGGTTTCCTCCCCTATCTGGCGATCTTCGCCATCTTCTATTTCCTCATCATCCGCCCGCAGCAACAGCGGGTGAAACAGCATCGCGCCATGGTGGATGCGGTGAAAAAGGGCGATGATCTGATCACCGGCGGCGGCATCATCGGCAAGGCCGTGCGGGTCACCGATACCGAAGTGGAAGTGGACGCTGGTCCCAATGTGCGTTTTGTCGTGCTGAAATCCACGCTGGCCGACGTGAAACCGCGCGGGCTGCCGGCAGCGGCGAACGAAAAGGACAAGTAAGCCGGTGCTCGACTTTCCCAAGTGGAAAATCTGGTCGATCTGGTTGACGATTGGCCTGTGCGCGCTGCTGGCCCTGCCCAACGCGCTGCCGCCCTCCGTGCTGTCCGGCCTGCCCGCTGGCGTGCCAAAAAGCCAGTTGCCGCTGGGTCTCGATCTGCGCGGCGGCTCGCACCTGATGCTGGAAGCGCTGCCAACCGACGTTGAACAGGCCAAGCTGGAAGCGCTTGAAGAAACCGTGCGCGGCGAACTGCGCGCGGCCGAGGGCGGGGCGATTGCCATCACCGATCTGTCGCTGGCCGGCAAACGGCTGAGCTTTTCGGTCAATGATCTGGGTCGCACCGATCAGGCGGTGCAGATATTGAACAAGGTCACGCAACCGCTCGGCCTTGGCGCGTCGCGCGAAGTTGACGTGGCGCGCGGCTCGGTGCCCGGCCAGATCATCCTCACCCCCACCCAGGCCGGCATTGCCGCCGCCGTGGATGGCGCGATGGCGCAGGCCGTGGAGGTGATCCGCAAGCGCATCGATGAATTGGGCACGCGCGAACCCACCATCGTGCGCCAGGGCGCCACCCGCATCGTGGTGCAGGTGCCCGGCCTGCAAGACCCCGAAGCCTTGAAGGCGCTGCTCGGCAAAACCGCCAAGCTGGAGTTCAAACTGGCCGACACAACGGCCGATCCGGTGGAGGTGCAGGCCGGCCGCGCGCCGCCCGGCAGCCAGATCCTGCCGATGCAGGATGGCGGCCAGATGGTGGTGAAGCGCCGGGCGATCATTTCGGGTGACCAGTTGGTCGATTCGCAGGTGACGACCGATCAGAACGGCGCCCCGGCGGTGTCGTTCCGGTTTGACAGCACCGGCGGCCGCCGCTTTGCCCAGGCCACGACGGAAAATGTCGGTCGACCCTTTGCCATCGTGCTGGACGGCGTGGTGATTTCCGCGCCGAACATCAACGAGCCCATCCTGGGCGGCAGCGGCATCATCAGCGGCAGCTACACCGTGCAGGGCGCCAATGAACTGGCGATCCTGCTGCGCTCCGGCAAACTGCCGGTGGAGCTGAAGGTGGTGGAAGAACGCACGGTCGGCCCCGATCTGGGCGCGGACTCCATCCGTGCCGGCACGATCGCATCAATCGTGGCCGTGCTGGCCGTGGCCGTGCTGATGATCACCACCTATGGCCGCTTCGGCGTCTATTCCGTGGTGGCGCTGTTCTTCAACGTCGTGATGATCCTGGGCATCATGTCCGCCGCCGGCTTCACGCTGACGCTGCCCGGCATTGCCGGCATGGTGCTCACCATCGGCGCGGCAGTGGATGCCAACGTGCTGATCAACGAACGCATCCGCGAAGAACAGCGGAAGGGCAGGGGCGTTGTTGCCAGCATCGAAACCGGCTTCAAGGAAGCCACGCGCACCATCTGGGATGCCAACAGCCTGAACATCATCGTTGCGGTCATCATGTTCCTGTTTGGCTCCGGCCCGATCAAGGGCTTTGCCGTGGTGCTGTCCATCGGCATCGCCACCTCGGTGTTCACGGCTGTGACGCTGGTGCGCCTGATGGTGTCCAACTGGGTGGCCGCCAAGCGGCCGCAAAGCCTAAGCATCTGATCGGGACAGGATAGACCATGCCGCTCAAGCTTGTTCCGGACAACACCAACATCGGGTTTGTCAAACTCCGCTTCATCGCCTTTGCGCTCACGCTCCTGCTCACCATCGGTGCCGCCGGCCTGCTGGCGGTGCGCGGGCTCAACCTGGGCGTCGATTTCGTCGGCGGCCTCACCATGCAGGTGGAGTTCGCCCAAGCGCCGGCCATCGACACATTGCGCGAGCGGGTGGACCGGGTTGGCGTGGGCGACAGCGCATTGCAGGAGTTCGGCAATGACCGCACGATCCTGATCCGCCTGCCGCTGCCCGAAGGTGATCAGAATGCCGTGCAGCGTGTGGTGGCCAAGGTGCGCACCGCCCTTGAGAAGGACTATCAGGGCGTGAAGTTCGCCCGCGTCGAAAGCGTGTCCGGCAAGGTGTCGGATGAGCTGATCAAGGATGGCCTGTGGGCGGTTGGCCTGTCGATGCTGTTTGTCGCGGTGTTCACCTGGTTCCGCTTCGAATGGTATTTCGGCGTGTCCACCGTGGTGGCGCTGGTGCACGACGTGGTGGTGACCCTGGGCTTCTTCGCGCTGACCCAGCTGGAATTCGATCTCAACATCGTCGCGGCCGTGCTGACCATCATTGGGTACAGCCTGAACGACAAGGTGGTGATCGATGACCGGGTGCGCGAGAATCTGCGCAAATATCGCCAGATGGACATCAAGCAGATCATCGATCTTTCGGTGAACGAAACCCTGCCGCGCACGGTGATGACCTCGGTCACGCTGCTGGCCGCGCTGGTGGCGCTGCTGATCCTGGGACCGGAAGTGATCTTCGGCTTCACCGCCGCCATGGTGCTGGGGATCATCGTTGGCACCTATTCGTCGATCTTCGTGTCCTCCTCGCTGTTGATCAGCCTGGGTGTGAAGCCGCGGGCCGTGCAGGTTGAAGACAAGCGCGCCGCCGGAGCCGAACGCATCAGCTGATCGAGGCGCACGCAAAAAAGGCCGGCGTTTCCAATCGGAAGCGCCGGCCTTTTTGTGTGTGCCCTCAATGGTTCAGATCGGCAGGCCACACGGGCCAAAGGCCATGCACCACTGGCTCAACAGGCCCATGACGATGGCCCCAGCCAACCAGACAGCCCGCGTGCGTGCGTTCAATTCAACCTGCATCATTTTCACTCCGCTGCGATGGCGGCACCAAAGCCGATGCGCGCCTTTGCTGCATCATACTCGCGAACCAGCTTTGCCACAAACGCGGCCGCCGGCAGCACCTGCTTCACCGCGCCAATGCCCTGGCCACAGCCCCAGATATCCTTCCACGCCTTGGCTTCCGTGTTGCCGCCGCTGCCGAAGTTCATCGCCGACGGATCGCTGGTCGGCAGATTGTCCGGGTCCATGCCGGCGTTGACGATGGATGGACGCAGATAATTGCCGTGCACGCCGGTGAACAGGTTGGAATAGACGATGTCGGCAGAGCTGCTCTCGGCAATCATGTCCTTGTATCCCTGCACGGCGCGGGCTTCGGCGGTGGCGATGAAGGCGCTGCCGATATAGCCGAAATCGGCACCCATGGCCTGCGCCGCCAGCACGGCATCACCCGTGGCGATCGATCCCGACAGGGCGAGCGGGCCATCGAACCATTCGCGGATCTCCTGGATCAGCGCGAACGGGCTGGTGGTGCCGGCATGGCCGCCAGCGCCCGCGGCCACCGCGATCAGGCCATCAGCGCCCTTTTCCACGGCCTTTTTGGCGAATTTGTTGTTGATGATGTCGTGCATCACGATCCCGCCATAGCTGTGGATGGCTTCGTTCACATCCTCGCGGGCGCCCAGCGAGGTGATGATCATCGGCACCTTGTATTTCACGCACAGCGCCAGATCGTCCATCAGCCGGTCGTTCGAGCGGTGGACAATCAGATTGACCGCATAGGGCGCATCGTTGGGCCCCAGTTCGGTCGAAAGCCGTTGCAGCCATTCTTCGAACTGGGCCAGCGGCCGGGCGTTCAGGCTGGGAAAGCTGCCGATGATGCCGGCGCGGCACTGGGCCATCACCAGCTCTGGCCCGGAAATGATGAACAACGGCGAACCGATCACCGGGATCGACAGGCGGCCAGCAAAGGCGGCGGGCATGGACATGGATATTCTCCCCAAATGAGCGCTTTCGGGTTTAGCCTTCGTGGCCCCAGATTGCCACCTCATCCTCGTCGCAGGCTGTCGCACGGCCGCGGAACATGCCGGGGGTGGAAAAGGCCCAGCCGGGCAGGCCATCACGCCCGATGAAGATGATGCCGCCGGTGCCGCCCAGCGCCTGCACATCGGCCAGCGCCCGCGCCGCGGCATCGGCGGCCGACAAGCCCGCCAGCCGCACCAGCGCGCCCATTTCATGGCCAGCGCCGGCGCGGATGAAGGCTTCGCCCGAACCGGTGCAGGATGCGGCCAGGCTGCGATCATCGGCGATGGTGCCGGCGCCGATCAACGGGCTGTCGCCAATCCGGCCCCAGCGCTTGCCGGTGAGCCCACCGGTGGAGGTGGCGGCGGCCAGATGGCCCCCGGCATCGCGCGCCACCGCGCCCACCGTGCCATATTTCAGATCGGCATCGAACACGTCGTCCCCGCGCGCCGCTGCCGCCTTCATGGCCTGCAACGCCTGCCAGCGGCCTTCAACGCGGAACCAGCCCGGCTCCACCTGTTCCAGCCCCTGTTCCAGCGCGAACACATCGGCGCCGTCGCGGGCCAGCAGCACATGGGGGGAGTGCCGCATCACGGCGCGCGCCAATTGCACCGGGTTCCGGGTGCGGGTGACGCCGGCCACGGCGCCGGCGGCCCGCGTGGCGCCATCCATGATCGCGGCATCCAGCTCGGTGCGGCCTTCGGCCGTGAACACGGCACCGCGCCCGGCGTTGAACAGCGGGTGATCTTCCAGCACGCTCACGGCCGCGGCCACGGCATCCACCGCGCTGCCGCCGGCCATCAGCACAGCCTTGCCCGCGGACAGAGCGTCCACCAGCCCGGCGCGGCAATCGGTTTCCGGGCCGGGCAGGCTATCAGGCGTCAACTGCCCACAGCCGCCGTGGACAACAATCGACCATGCGGGTGGGTTCATCATCATGTCCGATTGTGGGATGGTAGCAGCGGGCAGATTTGAACTGCCGACCTCCGGGTTATGAATCCGGCGCTCTCACCAACTGAGCTACGCTGCCCCAAAACTTCCAACTCTTCGCGGAGGCGCTGCTATAGTGGCGGCACCCTGACCGGTCAACCGGATTTCAAAAGTTGTAGACCAACGTGGCCCGCGTGACCGTGTCGGTGTTTTCCCGGCCCGCCGGCGGGTTGCTTTCGTTGTTGAGCTGCACCGACAGCCGCGCCGAAAGCCGGCCGTTCAACCGCGCCGTCAATTGCGACAGCGACAACAGCGAGCTGTTCACATTGTCGGCATAATAGGTCGCGGTCTGGGCCAGGGTGAGGTTGCGGGACATCACCCATTTGCCATTCACGGCGGCACGGGCGGCCAGCACATTTTCCTGCGCGCCCGTGGTGAACAGCGTCTGCCGCAAGGCCGGGCCGCCATCGAAGGCCAACGTCAGGCCGGGCCGGTCCACCAGGCGATAGCCCAGACCCAGCGCCTGCGAGAAGCGGCTGTTGAAGCCGGTGAAGCGATCCCGTTCATAATTCAGCACCAGCACGGCAAAGCCACGCGGGCTGAACTTCCAATTGCCTTCATAGCCCGCAAAGAATCGTTCCCGCGAAGTGACGCCCTGGTCCTGCTGATAATCCACCTGGCCGCGCACGGCGTGCTTCCAGTGGCGGGTTTCCTTGGCCAGGTTGATGCCCACCGCCAGGCCGCGGTTCTCGGTGTTGCCGCTCGACACGAAACCGCCAAACTCGCCATTGCCGGTCCAGCCTTCGAACAGGCCCTGCGAGGCCAGCTTTTCCTCCCGCGCCTTGGCCGCGGCCGTGCGGATGGCGGCCAGCTTCGCATCAATTTCGGCGGCGCTGGCCGGATTGGTCTTTTTCGCAATATCCCCCACCACGCGCAGATGATCGGGATTGGCGGCAGCTGCATCGATCATGGCCGCCACGGCCGGCGGGATGGGTTCGGCCATGGCCGGTGTGGCCAACAGCAGCAGGGGGAACAGGGCAGCGCGCATGGCGGCCTTCTGAAAAATGGCATGCTGTTCGTCAACCGGCCGGATCACTGATTGTTGGGGCTGGCACGGCGGCCAATAACGCGGCAAATGGGGTATATGAGCCTGTCTGCCGATATCAAGCCGATCGCACTGTCGCTGGTTGAAACCGATCTGGCGGCCGCCGCGGCCGGCTTTGGCGATGCCTTTGCCCGCACCGGCTTTGCCGTGGTGGCCGATCATGGCATCGATCAGGCCCTGATTGATCGCGCCATGGCCGCCACCAAGGCGTTTTTCGCGCTGCCCGACGCGGTGAAGCGCCGCTATGTCGTGCCGGGCGGTGGCGGCCAGCGCGGCTTGACGCCGTTCGGGATCGAAGCCGCCAAGGGTCACGCCAAGGCCGACCTGAAGGAATTCTGGCATGTCGGCCGCGAACTGCCGGCCGGCCATCCCCACGCCAGCGTGATGCCGCCCAATCTGTGGCCGGATGAAGTGCCGGCGTTCCAGGCCGCCGTCGGCGCGCTGTTTGCCGCGCTGGATCAGGCCGGCAACCGCATGCTGCGGGCCATCGCCGTGCATCTGGGCCTGGCGCCCGATTTCTTTGTTGATCCGGTGCGCGACGGCAATTCGATTTTGCGCCT
This sequence comes from uncultured Sandarakinorhabdus sp., assembly GCA_964535865.1. Lineage (GTDB taxonomy): Bacteria > Pseudomonadota > Alphaproteobacteria > Sphingomonadales > Sphingomonadaceae > Sandarakinorhabdus. The sequence goes on along the minus strand of CAZHTW010000062.1, from coordinate 7,414 downwards.
GTTGCACTATCCGCCGGTGCCTGCCGATGCCGCCGGCGCCATCCGGGCCGGCGCGCATGAGGATATCAACGTCATCACCCTGCTGCTGGGCGCGGAGGAGGCCGGGCTGCAACTGCTGGGCAAGGATGGCGCATGGCGCAACATCGACGCGCCGGCCGGCAGCCTGGTGTGCAATGTGGGGGACATGCTGCAACGGCTGACCGGGCACCGCCTGCCGTCAACCACCCACCGCGTGATCAATCCGGCGCCGGAGCGTATGGGCGTGGCGCGTTATTCCACGCCCTTCTTCCTGCATTTCCGCCCGGATTATCTGATCGAGGCCCTGCCGGGCGGGCTCAACCATGAACCGCCGCTCAGCGCCAATGATTATTTGCTGGAACGGCTGCGCGATATCAAATTGCTGTAACAACAGCAGGGCAAAAGGCCATTTTTGGGGGAATGACATGACGATCCGCATGATTGCGCTGGCCGCGCTGCTGGCCACTCCCGCCGTTGCGGCCCCCGTGCTGGACACGCCGGTGAAAGACAGTTGGTGGGCCGATGGCCGCGCCGCGCTTGATGCCCGGCTGAAGCTGGTCAACCGGCCCAAGCGGGCGAAGAATGTCATCCTGCTGGTGGGTGATGGCATGGGCGTGTCCACCCTCACGGCGGCGCGCATCTTTGATGGCCAGCACCCGATCGATGGCCGCACGCCCGGCCCCGGCGAGGAAAACAACCTGGCCTGGGATCGCATGGCCAACACCGCGCTGGTGAAAACCTATAACAGCAATGCCCAGGTGGCCGACAGTGCGGGCACTGCCAGTGCCATGAACACCGGCGTGAAAACCCGCATCGGCGTGATCAATTTCGCCGCCGATCAGGGCGTTGAAGCCTGCAAGACGCCCGACAAGCTGCCGCGCACCATGGCCGAAATCGCCCGCGCGCAGGGCATGGGCCTGGGCATTGTCACCACCACGCGCCTCACCCACGCCACCCCGGCAGCGGTTTATGGCCATGTGCCGTTCCGCGACTGGGAAGGGGCGGATCGCGCCTATCCGGCGGCCGACCGGGCATCGGGCTGCGCCGATCTCGCCGCCCAGCTGGTCAGCTTCAAGGGCGGGCTGGATGTGGTGCTGGGCGGCGGCGGTGCGCGCTTCCTGCCGCTGGGCAAGGGCGGCACGCGCGACGATGGCCGCAATCTGGTGGCGGAATGGCAAAAAAACTGGCCGCAGGGCAGGTTTGTTGCCGATGCCAAGGGCCTGCGCGCGCTCAACAACCGCGACACGGCGCCCGTGCTCGGCCTGTTCACGCCCGATCACCTCAGCTTCGAACATGACCGCAAGGATGATGCCGAACCCAGCCTGCCGGAAATGGCGCGCTTTGCCCTGGCCAAGCTGGAAGCCGGCAAGGCGGCGCGCGGTGGCAAGGGCTATTATCTGATGATCGAAGGCGGGCGCATCGATCACGCCCACCACGCCAGCAACCCCTATCGGGCGTTGAAAGAAGCCCAGATGTTCAGCGCGACTGTGGCCGATGTGCTGAAATCCGTGAATCTGGATGAGACGCTGGTGCTGGTCACGGCCGATCACAGCCATGTGTTCACCATGGCCGGCTATCCGGCGCGCGGCAATGATATCCTGGGCTATATCAAGCCGCCCAAGGGGGGCGGCGAAGGCGATGGCGGCCTCAGCCCCGAAGGCTATGCACTCGATGATCGCGGCCAGCCGATGACCACCCTGTCCTATGCCAATGGTCCGTTTGTGGCGCGCGGCCTGTCCCGCGCACTGCCGCCCAATGATCCCAATTATCTGGCCATCAAAACCTATGGCACCGGCAGCGAAAGCCATGGCGGCGAAGACGTGGCGCTGTTTGCCGAAGGCCCGCGCGCCGATCTGGTGCGCGGCGTGATGGAGCAGAATCTGATCTTCCACATCATGGCCGAGGCGCTGGGCTGGCGCTGAGGCCAGCGCAGCAATGGCCGGTCAGCCCCCGATGAACCAGCCAGCCAGGCCGCCAGCCGTGCCACCCACGATCAGGCCGACAACCCAAAGCAGGCGGCTTGTTTTGCTGGGCTGAAACCGGTTGGGCATTGCGTTCGTATCTTCACGATTTTTTCACGGAATTTTATGCAAATATCGTGCCACGGGCAGCGTTGTCGCCAAGTGGTTGATTAGGTTCAGCGCTCTGCAGCAAGGGCACCGGGCATTGTAAAACCCACCGACAGATCGGGGTAGCTGGCCCCCACGAAGCACAGCCCATCGGGCGGAGCGTTGATTCCCAACGCCGCCCGATCACGCGCCGCCAGCGCACCGGCCAGATCGTCGGCAGACCAGCGGCCCTGGCCCACCAGCTTCAGGCAGCCCACCATGGATCGCACCTGATGGTGCAGGAAGGACCGCGCCGCGGCGTGCACATGCACCTCGTCGCCCATCCGCATCACGTCCAGCCGATCCAGCGTGCGCATGGGTGAATTGGCCTGGCATTGCGCAGACCGGAAGGTGGTGAAATCATGCCGGCCCACCAGCCGCCCGGCCGCCCGGTGCATGGCATCGGCATCCAGCGCCGCCGGCACCCGCCAGGCCAGCCCCGCCGCCAGTGCCAGCGGGGCGCGGCGGTTGATGATGCGATAGATGTAACGGCGCTGGACACAATCAAAGCGCGCGTGCCAATCGGGCGCCTCGGCGCAATCCAGTATTGCCACCGGCAACGGCTTCAAGCGCGCGTTGATCGCCTCCATCAGCCGGAACGGCGTGAACGGCCGTTCGATATCGACATGCGCCGGCATGGCACTGCCATGCACCCCGGCATCGGTGCGGCCGGCGGCAACCACCTCAACCGCTTCGCCGCAGATGCTGTGAATGGCGTCTTCAATGGCTTGCTGTACCGACGGGCCATGCGCCTGCCGCTGCCAGCCCTGAAACGGGCGGCCATCATATTCCACCGTCAGCCGAAAGCGCATCAGCCAACCCGTGTGCCGGCCGGCACGCGCCAGCCGTTCAGCAGCGCCCTGGCCGGCATGGCCGGCTTGCCCGCGCGCTGCAACATGGTGGGCCGCAGGGCGCCTTCTGCGGTGCCGATCAACAGCCGGTCATCCAGCGTCACGCCCGGTGCCGGTGCCGCTGCCTCCACGGTTGCGGTCAATATCTTCACCCGTTCCCCGCCAATCTCTGCCCACGCCCCCGGCGCCGGGTTGAAGGCGCGGACCCTGCGTTCCAGTTCCACAGCTGGCAGGGTGCAATCCAGATGGCTTTCGGCCTTGTCGATGCGGTTGGCGATGGTGACGCCGGTTTCCGGTTGCGGGACGGCCGGGCGCGGGGTGGCCAGCACGTCCACCAGCAGCGCCGCGCCGATCTGCGCCAGTTCGGCAAACAGATCGCCGCTGGTCTTGCCCGCCACCGGCGTTTCCCGAACCGCCAGCATCGGGCCGGTGTCCAGCCCGGCCTCCATCTGCATGATGGTCACGCCGGTGATCGCATCGCCGGCCAATATGGCGCGTTGAATGGGCGCCGCGCCGCGCCAGCGTGGCAGGATGGAGCCATGGATGTTGAGGCAGCCCAGACGCGGGGCCGCCAGCACCGCCGGTGGCAGGATCAAGCCATAGGCCGCCACCGTGGCCACATCCACACCCTCTGCCACGGCCAGAAATTCGTCCACCGCGGCGGAATCGCGGAAGCTGCGCGGGGTGAAGACGGGCACGCCCAGTTCGGCGGCGCGGGCGTGCACCGGGCTGTGCATCAACTGCTTGCCGCGCCCGGCCGGTTTGGGCGCGCGCGTGTATACCGCCACGATCTCGTGCCCGGCCGCCACCAGCGCATCGAGCGCCGGCACCGCAAAAAAAGGCGTGCCCATGTGGATGATCCGCATGGGCACGCCTGTTAACCGGTTATGGCGATTGGCGAAAGAGCGATCAGCGGCCCATCACGACGGTGACGGCCCGGCGGTTCTGCGCCATGGCCGCATCGTCGCTGCCGTCCACGGCCGGGCGTTCCTTGCCATAGGAAATGGTCGAAATACGGGCGACATCAACGCCTTGTGCCGCCAGGAAATTCTTGGCGCTGTTGGCGCGGCGATCACCCAGCGCCAGGTTATATTCGCGGGTGCCACGCTCATCGCAATGGCCTTCCAGCGTGACGCGCACCGCCGGATATTGCTTCAGCCACCCCGCGTGGCGGAGCAGCACGGCCTTGGCTTCGGCATCCAGCTCATAGGAGTCATAGGCAAACATCACCGTGTCGCTGCCGGCCTGGGCGCGCAGATCGTCCTGGCTGCCGGGCGCGGGGCCTGCGGGCGGCGTGGGCGCTGCGGTTTCCACCACTTGAATGGGGGCATCGTTCACCGGCGCCTGCGGCTGCGCGGTTTCCGGCGGCTTTTCCAGCGCAACCGGCGGCTTGCCGGCACAGGCGGCCAGGGCAAGGGACAAGGCGATCAAGGGCAGGTGACGGGTCGCGGCAAGCATGGTCATGGCACTCAGGCTCCTTTCAAACGGGGAAATCATGGCAGCAACGGTGACCAGGCCGGATCGGATGCATCCAGCGGGGTGGCAATACGACGTTCGTTCAACCCGGAAATATCAACCGACCACAGGCCCGACCGGCCGGCGCGATCGCTCCGCGAATAGAGGATCACCCGGCCATTGGGCGACCAGGTCGGGCTTTCATCCTGATAGCCGTTGGTGAGCAGCCGTTCGCCACTGCCATCGGGGCGCATCACGCCGATGCCGAAGCGCCCGCCGCCGATGCGGGTGAAGGCGATATAATCGCCGCGCGGGCTCCACACCGGGCTGGCCGACCGGCCCTCGCCAAAGCTGATGCGGTGCTGGTTCGATCCATCACCATTCATCACATAAATCTGCTGGCTGCCGCCGCGATCGCTTTCAAACACGATCTGGCTGCCATCCGGGCTGTAACTGGGCGCCGTGTCGATGCCGGCCCCGGCCGTCAGCCGCGTGATCGCGCGCGTGGCCAGGTTGAAGCGATAGATATCGGCATTGCCGCCCACCGACATGGAAAACACCAGATTGGCGCCATCCGGCGAAAAGCGCGGCGCGAACGTCATCGCGGCAAACTGGCCCACCGCTTCCTGCCGGCCACTGCCCAGCGTATAGAGCCACACGCGCGGGCGGTTGTTCTCGAAACTCATATAGGTGATCGTTTGCTGCCCCGGCGCAAAGCGCGGCGTGAGCACCAGATTCTGCCCCGACGTGAGGAAGCGGTGCTGCGCGCCATCCTGGTCCATGATCGCCAGCCGCTTGATCCGCCTTGTGCGTGGGCCGGTCTCGCTCACATACACGATCCGGCTGTCGAAATAGCCGGTTTCACCCGTCAGCCGGGAATAGACCAGATCGGCGCATTTGTGCGACGCCCGCCGCCAGCCGCCCGGCGCCACCGTATAATTCTCACCGGCAATGCGCTGGGCCGAAAACACGTCATACACCAGGCAACTGAGCTGAATGGTGCCATCGGCATTGGCCGTCACCGTGCCCGTCACCAGTGCCTGCGCCGCCACGCTGCGCCAGGCCGGGAAATCCGGCTTCGCCACATCATCAATGCCCACCACCGTGGTATAGGCGGCGGGATCAACCGGCTTGAACAGGCCGCTGCTTTTCAGATCATTGGCGATCACCTGCGCCGCCCGCTCGCCCAGCGCCGTGGTGGTGCCGGCGTCGGTGTTGCCGCCATTGCCGGGCGCAAAGGCCGGTACCGCCACCGGCATCGGCTGCATCAGGCCGGCGTTGATATCCACCCGCAGCGGCGCCTGGGCCAGCACGCAGGCCGGCAGGACAAGCGCGAGAATGAACGGAATCAGTCGCATCACCGCAGCATATCACCGCCCCCGCCTGAACGGGAGATAAATGCCAAAGGATTGACGCGCCCGGCAACGCCCGCCACGCTTTTGCAAAACAGTTGCTGGGGAAGATTTCATGCGGCGTCATGCCATCCTGATGGCGGCCCTCCTGGCCGCGCCGGCCACCGCGGCCGATCTGCTCATCCACGGCGGCCCGATCCTCACCATGGTGGGCGAACGGCCCAACAGCGTGGCCGCCGTGGTGGTGGATGGCGGCCGCATCGCCTTTGCCGGCCCGCTGGCCAAGGCCCAGCGCCGCGCCGGCCCGGGCACGAAGCGGCTCCATCTCAACGGCCGCACCCTCATCCCCGGCCTGGTCGATGCCCACAGCCACTTCATGATGGCGGTCGATCTGGCCCGCCGGGTCAATGTGTCAGGCGCGCCGGTGGGCGATGTGGCCAGCATCGCCGGGCTGGTGAACAAACTGAGCGCCGCCGAACCGGAGCTGAAGCTCGCGCCCGGCGAATGGCTGGTGGCCTGGGGCTATGATGCCAGCCTCTTGTCTGACAAGCGCGAGCTCACCCGCTGCGATCTTGATGCGCGCTTTCCGGATCGGCCGGTGCTGGTCATGCATGTCTCCGCCCATGGCGCCGTGCTCAACAGCGCCGGCCTGGCCGCCATTGGCGTCACGCCCGACACCCAGGCCCCCGCAGGCGGCCTGATCCACCGCGAAGCCGATGGCCGCACCCCCAATGGCCACTTGTGGGAAAGCGCCCTGATGCTGGCCGCCCCGGCGCTGAAACCACCCGGCCGCGCCGAACGGCTCAACAACCTTGCCGCCGTGCAGCAACTCTATGCCCGCAACGGCTACACGCTGGCCAATGATGGCTTCACCAACATCGCCGATCTCGATCTGCTGCAAACCGCCGCCGGGCAGGGGCGCCTGCGCCTTGACGTGGTGGCGCTGCCCAGCTTTGTCGACATGAAGCATTGGCTCGGCAATCCCGCCTATGGCTTTGGCCACTGGCAGCACCGCCTGAAATTGCAGGGCATCAAGATCACCCAGGATGGCAGCCCACAAGGCCGCACCGCCTATATGAGCACGCCCTATCTGCACGGCGGCCCAACCGGGCAAACCGATTGGCGCGCGCAGGGCATCCAAGCCTATCCCGCCTTCCTCGCCACCGCAAAGGCCGCTTCCGGCGCCGGCCTGCAATTGTTCATCCACGCCAACGGCGACGCCGCGATGGACGATGTGATCAACGCCGTCGAAACGCTGAACCTGCCCGCCGATCACCGCAGCATCGTCATCCACAGCCAGGTGCAACGCCCCGATCAACTGCCCCGCTATGCCGCGCTGGGCATCACCCCCAGCTATTTCACCAACCACGCCTATTTCTGGGGCGATGTCCACCGCCGCCAATTGGGCGAAGCCCGCGCCGCCCACATCTCCCCGATCCGCAGCGCCCTGGCCCTGGGCCTCAAGGCCAGCAACCACAGCGATTTCATCGTCACGCCATTGGACCCGATGTTCATCCTGTGGACCAGCATGGCCCGCACCACCCGCAGCGGCTTCCTGCTGGGGCCCGACCAACGCCTTGGCGCCTGGAACGGCCTGAAAGCGCTGCCCATCAGCCCGGCCTGGGCCTAT
>CAZHTW010000061.1:0-16668 GCA_964535865.1 uncultured Sandarakinorhabdus sp. | reverse complement strand
CGGGCCTGTGGAATTTCTTCCTGCCCAATGCCGAAACCGGCGAGGGGCTGAGCAATCTGGATTATGCCTATATCGCCGCCGAACTGGGCAAGGTGCCGCTGGCATCGGAATCCCTGAACTGTTCGGCGCCCGACACCGGCAACATGGAAGTGCTGGAACGGGTGGGCACGCCCGAGCAGAAGAAGCGCTGGCTGGAGCCGCTGCTCGCCGGTGAAATCCGCTCGGCCTATGCCATGACCGAGCCTGATGTGGCCTCGTCTGATGCCAAGAATATCCGCACCCGCGCCGTGCGTGATGGCAAGGACTGGGTGATCAACGGCGAGAAATTCTACATCTCGGGGGCCGGCGATCCGCGCTGCAAGGTGATGATCGTGATGGTGCGCACCAGCGATGATGGCCCGGCGAGCAGCCAGCAATCCCAGATCCTGGTGCCGATGGACACGCCCGGCGTGAAGATCCTGGGGCCGATGCATGTGTTCAGCGAAGATCACGCGCCGCGCGGCCACATGCATCTGCGCTTTGAAAACGTAAGGGTGCCCTACGAAAATATCCTGCTCGGCGAAGGCCGCGGCTTCGAGATTTCGCAGGTGCGGCTGGGGCCGGGGCGCATCCACCACTGCATGCGCACCATCGGCAAGGCCGAGATCGCGCTGGATTACATGGTGAAACGCGGCAACAGCCGCGAGGCGTTTGGCCGCCCGCTGATCATGCTGGGCAAGAATCTGGAACTGATCGCCCGCGCCCGCATCGAGATCGAGGCGATGCGGCTGATGGTGCTGAAGGCCGCCAAGGCGATGGACGTGCTCGGCAACCGCGAGGCGCGGGTGTGGGTGAGCATGGTGAAGGCGATGGTGCCGGAAAAGACCTGCCAGATCATCGACCAGGCCATCCAGATCCACGGCGCCGCCGGCATTTCGCAATGGACGCCGCTGGCCGAACTTTATGCCGACGTGCGCCACCTGCGCTTTGCCGATGGTCCGGACGAGGTGCACCACATGGTTGTCGGACGGCACGAGACAGGGCTGCACTGATCGTTCGGTTCCAGGCGAAATTCGTGCATGAGACCGAGGCGATCCCGCTTCGGCCTGCTTGCACGCAACGTCATCGAACTGGGGAAAGCCTTTACGAAGTTGGGCCCATATTCTCGTTGGTCTTCCACATCTCGAGCATGGTGCGCAGCGCCGTGACAAACGCCAGCGGCTGATCGAGCATGAGGTGGTGGCGCGCCTCCGGAATGGCGATGATCGGAATATCGCTGCCGCCCAATTCCCGGACATAGTCAGCCGAGTCCGGTGTGAACAACAGGCTTTGCGCGCCATACACGATGGCCTTGCGGCCCGGAACGGCAACAACGCGCTTGCCCATCCCATGCCACCCCGGCTCCGCGTCGTTCTGACGGAAAACTTCTGGATCAAATTTCCAGGTCCAGTCCTCGCCGGCCCGGCGCAGCGAGTGAAAGGCCATATAATCCATCAAAAATGGCTCACCGACCGGCTGCGGCGGGGACAGCACATATCGGCTGCGCGCGGTGGGATAGTCCGGATAGCGGCGTTGCGGCTTGTCGGGGTCGCCCGAACCCGGACGCCCGTTGCCCTGCCGGTTGCGCTCTTCCAGCACCTCGGGCCGCAGCACCATCATGTCGCACAGGATCAGGCCGGAAAATCGCTCCGCCGCCAACGCCATCGCAGTCAAGCCGACCGAAGCGCCAAAGCTGTGCGCGATGATGACCGGCTTGGCCGGTCCATCGAACAGCCCCAGCGCCTCGGCAACCCCGACCATCTCGGCGCCGCGTGCCTGCGCGTCGCACCCGGGCCGGTTTTCGCTGTCGCCCATGCCCGACAGGTCATAGGCGATGACGTGATGATCCCCCGCCAGAAACGGGGCGATGAACGCAAAGCAGCGCGCATGCGCCAGAAAGCCATGCGTCATCAGGATCGGGGGATGCGAGGGGTCGCCCCAGCGAAAACAATGGATGCGCGTTCCCGCCACCTCGATGAAGCCTTCCTCGCGCGGCACGGCGAGTGCGTCATGAAACCAGCCGGGCAGCGCATCGGGCTGCGGCGCCCAGAGCGGATCAATGTCATCACGTGCGTCCACGCATGGACCTCCTTGCAAACAGATCGCACTTAGCGGCCCTTTCACGTCAGGACATAGCCCTGAGATGCTGCAGGTTTGCCGGTGAGAGCCTCACGGGAGAAATTGGCGCATATCGTGACCAACGCCCGAGCCTTCCCCGCTTGACGGAGACACAAGCCCTCTCCGCCGTTCCTCTGGCTGGGTTGGGCTGCCCGTTGGGGCAGCGGCCGGCCGGCACGCCGGAAAAAGCGGCTTGCGCATTGGATGATATTTTGTATCAGACGATCCCATCGCCAACCGCAGCCGTCGATGGGGCCATGATGATCCGGAACATATGTGCGCTTTTGCTTGCCGGTGCGAGCGCGCCGGCACTTGCGGCCGAGGCTGATGCCGCGGAGGGGTCGGAGATTGTGGTGACCGCGGCGCGGCAGGCGTATCGCGGCGATTTCACCGCCCAGGAAACCCCGGCGGCGATCACCATGATCGATCAGACCTGGCTTTCGAACAACAATATCCTGCGGCTCACCGATGCGCTGGATCTCAATGCCTCGGTGGCGCGGCAGAATAATTTCGGCGGCCTGTGGGATGCCTTCGCCGTGCGCGGCTTTGCCGGGGATGAAAATCTGCCGTCGGGCTATCTGGTCAATGGCTATAACAATGGCCGTGGCTTTGGCGGCGCCCGCGATGCATCGGGTGTGGAGCGGATCGAGGTGCTGAAGGGCCCGCAGGCGGCGCTGTTCGGCCGCGGCGAGCCGGGCGGCGTGATCAACATTGTCACCAAGAAGGCCGATTTCGACACGCGCGGCAGCGTGGGCGTGCAGGCCGGCAGCTGGGATCGGCAACGGGTGGATGGCGATGTGAACCTGGCCGCCGGCGACACGCTGGCGGTGCGCTTGATCGGCTTTTATGAAGATGCCGGCAGCTTCCGCGGCACCAGGTCGGAACGCTGGGGCTTCACGCCATCGGTGCTGGTCAAGCTGGGCGAGAAGACGGCGCTGACCTATGAACTGGAACTCACCCGCGCACAGGCCCCGTTTGATCGCGGCGTGGTCGCCATCAATGGCCAGTTGGGTGTGATGGACCGGCGCACGTTTCTGGGGGAACCCGGTGACGGCCCGCTCGATGCCGATGCCACCGGCCACCAGTTGCAGCTGAGCCATGAATTCAATGATGATTGGTCGATCCTGATCGGCGGTCAGCATCGCGACACCCGCCTGGCCGGCTTCTCGACCGAGGCCGAACTGGCCGGCAGCCGGCAGCGGCTGGGCCGCGATGGGCGGTCGCTGTCGCGCCAGCGCCGGTTCCGCGAATATGATGGGCAGCATCAGGTGCTGCGCAGCGAGGTGCAGGGCCGCTTTGCCACCGGCGGGCTGAAGCATCGCATCCTGTTCGGCGTCGACTACGACAATTTCGAAAACAGCCAGTTGTTCCTGCGCTTCCGTCCGGCGGCGATCGGGGCCACGACAACGGCGCAGCAATCGAACGATATCGATCTCCTCAGCCCCGTCTATGGCCGCTTCCCGCTGCCCACGCCCGGCCCCCAGACCAACCGGCTCGACACACAGGAGGCGTTCGGCCTTTATGTGCAGGACCAGATTGATCTGGGCGGCGGCGTGCAGCTGCGGCTGGGTGGGCGCTATGATGATATTCGCCAATCGACGCTGAACCGCGCCAACGCGGTGGCCGGCCGCCGGGATTTCAGCCGCTTCTCCCCGCAGGCGGGCCTGGTCTATGCAGCCAATCCCACCCTGTCCTTCTATGCCGCCTATGGCGAAGGCTTCCGCGCCAACATCGGTGCCGATATCGCTGGCCGCATCTTTGATCCGGAAACCAGCCGATCGGCCGAAGTGGGGGCCAAGCTCAATCTGCTCGATGGCAAGCTGACCGGCACCGTCGCGCTGTTCAACCTGACGAAGGACAATGTGCTGGCAGCCGATCCGGCCAATCCCGGCTTCTCGGTGCCGATCGGCCGGGCGCGCAGCCGCGGCCTGGAAGTGGATCTGAACGGCAAGCTGCCCGGCGATGTCGATCTGTTGCTCAGCTATGCCTTTGTTGATGCCACCGCGCGCGCTGCCGTGCTTGATCCCAATTTCAGCCTGAACATCCGCGTGGGGGATCGCCTGATCAACATCCCGCGCCACCAGTTCAATGTGCAGCTGGCCAAGGGCATCCAGGTGACGGACGATCTGAAGCTCACGCTTGGCGGCGGGGTGCAGCACACCGGCGGCCGCCTGGGTGAAACCGCGACCAGCTTCTTCCTGCCGGCCTACACGCTGGCGCGGCTGTTCGCCCGGGCCGACATCACGGAGCGGGTGGAGGTTTTTGCCGAAGTGACCAACCTGTTCGACACAGCCTATTACACCAACAGCTTTGCCCAGCTGTGGGTGCAGCCAGGCCAGCCGCGCGCCGCCAGCGTGGCTGTGCGGTACAAATTCTGATGACCGCAACGCTGGCCATCGATGGGCTGGTGGTGGAACGGGGCGGCCGCTGCATCGTCGATGGCCTGACGCTGCGCCTCGCGCCCGGCGATGTCTATGCGCTGCTGGGCGGCAATGGCGCCGGCAAATCCACGACGCTGTTTGCCATTCTTGGCCTGTTGCCGCGCGCTGGCGGCAGCGTGCTGGTGGCGGGCGATGATCCGGCGACGGCGGCCGATGCGGTGCGGGCCGCCACCGCCTATCTGCCGGAAAATGTCGCGCTGTATCCGGCCTTCACCGCGCGCGAGAATGTGGAATATTTCCTTGATCTGGCCGGCACGCCGCGCGACCGGGCCGACGTGGCGGAGGCCTTTGCTGCGGTAAAGCTGGATGCCAGCGCCTGGGACCGGCCGGTGGGCGGCTTTTCCAAGGGCATGCGCCAGAAAACCGGCATCGCGCTGGCGCTGCTGCGGCGCACGCCGTTGTTGCTGCTGGATGAACCGACGTCGGGCCTTGATCCGGCGGCGACGCGGGACTTTCATGCGCTGGTGGCAGCGGTGGCGGCGCGCGGTGTGGCGGTGCTGATGGTCACCCATGATCTTTTTGGCGCCGCGGACGTGGCCGGGCGCATCGGGCTGTTGGCCGGCGGCCGGCTGGCCAGCGAATGGCAGGCCGCCGCGCACGCGCCGCGCTTTGATCTCAACGCCCTGCACAATGGCTTTGTGACGGCATGAACCGGGTGCGCATTGTGGCAGGGGCACAGTTGCGGCTGTTCGTGCGGTCCCGCCTGGCCGTGGTGGCGCTGCTGCTGCTGGCCATGCTGTCGGGCATTGCCGCGATCACCGGCGCCGCGCAGGCCGGCCGGATGGCGGCGGACCGCGCCACTGCCCAGCAGGCCGCCAACAGTGAATTTGCCAACCAGCCCGATCGCCACCCCCACCGCATGGTGCATTATGGCACCTATGCCCTGCGCCCGCTGGGGCCGCTGGCGGCGTTTGATCCGGGGGTGGATGCCTTTGCCGGCTCGCTGATCTTTCTGGAAGGCCATCGCCAGAATGCCACCACGCTGGGCGCGGCGCGCGAATCGTCCGGCCTGATCCGCTTTGGGCAGCTCACCCCGGCCTTTGTGTTGCGCGTGCTGGTGCCGCTGCTGCTGGTGTTCGTGGGCTTTGCCATGATCGTGGGGGAGCGCCAGACCGGGCTGATCACCCTGCAAAACGCGCAAGGGCTGCGGATGGGCGAGCTGATTGCCGGCAAGGCGCTGGCGCTGGCGGCGGTGGCGGGCGTTGCTGCCCTGCCGGCGCTGGCGGCGCTGGGCTGGGCCGCGGCGCGGGCCCCGGCAGAGGCGGGCGTGGCGCTGGTGATGGCGCTGGCGGCGCTGCTGTGGCTGGGCCTGTGGGTGCTGGGCATCACGCTGGTGTCGGCACGGGCGCGTTCGGCGCAATCGGCGTTGCTGGCGCTGGTGCTGGCCTGGGCGGTGCTGGTGGTGCTGGTGCCGCGGGCGGCGGCCGGGGTGGCGGCCCTGATCCATCCCTTGCCCAGCAAGGCTGAAACCGATTTGATCATCCATGCCGAGCTGCGCCAGTTGGGCGACAGCCACAATCCCGCCGATCCGCATTTTGCCGCCTTCAAGGCCGCGCTGCTCAAGCGCCATGGCGTCCGCCGCGTTGAGGACTTGCCGTTCAATTATCGCGGTGCCCTGTCTGCCGAGGGCGAGCGGTTGACCAGCGCCCTGTTTGCCCGCCATGCGGCCGAGGCTGCGGGCGTGCAGATGCAGCAGCATGGCCTGCTGGCGGTGCTGGGCCTCGCCAGCCCGGCGATCGGCTTTGCCCAGGCCAGCATGGCAGGGGCCGGCACTGATCTGGCCAGCCATCTTGTGTTCCTCGATGCCGCCGAGGCGCATCGCTATCGCCTGATCCAGTCGCTCAACGGGCTGCAAACCTATGCCGTGCGCGCCGCTGATGATGCGGCGCGCAGCCGTGATCCCATCGCCGAACGGCAGAGCCGGATCTCGGCGCGTTTCTGGGCCGAACAAGCGCCGTTCGCGCATCGCGGCCCCGGCCCGGCGGCGCGCATGGCCGCCATGCTGCCGGGACTGGCGGTGATGCTGATCTGGGCGGCGGCGCTGGCCTGGCTGCTGGCCCGCGCGGGCACAAATTCTGGTCGGGCCCAGCCATGATTGCGGCGCTGGCGCGCGAATGGCGGCTGCTGGCTGGCCCGGCCCGGCTGGGGCTGCTGGTGCTGGCGCTGCTGGCCGGCGTGGCGGTGGCGCTGGGCCTGGCTGATGTGCGGCAGACCCGCGCCGATATCGCCCGGGTGCAGGCGCTGGAGCTGCGCGAAACCCAGGCGGTGATCGGCTTTGCCAAGCGCGATGCCGGCGAATTTGGCTATTATCGCAATTATCCGTTGTGGCGGGCACCGGGCGATGTGGCCTTTCTGGCCCCGATGCGCGGTGATGCGGTGCCGGCGATCATGCGCCTGCGCATGCTGGCGCTGGAAGGCCAGATCAACGACAATGAAAGCGCCAATCCCGAACTGTTGCTGGCTGGCCGGTTCGATTTTGCCTTCGTGATGCTCTATCTGGCGCCGCTGCTGCTGATTGCCCTGCTGCACGATCTGTGGTCGGCAGAGCGGGAGGCCGGGCGGCTCGCCGCGCTCGACAGTCTGCCCGGCGCCAATCGCCGGCTGTGGTCGCCGCGGGTGGTGTTGCGGGCGGGCGGCGTGGCGGCTGCGCTGCTGTTGCCGCTGCTTGCCGGCGGCCTGTTCGAAGGCACGGCGCTGCATCGGCTGGCGGCGGTGGCCGGGCTGGTGCTGGCCAGCCTTGGCTTCTGGGCGCTGGTCACCCTGGCCGTGGCGCGGCTTCAGGCGGCATCGGCCACCCAGGCCACCATCCTGGCCGGCCTGTGGTTTGCCATCACGCTGGTGGTGCCGGCGGGTGCCCATCTGGCCATCAATGCCGCCGTGCCATTGCCCGACGCGGCCGCGATTGCCCGCGAAAACCGCGAGGAAGTCCACGCCGGCTGGGATCGGCCCAAGGCGCAGACCATGGCGCGGTTCGTGGCGCAGTATCCGGCCTATGCCAGCCAGGCCGGCACCGGCGTCGCCTTCCAGTGGAAATGGTATTTCGCCTTCCAGCAACTGGGCGATCTGGCGGTGGCCGGCGATGCCGCGGCGCGCGATGCCGGCATTGCCCGGCGGGAAGCGCTGGCGCAGACGCTGGGCTGGCTGCTGCCGCCGATCAAGGCCGCGCAGGCGGTGCAGCATCTGGCCGGCAGCGACGTGGCCGCCGATCTGGCGTTCAAGGCGCGCATGCGCGCCTTCCACCGCGCGGTGCGGGATTATCATTATCCCTATCTGTTCGGCGGCCGGCCAATGGCCGCCGCCGATGTGGCGGCTGCGCCGGATTTTTCAGCCTTCGCCGCCGGGCGTTGAAGCAGCCGGGCCGATCAGCCGGTCAAGCTGTTGCACGATGGCGTTGATGGCGGCGCGCAGTTCGATGTAACGCTCTTTCGGGTGATTGCCGATCTTGCCGTCATATTCGGCCGTCTGGCTGCGCAGATAATTCACATGGGTATCAAGGCCGGGCGGGCTGTAGCGCACCGGCGGGGTGATCAGGCGGGCGGCGATGGCCTGCAGGGCGGCCTGTTTGGCTGGATCGTTCTGATCCTTCAGGGCAGCGCGCAGCCGGGCCACGGCGGCATTGGTGTCGGCGGCGAGTGCGCCGACGGCGAGATTATGCCGATATTGCTCCTCCAGATCGGCGTTGGTCACGCCGCTGGCCAACACGCGCGGATCGGCCACGATCGTCAGCGGTTGGCGCGCCGTTGCGGCGCCAGCGGTCATCACCACGGTGTATTCGCCGGGCGGCACCAGCGGCCCGCGGTCATTGCCGCGGCGCAAATCCCAGATCAGGCGGTGCATGCCCGGTGTGGCGGCCAGCTTCGTTTGCCACAGCGGCCGCCAGCGATAGCCGCGTCCCGGCCGGGCTGCCGGGCCTTCGCTGGAAAAGCGGCGGATCTCCTGCCCGCCGGCATCCAGCACCGCCAGCGTGACTGGGGCAGCGCTGCCAGCCGGCAGCACATAATCGATCATGGCGCCCGGCGGGCGATATTCGGGGCCCGCTTGGGGATCGGTGCCATAATCCGCCGATGGCGAAATCCGCACGGCCGTCACCGGTGCCAGCAGGCGAGGGGCCGTGACCGGCGTGCCCGGTGCCGGCAATTCCCGCAGCGGGCTGAGATTGTCCAAAATGTAAAATCCGCGCCCCTGGGTGGACAGCACCAGATCACCGTGCGCCAGGCGGATATCGGTGACGGGCGTGGCCGGCAGATCAATCTGGAAGCTTTGCCAGCGGGTGCCGCGATCGAAGCTGATGTGCATGCCGAATTCGGTGCCGGCATAGAGCAGCCCCGGCCGCACCGGGTCTTCGCGCACCACGCGCACCGGTTCGTCGGCGGCGATGCCGTTCTTGCCATCGGCAATCCGCACCCAGGTCTTGCCGAAATCATCGGTGCGCCAGGCGTAAGGCGCGAAATCACCGAGCAGATAGCGGTGATAGGCCACGTAGGCCGTGCCGGCCGCCCGCACGCCCGGTTCGATATTCTGCACGCGCCCGCCCGGCGGCAGGCCCTTGGGCGTGATGTTGGTCCAGCTCTTGCCGCCGTCGCGCGTCACGTGGATCAGGCCATCGTTCGATCCGGCCCAGATCACGCCGGGCTGCACCGCGCTTTCTCGGATGGCATAGACGGTGGAATAGACCTCTTCGCCGGTGGCATCGATGGTGATGGGATCGCCCGAGGCCATTTGCCGCTCGGGCGGATTGGCGGTGAGATCAGGGCTGATCACCGCCCAGTTGATGCCGCCATCGGTGGAACGGTGCACATGCTGGGAGCCATAATAGACGGTGTTCGGCTCCACCGGTGACACTTCCATCGGCGCGACGCGCTGGAAGCGGAAGCGCAGATCCTTCGGATTGGCGCCATAGAGCGACTCGCTGCCGATCCAATATTGCTGCTCATTGCGGTTGGTGCGCAGATCAAGCCGGCTGAACTGGCCCTTGCAGCCGCCCCACACCAGCAGCGGATCATCAAGCTTGGGAATGATCGGCCCGGTCTCACACCCCGGCCCCTCAATAAAGGCCTGGCCGGTGCCCAGCGGCTGGGATGGCAGGATCACCGTCGTGTTGTCCTGCTGGGCGCCATAGAGGCGATAGGGAAACTGGTTGTCCACCGCGACCTGATAGAGTTCGGCCGTGGGCTGGTTGGCCTGGCCGCTCCAGGTGCGGCCACCATCGCGGGACACATTGGCGCCGCCATCATTGGCCTGCACGATCAGATTGCTGTTCTTCGGGTTGATCCACACATCATGATTGTCGCCATGCGGGGTGGCCTCGACGGTGAATGTCTTGCCGCCGTCGAGCGATCTGAACCAATCCTCGTTGCCGACAAACAACCGGTCGGCATTGTTGGGGTCCACCCCCAGCGTGGTGTAATAAAATGGCCGCGTGGTCAGCCGGCCGTCGCCATTGACCAGCGCCCAGCTCTGGCCGCGGTCGTCTGACCGATAGAGGCCCGCCCCCGGCTTGGCTTCGATCAGGGCATAAAGCCGGCCCGGCGCCGCGGCGCTGACGCCGATATTGGCTCTGCCGAACAGGCCAGTGGGCAGCCCGCCGGCCATTTTGGTCCAGGTGTCGCCGCCGTCCACCGATTTCCACAGGCCGCCGTCCGTGCTGCCCGATGTGATCGTCCACGGCCGGCGGATGCCGTGCCACATGGCGGCATAGAGCGTTCTGGGATCATCGGCGGCCATTTCCAGATCGGCCGCGCCCAGGGTTTCATTCAGGAACAGGATTTTCTGCCACGTCTTGCCGCCATCCCGGCTGCGATAGACGCCGCGATCCTTGCCATAGGCAAAGGGGTTGCCGGTGGCGGCCACGAACACTTCATCCGGGTTGCTGGGGTTGATGCGGATGGTGGCAATCTGGCCAACATCGCGCAGGCCGACGAAGGTCCAGGTCTTGGCCCCGTCCACCGATTTCCAGATGCCGCGCCCGATGGAGACATTGCTGCGGATCTTTGATGAACCGCTGCCGGCATAGAGGATGTTGGGGTTGCTGTCGGCCACCGCCACCGCGCCCATCGATGCCACGCCGATCTGGCCATCGCTGGTATTGGTCCAGCTGGCACCGGCATCGGTGGTTTTCCACACGCCGCCGCCGGTGGTGCCCATGTAGAACACATCGGGCTGTGACGGCACGCCGGTCACCGCCGTCACCCGCCCGCCGCGCCACGGGCCGACCTGGCGATAATGCAGCCCGGCCCATTGCAGCGGGTCCTGGCCTTGGGCGGCGGCGGGCATCGCGCTGCTGCCCAGCAATGCCGCCAGCATGGCGGCCGCACATATCTGCTTCATGGTCAAATCCTGATCCCCGTGCCGCATGCCTGATGGCGCGGCTGACCGGTGGAGTGAAGCCGATTTGCCCCATCAAGACAAGGCGGGCCGCCGCCGGCCGGCGGGATCAGGCCAGCAGCTCCACATCCCAATAGAGATAATCGCGCCAGGTGGTGTGGCAATAATGCGGGGGATAGGCGCGGCCGTTGGCCTGCAACTCGTGCGTGTGCGGCTGGCGCGGGCGGGTGAGCAACTGCATATGCGCCTCGGCCGGGGTGCGGCCGCCTTTTTTCAGATTGCACGGCGCGCAGGCGGTGGTGACATTCTCCCACGTGGTGCGGCCGCCATAAGCGCGCGGGATGACGTGATCGAAGGTCAGCTCCATGCCGGTGGCGGTGCAATATTGGCAGGTGAACCGGTCGCGCAGGAACAGGTTGAAGCGGGTGAAGGCCGGGTGGCTGGCCGGGCGCACATATTGCCTGAGCGCGATCACCGAGGGCAGCTTCATGCGGAACGACGGCGAGGCCACCTCGCGGTCATATTCGGCGATGATGTCCACCCGCTCCAGAAAGGCGGCCTTGATCGCCGTCTGCCACGACCACAGCGACAGCGGATAATATGACAATGGGGTGTAATCCGCGTTCAGCACCAGCGCCGGGCAGGCTTCTGGTGACACAAGATGCGGTGCGGAGACGAATTTTTCCTCGATGAGGTCTGTCGTCAACATGGGTCGATCTCCCGCATTGGGGAGCAACCTGCCAACGTTCGAGCCCAGTCGCACCAGAGGCTTTCGCCCCCAAGGCCGCACATCAGCGGCCACTCCGTCATGCCTGCATCTTTACAACACATTGTGTGTCAGGCCAATGACAGCCCCGTATCTTGGTGTGGAAACTGTGGATAACTCGATCACCACCCGCTTTGCGCCGTCGCCAACCGGCCTGCTGCACCGCGGCCATGCGGCATCGGCCATGGCGGCCTGGCGGTTGGCGCGCGCCGCTGGCGGGCGCTTCATCCTGCGGATCGAGGATATCGACAGCACCCGCTGCCGCCCGGCATTCGAGGCGGCCATACTGGACGATCTGGCCTGGCTGGGGCTGGACTGGGATGGCCCGGTGTGGCGACAATCGGAACGCGCCCCGGTCTATCGCGCCGCGCTTGATCGGTTGATCGAAATGGGCGTGGCCTATCCGTGTTTCTGCACCCGCGCAGACATTGCCGCCGCCGCCAGCGCGCCGCACGGGCCGGAAGGCCCGGTCTATCCCGGCACCTGCCGCAGCCTCGATGCCGCCACCCGTGCCCGCCGGTTGGCAGCGGAATCGGCGGCGTGGCGGCTGGATGTGGCCGCCGCGCTGGCCCGCACCGGGCCGCTGCGCTGGCATGATGCCACAAGGGGCTGGCAACAGGTGCAGATGGCAGAGGGCGATTTCGTCGTCGCCCGGCGCGATATCGGCACGGCCTATGCGCTGGCGGTGGTGGTCGATGATGCGGCACAGCGCGTGACCGACGTGGTGCGTGGGCAGGATCTGTTCAGCGCCACCCATGGCCAGCGCCTGCTGCAGGCGCTGCTCGGCCTGCCCACCCCGCGCTATCACCATCATCCTCTGGTGCTGGGCGCCGATGGCAAGCGGCTGGCCAAGCGCGACGCCGGCGAGACCTTGGCTGCGCTGCGGGCGAAGGGCCTGACACCGGCCGATATTCTCGCCGGCGATTGATGCCGGCGGGGCGGCAGGCGCGGCCTTGCTGACGCACCCCCCTGTTCAGGCCGCCACAGGCTGATAGACCTTCCATCCATGCAAGCGACTCTCATCATCTTCATGGTCCTTTCGGCCGTTGCCACCTTGGGGGTGCTGGCGCGTGGCATCATCATCATGGCACGTGGGCAGGATGTTTCGGGCGAACAGTCCAACCGCATGATGAGCCTGCGCGTCGCCCTGCAGGGCCTGGCGATCTTTTTCATCATCATCCTGTTCCTGATCAACCGGCCCGGTTGAATCGGGGCTGAGCCGGCGCCATGGTCAAGCTCAATCGCATCTACACCCGCACCGGCGATGATGGCTCCACCGGCCTGGTCGATGGCAGCCGCGTGTCAAAGGCCAGCCACCGGCCGGTGGTGATGGGCAGTGTGGACGAAGCCAATGCCGCCATCGGCCTGGCCCGCCTGCACGCCACGCCCGCCACCGACGCGCTGCTGTCGCGCATCCAGAATGATCTGTTCGATCTGGGCGCCGATGTCGCAACCCCGGATGGCATTGATGGCGCCCTGCGCATCGTGCCGGCGCAGATTGACTGGCTGGAAACCCAGATCGACGCCGCCAACGAACGCCTGGCCCCGTTGACCAGCTTCATCCTGCCGGCCGGCACCGCATCGGCAACCCATCTCCACCTCGCGCGCACCATCGTGCGCCGTGCCGAACGCGATGCCGTCGCCGCTGGTGACGAGGTCTCCGGCCCGGCCCGCCATTATCTGAACCGCCTGTCTGATCTGCTGTTCGTGCTGGCACGGGTGGAGAATTCGGGCGCTGAAAACCTTGGGGGCGACGTGCTGTGGGTGCCCGGCGCCAACCGCTGACACACGATCAGGCCGTTTCGGAGCTGCCATGAAACTTTCGTGATCTTTTTGCAATTTTTGCAAACATTATATCTCGCTTAACTATTTTGCACCACAGCTCCCCCCGGTCAGCCCGCACATGGAACGATGCGGTCGATTTTTCACTGGGGGGATTTTTCATGACTGTACGGAAAACCAGCGGCCTTGCGGCCGCAACGATGCTTGTTGCCTTCAGCATGGCGACCATGCCGGGTGCGGCCAATGCCAGCGCAGCGGTGCAAGACGTCAACACCACGTTGCTCAACACCATCCGTGCCAGCGCGGCCACCACGCCGCCGCCGCGCGCATCCCGCGCCATCGCCATGGTGGGCGTGGCCATGTTTGATGCGGTCAATGCCGGCTCGCACCTTGGCTATCAATCCTACAGCTATGCCGGCCCGGCCGTGAACGGTGTGTCGCGCGATGCGTTGGCGATCTCCGCTGGCTACACGATGATGGGTCATCTGTTTCCCACCCTCTCCGCCAGCCTCACGGCCGACATGAACACCAAGCTCGACAGCCTGTCGCTCAACAGCGCTCACCGCGCCGCCAGCCTGGCGCTGGGCAGCAGCATCGCCACCAGCTTCTTCAACGCCCGCGCCGGCGATGGTTCGGCCGGCGCCCAGGTGCCCTACACGCCGGGCACCAACCCCGGCGATTTCCAGCCCACCACAATGAACCCGCCGGTGCTGCCACTGTGGGGCAGCGTCAACACCTTTGCCGCCATGAACAGCAGCCAGTTCGGCAATGGCGCGCCGCTGGCGCTTGGTTCGGCGGAATGGATCGCCGAGTATAACCAGGTCAAGGCGCTGGGCTGCGCCACCTGCGGCACCCCGGAACAGCAGCTGATTGCCCGCTTCTGGGCCGATGGCGGCGGCACCTTCACCCCGCCGGGCCATTGGCTGAACATCACCAACAATTTGCTGACCGGGCTCTCAACGCTGGAAGCCGCACGCCTGTCGGCCTTTGTCGGCATGTCGGTGGCCGATGCCGGCATCACCGCCTGGCAGGACAAATATACCTACAACACCTGGCGTCCGGTCACCGCCATCAACAATTGCACGATGGCCACCTGCGGTGTGGATGGCGAACCGGGCTGGACGCCGCTGCTCGCCACGCCGAACTTCCCGTCCTATGTGTCGGGCCACTCCAGCTTTTCCGGTGGTGCGGCCGGTGCGCTGGCGGCCTTCTTCAAGAATGATGCGGTGAACTTCTGCACCGGTTCCGATCCGGCCTCGGCCGTGCCGGGCGAAACCCGCTGCTTCACCAGCTTCTCCGGCGCGGCAGCCGAAGCCGGGATCAGCCGCATCTATGGCGGCATCCATTATGAGGATGACAACGGCAAGGCCATCAACAACGCCAGGAACCTGGGGGCCTATGTGGTCGAAACCCAGCTGAACAAGGTTGGCGCCGTGCCGGAACCGGCGAGCTGGGCCATGCTGATTTCGGGCTTTGGCCTGGTGGGTGCCGTGGCCCGTCGCCGCCGCATGGCCGTGATCGCCGCCTGACACCTGGCTTCCGATTGCATCGGCCCGGCGCTGGCAGCAGCGCCGGGCCGATGTTTTTTCCGGCGCTGGCCGCGACAGGTTGACGTTAACGTAAACTTGGGCCTTGACCCTGTGGGCGGCATGGGTCAAGTGCTGTGCTGCTGAAAAAACCTTGGGAAAGGCTGGCCATGAAGGTGCTTGTCCCCGTCAAACGGGTGGTGGATTACAACGTCAAGGTGCGGGTGAAGTCGGACAATTCCGGCGTCGAACTCGCCAACATCAAGATGAGCATGAACCCCTTCGACGAAATCGCCGTCGAAGAGGCGATCCGCCTGAAGGAAAAGGGCATCGCCACCGAGGTTGTGGTCGTGTCCGTGGGCGTGCAGCAGTGCACCGAAACCCTGCGCACCGCGCTGGCCATGGGCGCCGATCGCGGCATCCTGGTGCTCACCGATGTCACCACCGAATCGCTGGCCGTTGCCAAGGTGCTGGCCGGCATCGTCGCTGAAGAGGCGCCGGGCCTGGTCATCCTCGGCAAGCAGGCGATTGATGACGACGCCAACCAGACCGGCCAGATGCTCGCCGGCCTGCTCGGCTGGGCGCAGGGCACGTTCGCGTCCAAGCTTGATCCGCAGGGCGACACGGTGAACGTCACCCGCGAAATCGATGGCGGCCTGGAAACCGTGGCGCTGAAGCTGCCGGCGATCGTGACGACCGATCTGCGTCTGAACGAGCCGCGCTATGCGTCCTTGCCCAACATCATGAAGGCCAAGTCCAAGCCGATCGCCAGCAAGACGCCGGCCGATTATGGCGTGGACATGACCCCGCGCCTCACCACCCTCAAGGTGACCGAACCGGCCAAGCGCCAGGCCGGTATCAAGGTGAAGAGCGTCGATGAACTGGTCGCGAAGCTGAAGGAAATGGGAGCCGTCGCATGAGCACGCTGGTCCTCGCAGAACATGACAACAGTGCGTTGAAAGACGCCACGCTGGCCGCCATCACCGCCGCCGGCCAACTCGGCGGCGATGTCCATCTGCTGGTGGCCGGCGCCGATTGCGGCGCCGTGGCTGCCGCCGCCGCGCAAGTGGCCGGCGTGGCCAAGGTGCTGGTCGCGGATGACGCGGCTTATGGTGCCGCCCTGCCGGAAAATCTCGCCCCGTTGATCGCTGGGCTCATGGTGGGTTATGACGCCTTCGTCGCCCCGGCCACCAGCCGCGGCAAGAATGTCGCCCCGCGCGTCGCCGCTGCGCTGGACGTGGCCCAGATCAGCGAAATCCTGTCGGTGGAAGGCCCGGACACCTTCACCCGCCCGATCTACGCCGGCAATGCCATCGCCACCGTGAAGTCGGGCGATGCGAAGAAGGTGATCACCGTGCGCGGCACCGCCTTCGCCAAGGCGGCGACCAGCGGCGGCAGCGCCAGCGTTGAGGCCGTCAGCGGTGCCGGCTCGGCCGGCACGTCCAGCTTCGTCGGCGCCGAACTCACCAAATCGGCCCGCCCCGAACTCACCGCCGCCAAGATCATCGTCTCCGGCGGCCGCGCACTGGGCTCGTCGGACAAGTTCCACGAATATATCGATCCGCTCGCCGACAAGCTCGGCGCCGCCGTCGGCGCCAGCCGCGCCGCCGTGGACGCCGGCTATGCCCCCAACGACTATCAGGTCGGCCAGACCGGCAAGATCGTCGCCCCGGAACTTTATGTCGCGGTCGGC
>CAZHTW010000060.1:0-17371 GCA_964535865.1 uncultured Sandarakinorhabdus sp. | reverse complement strand
GCTCCACCAGGCTTCCCCCAGCGTGGGCTTGCGGGCGACGGCCTCGCGATAGGCGGTCACCGCTTCGGCCTGTCGGCCCAGTGTTTTCAGGACATGGCCCAGATTCTGCCACACCAGCGGCTGGTCGGGCCGCGTTGCCAGCAGCTCCTGATACAGCGTGCGCGCGCCATCCTGATCGCCCAACCGCACCAGCACCGATGCCAGGATCAGCCGATAGCCGGGATTGGGAATCGGCGATTTCTGCAGGATATGGGCATGATCCAGTGCCTCCGGCAGACGGTTGGACTGCATCAGGAGCCGGATCAGGAATTCGCGCGCCATGTCATAGCCGGGGGCCAGCGCCACGGCCGCCTGCACCAGCGTGGTCGCGCCGGCCATGTCACCCTGCCGCCACTGCAACTCGCCGCGCAGGCGCAGGGCCGGGGCATCTTCGGGTTTGCCGGCGGCGCGCTTGTCCAGCTCGGCCAGCGCCGCATCGAACTTCCCATCATTCATCGCCATCGCCGCCGCGATCAGCACCGGATCATTCGACGCGGCGTTCACGCCGGTCAGATCGGCGCGCCAGCCATCGCCGTCGCGGCCGGCGGCGCGATACTGGCCGGCCAGGCAGAACCAGCCATCGGCAATCGCCGGCAACTGGCTGGTCAGCGCCTCCAGTGCGGCAATGGCCTGGCCGGTTTCGCCGGCGGCAGCGGCGGTCTGGCCCAATTCCCACTGCACGGCCGGCACGGCCGGGTGGCGGCGGGCCAGATCGGCCAATATGGGCAGCGCCTGCGCCAGCGCGCCGGTGCCGCGCAATGCCTGGGCCAGCCGCAATTGGGCCTGTGGCTGATCAGGCGCCGCCGCCAGCGCCGCCTGTGCCGCTGCCAGTTCCAATTCTGCGTCTGGAGTCGTTTCCGGCGCGTGCGGGGCCATATTGGTGGTGCCGGCAGACATGAACAATCCTCCACGTGGCCCGTGCCACCGTGCTGGATGACGGTCGGCGGCGGCCTTCGGGCTTCATAGTGGCAAAATGTCCCTTGATTCTAGCCGTGCATGCAACATGCTTGTCACAGTTGCCCGCAGAGGCGACTTTTGGTGTGCGTTGCGGTGCGAGTATGGGTGCCGCAATGGCAGCCAACGCGAAGTCTGGGGAGGCGGTCGCGTAACTCTTTCAGGGGGACTATGATGATGATGATTGCCAGCCACCGCCGCCAAAGGCTTTTGCGCCTGCTCGGCGTGACCACGATCCTGTCGGGCCTGGGTGCACCGGCCCTTGCGGCTGCCGCGGAAGACCAGCCGGCCGCTGCCGCCGCCGCCGAAGAGGCAGGCTTTGAGGAAATCATCGTCACCGCCACCCGAACGGCCACCAACATCCAGAAGGTGCCGATTTCGATGCAGGCGCTCAGCGCCGAGACGCTGACGCAGCGCGCCGTGAAGGGCCTGACCGATTTTGCCACGCTGATGCCGTCGGTGTCGTTTGCCGGCCTGGGCCCCGGCCGCACCGAGGTGTATTTCCGCGGCATCGTGCCGGCGGGCGGCGCCTATCCCGCCACCGGCTATTATCTCGATGACATCTCGATCAACGTGAACGGTGTGCCCGATGTGCACATTTACGATATCGAGCGGGTCGAGGCGCTGTCAGGCCCGCAGGGCACGTTGTTCGGCGCCGGCTCGCTGGCCGGTACCGTGCGCATCATCACCAACAAGCCGAAGCTGGGCGAGTTTTCCGGCGGCATCGATCTGGAAGGCAACAAGTTCGGCAAGGGCGATTCCGGTGGCCAGGCCCAGGGTTTCGTGAACGTGCCTTTGGGTGAAACCCTGGCCGTGCGCGCCATGGGCTATTACCGGCGCGAAGGCGGCTATGTCGACAACGTCGCCAACAACGGCCTGTTTGCCGATGGCACCCCGGCCAAGCTCAACCTGGGTGACGAAAACCCGGCCACCAGCTTCACGCTGAACAACAGGGCGTTCGTGCAGGACGATTACAACAGCATCGATGAAGTCGGCGGTCGTCTCGCGCTGCTGTGGGAACCGGCGGAAGGCTGGAAGATCAACCCGCAGATCACCGCCCAGCGCCAGATTTCGCGCGGCTATTTCGGTTTTGATCCCAAGGTTGGCGATCTGCAGGTGCATGATTATGACAGCACCCGTCAGGACGACAAATGGTATCAGGCGCAGATGACGGTGAATGGCCATATCGGCGATTTTGAACTGGTCAGTGCCACCGGCTATTTCCGCCGCAATATCAAGCTGCTGAACGATTACACCTATTACACCGTGGCCTATGACAGCTTTGGTGCCGGCTATGAATCCTATCTGCAGTTCTTCGACAAGGCGGGCTGCACCGGTGCGGGCGCAACGCTGCGCTGCACCACGTTGCTCAACCCGCAGCAATATTACAGCGGCAACCGCAACGAGAAAATCTTCACCCAGGAACTGCGCCTGAAGGCCCCGTCCAGCTGGCCGGTCGATCTGACCGTCGGTGGGTTCTACCAGTTCCAGAAGAACGAGATCAACGACGACTATGCCACCCGCGGCCTGTCCAACATCGCCGGCTATACGGAAGCCGGCGGTGGTGACCGCGCCGATTTCGCCACCTCCTTCGGGCGTCCGGTGGAGCAGGGCGGCAGCATGATCCTGGGCTCACCGGCGGTGAAGCGTGATGGCTTCTATGTCACCGAACAGGATCGCACCACGCGCGATTATGCCGTCTTTGCCGAAGGCCATTACAACATCACGCCCGAGATCAAGGTCACGGGCGGCGTCCGTTATTTCTGGACCGAACTTGATGTGGTCGGCTTTGCCGGGGTGGCCGGTTCGGCGGCCAACGTCCGCAGCCTGTTCGTGCCCACGGGTGGGGCCGGTTGCCCGGTGCCGTTCCCGGCTGAACGGCTGCAGTGTCTCAACACCAACTTCTCGCGCCCCGATCACAAGCTGATCTATCGCGAACAGGGCGTGACCTACAAGATTGCCGCCGATTGGCAGGTGGCGCCTGACAAGCTGATCTATGCCAACTATTCCACCGGCTTCCGCCCTGGCGGCCAGGGACGACCGTTGCGCATCGGTGGCGTGGTCTATGCCGTGGCACCGTTCCGGTCCGAAGATCTGATCAACTATGAAATCGGCTTCAAGTCGACCTGGAACAACATCTTCCGCTTCAACGCGGCCATCTACCTCGAAAAGTGGAAAGATCTGCAATATGGCGTCGTCGTTTCGGGCGCGCAGGGGGCCGGCATCACCGGCAACGCCGGCAATGCCGAAGTGAAGGGCGTTGAATTTGAAGCCGATCTGAAACTGGGCAAGTTCACCCTGTCCACCAACGGCGCCTATAATGATGGCAAGCTGAAGGGCAATTTCTGCAACTTCCGCGCCGACCCGGCGACTCTGACGATCGGTCAGGCGCCAACCTGCGTGGCGGGCCAAAACTTCCCGGGCAATCCGCCCACGCCGCAGGTTGCCGCCGAGGACGGCACCCGCCTGCCGCGCCAGCCCAAGTTCAAGGGCACCACCTCGCTGCGCTTTGATTCGATGCTGGGCCAATATGATTTCTACGCCCAGGGCGCCGCCTTGTATCAGACCGGCGCAACGCAGGATCTGAACGTGGCGCTGAACGATCTGCTGGGCAACACGCCCGGTTTCGTGTCGTTCGATTTTGCCGCCGGGATCAAGAAGGACAAGTGGACGCTCGATCTGTTCATCCAGAACGCCTTTGACAAGCGTGGGGAGCTGACGCGCAACACCTTCTGCTCGATCGCGATCTGCTCGGGCTCGTCGCGGACGTTCACCATCCGGCCGCAATTCTTCGGCATGCGGGCCGGCTATCGCTTCTGACGCGGCGCAAGGCAGCCAACATTGGAGGCGCGGTCCACCCCGGACCGCGCCTCTTTTTTTGGCGGGGCCGCAGGGGAATGGCCGGCCCGGTCTGGCGCGGCGTGCGCCGCGCCTTCGCCCGCGCAGGCAAAGCGGTGGGTTGTGGTGCAGGGGCTGAAGGCGCCGAACATGGGCGCAATGCCGGTGATGATGCGCCTGGCCGCAGGGTCAAAACAGCCAGGCGCATCACCACGGTCCAACGTCCGCTTGGGAACGTTGACTGGGATGCCGTGGCCAGCTGGTTGAGGGTGACAGGGCAGCCGTGCCAATGGTGCAAGATCGAGGGTCTGGCGACCTGCACCTGAACACGACCGCGCCCATCCAACAGCTGGCTGCGGCCCCATGCTGCCGCGTGTGACAAGAGCGTGGGTCGACCACTCTTGCCGCAGCGGCTGCATCACACCCCGGTGCGACAGGCATCGCGGCCTGGCCCCCGGGAAAACGCATGCCGAACCAAGGCCCGGCACATGCATTCTTATCCACAAGGCCGGCGGCCAGAGCCAGTTACATTGGCGTGACCCCGCTGTGAAAAATTCGTGATACCGTGTAAAACCCTATATTGCGCAAGCAAATATGCCTTGAGGGAGTAGGATATGGCTGGGGTCGAAACCGGGGCAGAGGTGGCTGAAACAGGCGATATGGCGGCGCGGGTGGCTATCGGGGTGCATGGCCCGTTTCGCATGTTTGCGGCCGATGGCAAGCGCATCGAACTGGCCAGCCGCAAGGGCATGGCGTTGATCGCCATGCTGGTCCTGCTGCCGCGCCAGGAACACAACCGCGACTGGCTGCGCCGGCAGTTGTGGGGCAACCGCGAGGAAGAACAGGGCCAGGCCAGTTTGCGCAAGGAATTGTCCCGCCTGCGCAAGGAACTGGAAGAATTGGCCCCCGGCCTTTTGTGTGTCGAAGGCCGCCGCGTGTGGCTCGATCCGGCGCGATATGAACTGGTGCCGCCTGAACCCGGCCAGACCCTGTTGGAAGGGCTGGACATTGCCGGCGCCCCGCAGTTCGAAGCATGGCTGGCGCAACAGCGCCAGGAAACCCCGCACCGGCCGCAGAATTTCGGTGCACCGCGCCAGGCATCGGGGCTGGCGGTGTTGCCGTTCGTCAATGAAAGTGGCGACGTTCAAAGCGATTATCTGGCCGCGGGGATCGGCGATGAACTGGCCGATCGGATTTCGCGGCTGCGCTGGATCAAGGTGATCGGTTCGGGCAGCAGCTTTGCCGTGGGCGGCGGGGAGGATGTGCTGGCCGCCGGCCGCCGGCTGGGTGCCGCCTATGTGTTTGGCGGGCGGCTGCGGCGCGGGCTGTCGGGCTGGCAATTGTCGGGCCGGTTGATGGCCTGTGCCGATGGTGAGATAATCTGCTCGCCGTCGCTCGAACTGCGCAATCCACAGGAATCAAATGCGATTTTGCCCATCATCGATCAGATGGTGGCCCTGCTGGCCGAGCGGCTGGACGACAGCGAACAGGAACGGGTGGCGGCGCTGCCGCTGGACCGGTTGGACGTGAATGATCTGATCTGGCGCGGCCGCTGGCACCAGAACCGGCTGTCGCAACCCGAGCTGGACAAGGCACAGGAGTATTTCGCCAAGGCGGTGCAGATGGCGCCGGAATCGGCCAATGCCGCCATCGAATATGCCCAGAATTTCGGTTACCGCCTGTGGAGCCGGCGCGCTGCCGCCGGCGAGGTTGAGGATTTTGGCGAGGCGGCACGCCGGGCGGTTGATCTGGATCGCCGTGATGGCCGCGCCCATATGCTGGTGGGCATTTCGGAAATGTGGCTGCGCCGCATGGGATCGGCCGAAACCTGGTTTCGCGAAGCCATTGCGTTGTGCCCCAGCCTGGCCATGGCGCACGAACAGATGGGCACGATGCAGATCCTGAACGCCCGGCCGGTGGCAGCGGCGGAATGGCTGGAGGTGGCGCTCACCCTGTCGCCGCATGATTTCCGCCGTTTCTATCGGGAGGCGGAACTTGCCATGGCGCTGTTGCTGCAAGGCTGTTGGGCCGACGCGCTGGATCATGCCGAAACCGCCATCGCGTTGCAGCCGGGCTATTGGTATGCCCATGTCGTGCGCATCAACGCCGCCTGGCGACTGGGCGATGATGCGGCCGCGGTCGCGGCGATGCAGCAGCTGCACTCGGCCCGGCCCAGCTTTGGCCCCGGCCATATCGATTGGATTCCGTTTCGCAACATCGATCTCAATGCCTGGCTGAAGGAGCCTTGGGCGGCGTTGCATTCGGGCTGAACCGGCAAGATTCTGGGGGTGGCATGGCAGGCTTGAAGCTGAAATATCCGATGGCGCCAGGGGCGCAGGATTGGCATCTGGCTGGCCAGGATCTGGCGCAGATGCTGTTCCGGCTGGAACGTCTGGCCCCCGGCACCAGCCTTGGCGCCCGGCTGAAACGCTGGGCGATTTTCGCGGCGATGAGCATCGTGATCTGGCTGGCGAAGCGGCTGGGCACGTGGAAGGTGCCGTTCACCAATCTCACCATCATGGCCAGCCACGATGCCGTGATGGCGGTGCTGGGCGATCCGGGGCGTTATCCGGTGCCGTTTGGCCCGGAAATGGTGCTGATGGCGCATGGCCCGGCCGCCGCCGATCCGGCGCTGCGCCCGCCGTTCATGCTGGGCACCGAGGGCCCCGATCACACCAGCCAGCGCGCCCTGGTGGAGGCGGCCATGGCCGCCGGGCCGGGCTGGAAACAGCGGTTCATGGCCGACACCGGCACCATAACGGCGGCGCTGCTGGCCAATGCCGATGGCCAGATTGATGTGATGAAGGATGTGTTTGCCCGGGTAACGGCGCAAACCGGAGCGGAATTTCTGGGCCTGAACCCGCCGGATGTTGATGAATATTCGGATTGGACACTGGCGATGTCGGCGATGTTGTTCGGCGATCCGATCGGTGATGCGCTCACCCGCGATCTGGCCCAGCACGCCGGCTGGCGGCTGCGCGGCATGATTGATGCGCAACTGGCCGGCGCGGTGGCAGCGCTGGCCCCGCTGGATGCCACCGGGCGCGAAGCCTTGGCCGCCCGTCATGGCCTGATGTGGGCGCTGGTGGTAACGAAGCTGGCCGGCGGCACTGCGCTGGCCCCGGCCGATCATGCGCTGATCCGGTCCATCATCACCGGTCTGGCCATCGGCCTTGGCCCCACCACCACACTGGCCGGCGGCAAGGCGTTTGACTGGTTGTTGCGCCATCCAGGCCCGTTCCAGATGGCGGTGGAGGCCGCGCAAGCCGGCGACCGCGACGCAGTGCGCCGCATCGCGCTGGAAGCCTGCCGCATGGCCCCGGCGCTTGATCCCGGCCAGTTCCGCAACGGCCCTGATGGCGGCGTGGTGCTGGCGGCGACCGCGGCTGCCATGCGCGATCCCTCCATCTGGCC
The DNA here is from genome assembly GCA_964535865.1 of uncultured Sandarakinorhabdus sp. Taxonomy (GTDB): domain Bacteria; phylum Pseudomonadota; class Alphaproteobacteria; order Sphingomonadales; family Sphingomonadaceae; genus Sandarakinorhabdus. The sequence goes on along the minus strand of CAZHTW010000060.1, from coordinate 10,126 downwards.
CAAGCCCGGCCGGTTCGATCCGGATCGCTGGGCGGGCCGCGAGCATGCGCCCAATCTGATGTTTGGCCACGGCATCCACAATTGCATCGGCCAATATATGAGCGTCGAGCAGATGACCGACATCATGTTGGCGCTGTTCGCGCAGGCCGGCCTTGCCCGTGCCGGCAAGACAGAGCTGGCCGGGCCGTTCCCGCGCCGGCTGGAGGTGCGGTATGGCCCGGCCATCCCCGCCGGCCCGGTGGCGCACGCGATGATCACGCTGAACGTGCCGGTGCTGCGCGGCGTGGCCGACGTGCCCGCCGAACTGGCCCGGCTGGAGACGGAGCTGATGGGCTTTGGCAACCCGGCCGGCGCTGATGTGCGTGCCTGGCTGGATGGGGCTGGCGGGGTGCATTATCTGTCGATCAACGCGCTGGATGTCGGCACGCCGGCCAGCCCGGATGTGCGGTTGCTGGTGGAAATTTCGGCCGATGGCGAGGCCGAACAGGTGCTGGCGGCCATCAGCGCGGCGCCGCCGCCCGCGCTGGCCGCCTTGATCGAACGGGTCAGCGCCTGGGATGGCCAGAATCTCGCCGGCTTCCTGGGCCGCCATCGGCTGGATGTGCAGCCGCGGCCGTGGGGCACCACCGGCCTGCTCTATAACGGCTCCACCGGCTTCACCATGGCCATGAAGCGCCGCCGCCGCCAGCTTGCCGATTTCGTGCGCCGGGCGCTGGATCATGTGCAGGCCGACATGGGCGGCGCGGCCCAGCCGGCGCTGGCGGCGGTGGCCGCCATCCGCGCCATGCTGGCCGATCCGGCCAGTGCGCCGCCGCAACTGGCCGCCGAGGCCGCGGCCCTGCGCCCGATGCTGTTTGTGCCGGGGCGGCAGCGGCTGCCGTTCGTGCAGTTTCAGTGGCCGGGCCTGTGGGGCGGGATCATCGCCTATCTCTTCTCGCCCGCCGGGCGCTGGATTCCGCTGTTGGCGGCGCTGCCGGCGTTGTTGGTCGGCATCGCGGCCTGGGTGCTGCTCGGCCCCGGGCTCTGGGTGGCCAAATTCGCCATCTGCCTCGCCATCGGCCTGCTCGCTGCCGCGATCTTCTGGGCCGGCGCGCTGTGGCTGGCGGTTCGCGCGCTCAACCAGCTGGAAGCAACCGACCCGCCCGACACGCGCGATCCCGATCTGGCCAGACGTCTTGCCATTGCAGCACGGGAAAATGCCCCCGGTCACGAACAGAGCCACATCATTTCCTGTTCGGATTTCAAGCCCGGCCTGCTGCGCCGATGCACCTTTGCCTTTGCCATGTGGGGCATCAAGGTGTTTGCCACCCACTACACGCGCCCCGGCTTCATCCTCACCATGGGCACCATCCACTTCGCCCGCTGGCTGCGGCTGCCCGATGCCGAAAAGCTGATCTTTTTCAGCAACTATGATGGCACTTGGGAATCCTATCTGGAAGATTTCATCACCAAGGCACATGCTGGCCAAACGGCGGCCTGGGGCCATGGTGTGGGCTTTCCGCCGGCCCGCAATCTGATCGGGGAGGGCGCCAAGAACGGCGATCTGTTCAAACGCTGGGTGCGGCGGCAACAGCGACTCACCCATGTCTGGTACAGCGCACTGCCGGATCTGACGCTGGATCGCATCCGTGCCCAGGCGCTGATCCACCACGGCCTGGCCCGCGCCGCCGATGACGCCGCCGCGCAGGATCTCTTGAGCCTGCTCGGCAGCGCCCCGCGCCCGGCCGAAGTGGTGGACACCGCCCAAGTGCAGAGCATCGTGTTCCGCGCCATGGGCAGCCTGGTGCACGGCGCGCATCTGTTTCTTGAACTGCCCGCCGCTGCGCCCAATGCGGCGCTGGCCCGGCTGCTGGCCGGGGAAGGGGCCTTGCCGCCGGTCAGCTTCGGCGATCTGCCGTCCGGTGCCCCGCGCCTTGCTGCCACGGCGTCGCTGGCGCTGTCGGCTTCAGGTCTCGTCAGGCTTGGCCTGCCGGGGCCAGACAGCGCGCATGGCCTGGCCAGCTTTCCGCTGGCCTTCATGGCCGGCATGCCGGCCCGCGCCGGGATTTTGGGTGACGCCGGCGATTGGGATGTGGCCGGCCTTGCCGCCTATGACCGGGTTGATGCCTGCCTGATCCTCGCCTGCGACACGCCGCAACGCCGGGACCAGGCCATCGCTGCGGTGGCTGCCATTGCTGCAATCGTCGAACAGGTGATCACCAGCCCCAGTGGCAACGGGCCGGAACCCGATAGCCTGGAATATGATCATTTCGGCTTCAAGGATGGCGTGTCGCAACCGGCGATCCGCCACACCGCCGATTGGCGCCGGCGCCCGGCCAGCGATCAGATGGCGGCCGGTGAAGTGCTGCTCGGTCATCCCAGCAATCAGGGCTATGTCTCCCCGCCGCTGCGGCTGGAGGCTGGCCACGATCCGCTGGGCCTGTTGCCGGCCGCCAGTGAACCCACGCGCCCTTATCCCGATTTCACGCCCGACAATCCGCCCGCCTTCCGCGATTTCGGCCGCAACGGCAGCTTCCTTGTCGTGCGCCGGCTGGCCCAGAATGTGGCGGGTTTTGCCGCCGGCACCGCCGCCGCCGCGGCCGATCTCAACGGCCGCTGCCCGCATCTGGCAGCCAGCACCGGCCAGAGCATCGATGGCGAATGGGTGGCGGCCAAGATCATCGGCCGCTGGAAGGATGGCACGCCGCTGATCGATCGCGCTGGCCCAATTGGCCGGGAGGATGCGCGCAACGATTTCAGCTTTGGCGCCGAAGATCCGCAGGGCCTGGCCTGCCCGTTGGGCAGCCATATCCGCAGAGCCAACCCGCGCGACGGACTGGACATCAAGGATCCGGAGGCCTGGGCCATTTCCAACCGCCATCGCATGGTTCGCCGCGGCCGGCCCTACCGCGATGGGGAGGAACGCGGCCTGATGTTCACCGCCATTTGCGCCGATATCGAACGCCAGTTCGAATTTGTGCAGCAACGCTGGCTGAACGGCCCCAGCTTTCACGGGCTGGCAGGGGAGGTTGATCCCCTGTTGGGGAACGGCAATTTCACCGTGCCCACCGCCACCGGCCCGGTGCGCATCGGCGGGCTGGCGCAATGGGTGACGTTGAAAGGCGGTGGTTATTTCTTCCTGCCCGGCCGCGCGGCGCTGCGCTGGCTGTCGCAGCCGCGATGATTCCACTGGCAACGCCCGCCGGCCGGCTATAAGCGCCCCCAACCAACAGGGGGATTGCCATGGCCAGCCGTTTTCTCACCACCCACGTCGGCAGCCTGCCGCGTGCCGCCGATCTGCTCGATCAGATTCTCGCCCGCGAAGAAGGCCAGGCGGTGGACGAAGCGGCGCTGGCCAGCCGCATCGAACAGGCGGTGGCCGATGTGGTGTCCAAGCAGGCGGCAGCCGGCATTGACATCATCAACGATGGCGAACAGTCCAAGCCCAGCTATGCCACCTATATCAAGGATCGGCTCACCGGCTTTGGCGGCACCGGCACATCCTATGTGTTTCAGGATGTGGAGGATTTCCCCGGCGTGAAGCAGCGCATCTTTGGCGACGCGGGCCGGAAGCACCGCAAGACGCCGGCCTGCAACGCCGCCATCACCGTGAAGGACATGGACGCCGTCCACATCGATGCCGCCAACTTGAACCGTGCGCTGGCCGCCCATCCGGGCCGGCAGGCGTTCATGTCCGCCGCGTCCCCCGGCGTCACCGCCTTGTTCTTCCGCAATGATTTTTACGCCACCGACGAAGATTATGTGATGGCGCTGGCCGAAGGGCTGCGCCACGAATATGAGGCCATTGCGGCCGCCGGCATCACCCTGCAGGTTGATTGCCCCGATCTCGCCATGGGCCGCCACACCCAGTTCCGCGAACTTGATCTGAACGGCTTTCGCGATCGCATGGAACTCAACATCGCCGCGCTCAATCACGCCACCCGCAACATCGCGCCGGAACAGATGCGCATGCACCTGTGCTGGGGCAATTATCCCGGGCCGCACCACTGCGACGTACCCTTGCAGGATATCATCGATCTGGTGTGGCAGGCCCGCCCCCACGCCATCCAGTTCGAAGCCGCCAACCCGCGCCACGCTCATGAGTTCGCCATTTTCGAGCATGTCAAACTGCCCGATGGCAAGAAGCTGATCCCCGGTGTGGTGGAATGCCAGAGCCCCTATATCGAACACCCCGGCCTGATCGCCCAGCGCATCGCGCGCTATGCCCACCTGGTTGGCCGCGACAATGTGATGGCCGGCATCGATTGCGGCTTTTCCATCCACGCCGGATCGGGCGGGGTGGATCCGGACGTGGTGTGGGCCAAGATGGCCGCGATGGCGGAAGGGGCTGCCATCGCCACCAGCCAGTTCTGGCCCTGAAGGAGGCCGTGCCTAACGCTGCTTCTTGCGGGTTGGCGCATGGAAATCCGGCGGCTTGCCCGCCACCCAGCCCAGAAAGGCCGCCAGATCGGGATTGTCCAGCAGGGCGGCCCGGTCCATGGCGATGCGGGCCAGTTGCGCATTGGTGAAGCGGGCGTGGATGGCCTGGTGGCAGATCGGGTGCAGCTTCACCGTCGTGCGCCCGCCCTTGGACCGCGGCAACGGGTGGTGATATTCCACCCTTGTGCCCAGCGGCCGGTCGCACAGCCAGCAAATTTCGTCTGCGGCGTCATCAGCCATGGTGGTGGGATAGATGATTGCGGCCAAAGCCGCTACAAGCAGCAGCGAATGATTGCTGCCGATTCTATTGTGCCTGCGCCAGAGCCGTGGTTTTCCACCGGCAGCTTTGCCCGTGCGGCGCTGGTGGTGGTGCCGGGCATCCTGGCCGCCGGCGGGCTGGCGGCGCGCATTGCCGGTTCCACCGAAGCCAACCCCTGGTATCAATCCCTCACCCTGCCGGCGTTGCAGCCGCCGGGGCCCGTGTTTGGCATTGCCTGGTCGATCCTGTATACCCTGATCGCGCTGGCGCTGGCCATGGTGTGGGGCACGCAGGGCGCGCCCGGGAAGCGGCTGGCCATCGGCCTGTTCGGGCTGGGGCTGGCCATCAATCTCACCTGGTCACCGGTGTTCTTCAATCTGCACATGATCAGCGCGGCGCTGGGCATCATCGTCGTGATGCTGATCGTGGCGCTGGCCACCACCTTTGCCTTTGGCCGGGTCAACCGCCTCGCCGCCTGGTTGATGGTGCCCTATCTGGTATGGCTGTGCTTTGCCACGGGCCTCAACGCCAGCATCCTCATGCTCAACCCCATGGCTGATGCCATGCAAATGGGAATCTGACCCATGCAGAACGACAACAAATTGTTTGAAGATCTGTCCAAGGTGGCAACGGCCGCCATGGGCACGCTGGCCGGTGCCACCAAGGAGATTTCCGGTGTGGCGCGCGAGCGGATGAAGGATTTCGTCGGCGCCGCCGATATCAGCCGCGACGAATTTGATGCGGTGAAGGCCACCGCCATGGCCGCGCGTGAGGCGGTGGAGCAGCTCAAGGCCGAAGTCGCAACGCTGCGCGCCGCGCTGGCCGCCAAATCTGGTGGCGACGGCGCCTGATATCCACAAGATAATGGGCCCGGGGCCCTTGCCGAATCGGCAAGGCTTGCCCAGCCTGATGTTGCGGCTGTAAGGGAGGGGCAAGATGAGCTTTCCCGACATGGAATTTGCCGGTGGCGAACCGGCCCCGATCGACATGCTGGAACAGCTGTTCGATTCGAACGGCTGGGCCTCCGAACGGCTGGGCGATGAGGAAATCATCACCACCATCAAGGGCGGCTGGACCACCTATCAACTGCGTGCGCTGTGGCGCGGCGAAGACCGGGTGCTGCAGATCATCGCGCGCGGCGATCTGACGGTGACCGATGAACAGCGCGCCGCCGTTTATGAAGTGATCGGCCTGATCAACGAACAATTGTGGATGGGTCATTTCGAGCTGTGGTCATCCGATGGCTGCATCCTCTTCCGTCATGCCTCGCTGCTGGCCGATGATGATGCCGCCGATGGCGGTGATCTGTCGGCGGCGCAGGCCGAAATCCTCACCGATGCCGCGGTGGAGGAGTTTGAGCGTTATTATCCGGTGTTCCAGTTGGTGCTGCTTGCCGGCCAGGCCCCGGCCGAAGCGCTGGCGTCGGCCCTGCTCGAAACCGCTGGCGAAGCCTGAACCATGGATGATGGGGCGGGGGCGCCGATCTGGCTGATCGGCTGTGGCAACATGGGCGGCGCGCTGCTGCGGCGCTGGCTGGATGAAGGCCTGGGGCCGGTGGCGGTGATTGATCCCGCCGCCCGCAATCTGCCCGAAGGCGTCACCGCACTGCCACGCCCGCCGGCCAGCGGCAAACCCGATATCGTTGTGCTGGCGGTGAAGCCGCAGGCCTGGGCACAGGCCGTGTTGCCGCTGGCGGGCCGGCTGGGGCCGCTGACGCTGGTGATTTCGGTGATGGCGGGCGTGGGCACCGCCGATCTCGCCCGGTTGTTCCCCGGCGCCGGCATCGTGCGCGCCATGCCCAACACGCCGGCCGCCGTGGGGCAGGGCGCCACCGCCCTGTTCACCCGCGATGGCGATATCGTGCAGGGCGCCGCCGAAGCGCTGTTCCAGCCGGTGGGGCAAACCGTGTGGCTGGCCGAAGAGGCGCAGTTTGACGCGGTCACCGCCTTGTCAGGCTCCGGCCCGGCCTATGTGTTCCATTTCATCGAGGCGCTGGCCGCGGCTGGCGAAGCCGCCGGTCTTGCCCCCGCCATGGCGATGCGGCTGGCGCGGCAGACGTTGATCGGTGCCGCCGCCCTGGCTGCGCAGGACGGCACGACACCGGCAGCGGTCTTGCGCGAACGGGTCACCTCGCCGGGCGGCACCACGGCCGCTGGCCTGTCGGTGTTGATGCCGGCGCTCACGCCGTTGCTGGAACAGGTGATTGCCGCGGCCGCGGCGCGTTCGCAGGAACTGGGCTGAATCAGTCCTGCAGGGCTTCGACGCGCGGCCGGTCTTCGGGCGGCACCAGGCCCATCAGCACGGACCAGAAGCCCGTGACCGCCTGCTGGCCAGCCTCGCCATAGGCGCGCGCCATGGATCGTTCCAGTTCGATGAACAGCCGGGTTTCCAGCGCAGTGCCGGCGGCAGTCAGGCTGAGCAGGCGCTGGCGCCGATCCGTGGTGCCGATGGCCTGTTCCACCAGATCGCGGGCCTGCAGTTCGGTGAGCACCCGGCCCAGTGATTGCTTGGTGATGCCCAACAGGCCGATCAGTTCGCCCACCGACAGCCCGGGGCGGCGGGCAATGAAATAGAGCGCGCGGTGGTGGGCGCGGCCAAAACCCTGCGCTTCCAAGATCGCGTCCGCACCGCGAATCATCGCCGTGTATCCGAAATAGAGCAGTTCGATGCCGCGCCGGATCTCGTCCTCCCGCAGGAACAGCGGCGATGCGGGGGTGATGCGCAGGGGCGGGGCCGCCGCTGGCATGATCGTTGGGACAGTCATGTTGACATATCTGGCACAGCGGCTATGCCAAGGCAAGCGACGCGAGCAACAACCGGCCTGCAACCCGCCCCTGTGGGGGTGTTTTGTTTCGCCAGGCGGGGCCGCACCGCCAATTAATTGCAGATATGATGGATTGAGGGTTTGCCATGTCCGATACCGGCTTTGATGATCGCAACGGCCAGATCTGGATGGATGGCCAGATGGTCGATTGGCGTGCTGCCAATGTCCATATCCTCACCCACGGCCTGCATTATGCCAGTGCCGTGTTCGAAGGCGCGCGCGCCTATGGCGGCAACATCTATGCCCTGTCCGCCCATTCGCAGCGGCTGATTGATTCGGCGGACATCATGGGCTTCCCGCTGCCGTGGAGCGTGGCAGATATCGACGAGGCCTGCCGCGCCACGCTGGCGGCCAACAATCTCACCAATGCCTATGTGCGCCCGATCGCCTGGCGCGGCAGCGAGCAGATGGGCGTTTCGGCGCAGAAAACCCGGCCGCACCTGGCCGTCGCCTGCTGGGAATGGGGCGCCTATTTCGGGCCGGAGGCGCTGAAGAAGGGCCTGCGCCTGAACATCGCGCCGTGGCGGCGACCGGCGCCTTATACCGCGCCCGTGCGGGCCAAGGCGGCTGGGCTCTACATGATCTGCACGCTTTCCAAGCACAAGGCGGAGAATGAAGGCTATAACGACGCGCTGATGCTCGATTGGCGCGGGCAGGTGGCCGAAGCCACGGGCGCCAACATCTTTTTCTGGAAAGATGGCGAACTGCACACGCCCACCCCCGATTGCTTCCTGGATGGCATCACCCGCCGTTCGGTGATCGCCCTGGCCCAGCGCCGCGGCATCAAGGTGGTGGAACGCGCCATCTGGCCGGAAGAATTGGGCACGTTCCAGCAAGCCTTCCTCACCGGTTCCGCCGCCGAAGTGACCCCGCTTGCCGAAATCGGCCCGTGGCATTTCCAGGTCGGGCCGGAAACCCTGCAGATGGCGCAGGACTACAGCGATCTGGTGCACGGCCGCATCACCGGGGTCGAACCGGTGCCGTCAACGCAAGCCTAAAGCCCGTTCAGAAACGCATCCACAGCCTGGAAATGGCCCGGCCAATCCGGCGCTTGGAACCGCGCCAGCCGGGCCATCTGCGCCGCCCGCACAGGGCTGTCTGGCGCGGCATAGGCGTTGATGGCCGCCGCCCAGCCCGCCACATCATCAGGGGGCAGCAGATCGGGCACGCCCTGGCCAATTTCGCGGAACACATCCAGATTGCTGGCGATCACCGGCACGCCTGCTGCCAGCGCTTCGACCAGCGGCAGGCCATAGCCTTCGGCAAAACTGGGGAACAGCAGGGCGCGCGCGCCGGCCAGATGCCGGGCGATCTGGGCATCGCTCAGCGCGCCGGTTTCCCGCACACGGCTGCCGAAGCCGCCGGCATCCAACCGGGCCAGCACATCATCACAAGCCCAGCCGCGCCGGCCGATGATCAGCAGCCGCGGTGCCGCCTCTCCCTGCTGCGCCACCAACTGTTCCCACACGTCCAGCAGCAGCGTGAGATTCTTTCGGCCCTCGATCGTGCCCAACATGATGAAATCATCGGTGGGCGCCGGCCGGTCGCCGGTGGGCATGACAAGCTGTGGTGTGCCCGGCCACACCGGCACTGCGGTCGGCACCTTCATGCCGATGCCGGCCGCATAGCTGTTCAGCCGGTCCAGCGTGTCCTGGCTGTTGCCGATCACCGCGTGCGCGATGGCCAGCATCGTCTTGACCCGCACCTCGTGCCGCGCCTTCTCGCCTTCGCGGCAATATTCGGGGTGGGTGATGGGAATGATGTCATGCAGCATCAGCACCGGACGAATGTCGGCCGCACGCACCCAATCGGCGAGGCCAGGCAGGTTGAGCCCGGTGTGTCCCACGTTCAGCCACATTCGTCCGCGACCCGGCTGCGGCCGCAGCAGATGAACAAGATTAAGCGCAGCCCATGCCACAAAGCGCCGGCGGAACTGGTCACGTGGGCAATCGGCGTTCAGAAGGCCGAACAGGGCCTGCGAGGCGGCCATCGGCAGGATGTGGCGGCCGCGCCGATGCACCAGCACGGCCTGCGCACGCGCGGCATAATGATCATGCCAGGCAAGGCACATCCGATCAATGCCGGTTGGCCGCACGCCGGCCCAGCGCCGCCACACCATGCGCGATGCATCCAGAAGCAGGGGGGCGCCGTTGTCGGCCACGAGCCGGCGGCTCAGTTCTGCTGGATGACGGTGGTCACGGTGGCAACCGGCAGCAGAGTCTGCGAGACAATGCCCACAAAGCGCTGCAACTCGGCGATCGGGGCGTTGGTGATATAGATCAGATCCTTGTCGCTCATCCGGAACTGTGCCGTGAGGAAGTACACCGCCGGATCCTTCAGATCGAAACTGTAGATGACCGGCACGCGCGGTCCGCCCGGTGTGGCCGGTTCTTCCCAACGGAACAGGAAAACGCCGCGCGGGTTGGCCCGGCCATCCTGCAGGCCACCGATGCGGCCCAGCGCCTGGGACAGGGTGATACCCATCGCTTCAAAGCGGATTTCATCATTTTTTCCGGCGGCGCCCAACACCGTGAAGCTGTAGGGCTGGAACAGTGCGGTGATCACATCATCCTTGGCCAGCACCACATTGTTGCTGGCCTGGGTGATGATGTCAGCCAGAGCCA
>CAZHTW010000059.1:0-17393 GCA_964535865.1 uncultured Sandarakinorhabdus sp. | reverse complement strand
TATCACCAGCGCGTGTTCACCAATCTGCCGGCCAAGGGCCTGATCACCGATGTCGAATGCGAAACCCGCGACCGCGATCACCTCGAACGCCTGATCGAGGCGCTGCGCGCCGCCGGCTATGATGTCCGCATGGTGGAAGCCGACTGATTCCCCCCTTGCGCTGCCGCAAGCCATGGGTAGCATCGCCGTTAACGGGGGCGGGGACTGGTCATGCACTGTGGCCGGCCTGAGGGGCAGTGAGGGCAAAGGGCCGCGGGTGTGACCGACCAATCCTATCGATTTCCACGATTTTTCGTCACGGCTCCCTCTGCCTGCCCCTATCTGCCCGGCCGCACCGAACGCAAGGTGTTCGCCGAACTGAAAGGCGACGATGCCCAGCAAATGGCCGAAGCGCTGGGCCGAATCGGCTTTCGCCGCAGCCAGAATGTCGTCTACCGCCCCAGTTGCGAAGGCTGCCAGGCCTGCGTCTCCGTCCGCGTGCCCACCGCCCGCTTCACCCCCGGCCGCAGCCAGCGCAAACTGCTGGCCGCCAACGCCGATCTGGATGTGCACGCCTGCGAACCCTGGGCCACCGAAGAACAATGGGCCCTGCTCCGCCGCTATCTCGCCGCCCGCCACCCCAGCGGCGGCATGGCCGCCATGGACGCCCATGATTTCGCCGACATGGTCGAACAATCACCGGTGGACACCGTCATCGTCGAATATCGCGAACCCACCAGCGACGGCAGCCTCGGCCGTCTCGTCGGCTGCTGCCTCACCGACAAGCAATCCGATGGCCTGTCGATGATCTACAGCTTCTACGATCCCGCCCTGCCCGGCCGGGAGGGCCTGGGGAACTTCATCATCATGGACCATATCACCCGCGCCGCCCGCGCCGGCCTCGCCTATGTCTACCTCGGCTATTGGATCGAAGGCTGCTCCAGCATGGCCTATAAAACCCGATTCCGCCCGGTGGAGGCCCTGATCGGCGGCCAATGGCGCGACGTGGACTGACCCGCAACACCCCGCCAATTTTGACACACTTGACGAATCCGGCGGGATTCAGGATTGTTTTTGCAACGGTTTTGCTGCGCGGCTGAGACACAAGTGACACATCTCGCCTGTGTCGCGGGAAAAACCGGCGCACAGACAGGAACAGAAAAAACAGCCTCCGGCGTCAAGGGTCGCTGACCCTTGATCCGTTCATTTTCGGGCAGCCCAAAACGCCCCACGCCGCCCTTGTGGCCTGCGCGCCGCCCGCGCCAGTGTTGACGCTCTTTCCGATTCAGGCGCGATTCAGCGCGCCCAGCTTGCATATTTCAAAGAACCAAGCCCGCCGGCTGGAACCGGCCTGACCGTGGGATGCTGCCATTTTTGGCGCGTGTAGGACAGAGGAATGGAGGGCCGCCGGCGGCAAGGGGCGAAGCCCCTTGACCCGTTCGATTTTGGGCGGCGCCTGCCACCAACATGGCACCCCCAGCGCGATGCGGGCTTGGGCTGGAGCGGGCTTTCCCGGCCTCACCAGCCTCCAGCGGCTGCTTGGCGCCCCATTTCGGTCATACAGGCAGGACGCGACAGTTCCCAAAATCGGACATAAAGGCGGCGACACGCTCGTGTCTCCTGTGGGCGAGGCAAAGTGTTCGCGCACTTCTAGACGGCCAAGAAACTCGCCGATATTGCGCGCCATATTGGCACGAAGCCGTTTGACACGGCATGCAGCGACGCTCATCATTCCTCCGCAGCGGGGGAACAAAAGAATGAAAAATGGTCTGATTGTCGGCCGCGATCGTGCCGCAGCCATACTGCTGCCTGTTGGCGCGATAATGTTATTGATCGCGCCGTGTGGATCAGCAGGCGCACAGGGCAAACGATTTTCCGCCGATGATTTACCCGCCATCGTGCGACTGGCGGATCCGCAGCTGGCGCCTGATGGAAATTCGGTGGCCGTACTGCTGTCACGGGCCAATCTGAAGGACAATCGCTGGGAGGCCGAAATCGATTTGATCGACGTGTCCAGCAAGGCACGGCGGACGCTTACGCAGAGGCGCATGGGGCTGTCGAGCCCGCGTTGGTCGCCCGACGGTCGCGCGCTGGCCTTCATCGCTAACGACCCGGCGGGCGTCGCCCAAGTGTGGGTCATGCCGCTGGATGGCGGCGATGCCCGCATGTTGACCCGGGGCAAGACGCCGGTGACGCAGCTGAGCTGGCGGCCAGATGGCTTTGCCATCGCTTATGCCGCGGCCGATGAGGTGCCGGACAAGACTGGTGATGGCCGTTTTGAAGATGCGTTCGAGGTGGGCAATCACAGTTTCTTGCAGCGCGCTGCCACTCAACCGGTCCACATCTGGACGGTGTCACTGGCCGATGGCGTACACCAGCTGGTGACGAAGGGGCCGACATCGCTGCCGATCGCGTTACCTCCGACTGGGCCGCTGGCGCAGCTGGCGTGGATGCCGGATGGCAAGAGCATTCTCTATGCTCAGGTTGACCGTGCCGCCACTGGTGATAGCAACACTGCGCGGGTGACAATGGTTGATGTCGCCAGCGGCAAGGTGCGGCGCGTGGTGCCCGATGATGCCCGCCAGGCCGATCTGCAGCTGTCGCCCGATGGCCGCAAGGTGGCGTATTCGACACCGCGCACCGGATTGGGCAGCACCCAGAGCCGCGTAAAGATTGGCGCGGTTACGCCGCCGGACGGCCAGGCCGCGGCGGGCGCGGCGGATGCGGCCCCGGCACTTGACCGTGCGGTGACGCCGCTGGGCTGGACGCCTGACAGCGTCAACCTGCTGCTGGCGGGCAATGACGGCAACCGTGCCGCGCTGTGGCTTGCCAACAGCGACGGACGTTCCACGCGGCTGGCACTGGGCAACCTCAGTCCGGTGACGGCGATGGTGGGCCGCAGCGGCGGCATCGTGCTGACGGCCACCACCAATGACCGCCCGGCCGAGCTCTATTTCATGCCCAAGCCGAATGCCGCACCGGTACAGCTGACCGATGTGCAGACGGTGACGAACGGCATGACGCTGGGTCGGCAGGAGTTGATCACCTGGCAGAGCGATGGTTTCACAGCCAACGGCATCCTGACCTATCCGCCTGGATATGTGCCCGGTACCAAGCTGCCCTTGGTGCTGTACATTCACGGCGGGCCCACGGCGGCGTCGCTCGAGACGTTTTCGCCGGTGCCGCAAACCCTGGCGTCGCGCGGCTGGCTGGTGTTCGAGCCCAATTACCGAGGCAGCAACAATCTGGGCCAGGCATTCCAGGAAGCGATCATCGGCGACTCCGGTGCGGGGCCGGGCCGCGACGTGATGGCCGGCATTGCCGCCCTGAAGGCGCGCGGTCTCGTCGACGAACGCCGCATCGCGGTGACCGGCTGGTCGTACGGCGGCTATATGACGAGCTGGCTGATCGGCAATTATCCCGAAGGTTGGGCGGCTGCGATTGCGGGTGCGCCAGTGACCGACTGGCTGGACACTTATGCAACCGGCGACAATTATCTGACTGCGTCCAACTTCGTGGGCCCGTCGCCCTTTGTGGGTGACAACCTTGCGCGCTATGCAGCGCAATCGCCGATCAGCTACGCTTGGCGGGTCAAGACGCCGACGCTGGTGCTGGCCAACGTCGGCGACTGGCGGGTACCGATTTCGCAGGTCTATAAGTTTTATCGCGCGCTGAAGGACAATGACGTGCCGGTCAGCTTCTTCGCATGGCCCATTCCCGGCCATAATCCAACTGACCCCATCCGTGATCGCGACCGCTGGCGGCGCTGGGCCGCCTTTCTGGGGCAGCATCTCGACGGGCACGGAGCAACAAGCGCCCCGTAACGACCTGACTTGGTTTAACGAGACGCATACTGGCCGAGACCTAGCTATGTCCGAGGCCGGAAACGACCTTGATAGACAAGACTGCCGGCATACTGAGCGGGGCTTTCAGTTCTGCGCACGTTCGCACGAGCCAGTTGGCTTGTCGCATCCGCGGAAACACCTCAGGTGTCCAATTTGTCCGACAGGCGGCTTAGGCTTCACGTATGCCAGAACCTGCCTGTCTGTAGTCGGCCCAATTGCAGTCATAAAGCTTTGTCGTGAATCGGACGGGTCCAGGGGCCTGGCCCCTGGCCGCAGGAGGCTGGTTTTTCCTGATCCTTCGCGTTGGCGCGGCCACCCCCGCCGTCAGCCTGCGGCAGCCACCTCCGCAAGAAGGGGAGGATTTTTTGCGCCCGGACGAGGTGGTTCTGGTGGTGGTGATGGCCCTTCCCCCCTCACACCGGCGGCACCAGGCGGTCCAGCATGCCGGTCGCCAGCGCCGCTTTCACATGATCGATGAAGGCGCGCAGTTTGGGCAGCACCTGGGCGTGGCCGGGGTAGTGGAGGAAGAGGCCGGGGCTGGAGGGGGAGAGCGGGCTGAGGACCACTTCGAGCGCGCCGCTGGCGAGTTCGTCGACCACGAGGGGTTCGCTGATCTGGGCGAGGCCGAGGCCGCGTTTGGCCAGGGCGACGACGGCGGTGTTTTCGTTGACGATCACGCGGCCGGTGACGGCGATTTCGATGCTGCGGCTGCCGTCGATCAGGCGCCACGGCATCACGGATCCATTGGAAATGCGCTGGCGGATACAGTTGTGGGCCTTGAGATCGCCCGGGCCTTGCGGGCGGCCGTGCCGATCGAGATAGTCGGGCGTGGCGACAATGATGAAGCGGAAGGGTGGGGAGAGCCGGACGCTGATCATGTCGGCTTCGAGCAGTTCGCCGACGCGGATGCCGGCGTCGTGGCCGCTGGCGGCGAGATCGACGAGGGCGTCTTCGCCGGTCACCTCCACGTCCACATCGGGGTAGCGGTCGCAGAAATCGGCAATGATGGGTTCGATCAGGATCGGCACCACCGACCGCGGCATGTTGAGCCGCAGCAGCCCGGCCGGGCGGCCGCCAACGCTGCGCGCGCCTTCCCAGCCGCTGAGCAACATGGCCCAGGCCGGGGCGGCCTGGGCGTGGAACAGGGTGCCGGCTTCGGTGAGGCCGACAGAGCGGGTGGTGCGGATGAACAGCGGCACGCCGATGCGCTCTTCCAATTGGCGGATCGTCTGGCTGATGGCGGAGGGGGAGACGCCGAGATCGTCGGCAGCTTCGCGGAAGGATTTGCGTGTCGCAACGCGCAGGAAGGCTTCGACGCCGTCGAGCAGGTTGCGCGGGATTGTGTAGTCCTGCTTCATGGGGCGCCAACTTTTATCCGGATTAACTTGGGTCTGAGTGTGACTTAAAAGCTGGTCATCGGCAAGACGCCCCCTGCCGGACACTGAAAGGACCCCAGACCATGATCAGCCGCACCAGCATCGACCGTTTGACCATCGCCGCCCTGGCCCTGGCCGCCACCTTCCCCTTCCTGGCGGTGAGCCCGGCGCAGGCCGGCGCGGTGAATTGCGCCGCCCAGGTGCAGGAGATTGAAGCCAGCGCCAGCACCGCCGATCCCAAGGCCGCTGCCAAGGCCGTGCGCACCGCCCGCATCGCCGCCAAGATCTGCGCCGAAGGCAATGGCCATGAAGCCGCCAAGAAGTTCAGCCTGGCCCGCACCCAGCTCGGCGGCACTGTTCAGCTCGCCGACCGGCGCTGAAGCCTGCTGGCCGGCGCCCCTTGCCGGCCGGTCTGGCGGCGGCCACCCTGCCCCCGGGTGGCCGCCGCTTTTTTGTGCGTTACAGGCCCGCAAGCGCCATGAGGTGCGCGGTGGAGGGATCAAAGCCCAGATCCTGCCCGTCCAGCAGGGCGTTGGCTATTTCCTTGCCCAGTTCCACCCCCCATTGATCGAACGGGTTGAGGCCGAGCAGCACGGCGCCCACAAAGGTGCGATGTTCGTAGAAGGCCAGCGCCGCGCCCAGCGTGTGGGCATCGAGCCGGTCGAGCAGGAGGGTGGACGATGGCCGGTTGCCGGGGAAGGTCTTGGCGCGGGCCAGCCCGGCATCGCCGCCCGACAGCGCCAGCGCCGCAGCAAAGCTGCGGCCCTTCAGCAGGGCCGCGCCTTGGGCCAGCATGTTGGCCAGCAATTGCCGGTGGTGGGTGGCGGGCAGGCCGTGGCCGGCGGCCTTCACCGCGACAAATTCGATCGGGCCAACCGCGGTGCCCTGGTGGATGAGCTGGAACACCGCGTGCTGGGCATCGGTGCCGGTGCCACCCCAGGTGATGGCCGCGCTGGGGCCGGGCAGCGGATCACCGTCGCGGCTGACGCGCTTGCCGTTTGATTCCATCTCCAGCTGTTGCAGATAGGATGGCAGCAGGCGCAGCCGCTCATCATAGGCGAACAGGCCGCGCGTCTGCTGGCCCTGGGCATGCGCCGCCCACACATCGGCCAGCGCGGCCAGCACCGGCAGGTTCTGCGCCAGCGGCGCATCCCGGAAGTGCCCGTCCATCGCCGCCGCGCCGGCGCGCAGATCGGCCAGAACGGCGGGCCCGCAACGGATGGCCAGCGGCAGGCCGACGGCGGACCACAGGGAATAGCGCCCGCCCACACTTTCGGCGAAATCCAGCACGGTGCCGGCGCCCCAGGCGGTGGCGCGATCCGGCCGGGCGGTGATGGCGATGGTGCGGGCCCGGCCATCGGCCACCCCGCCCGCCGCCAGCCAATCCAGCGCGCTTTGCGCGTTGGTGAGGGTTTCGGCGGTGGTGAAGGTTTTGGAGACGATGATCAGGCGGGTGGTGCGCGGATCACAGGCGGTCAGGGCGCGGGCCAGCGCCTCGCCATCGATATTGGCCACGACGTGGATGTTGGGGCCGTTCCCATCGCGCCCCAGCGCATCGATCAGCAGCGCCGGCCCCAGCGCCGAACCGCCGATGCCGATGTGGATCACGTCGCGCACGCCCTCGGCACGCAGCTGTTCGGCCGTGGCTGCCACAGCCTGGGCCGAAGCGGCGGCGGTGGCAACCAGATCGGCCGGGCCGATGCCACGCTCCGCCATGTGGCTGGCGGCGCGGCCCTCGGATGGGTTGACGATGCCGCCTTCGAACAATGTCGTGCGCCAGCCGGGCAGATCGGCGGCAACGGCGGCGGCCAGCAATTGATCGAGGATCGGCAGCGGCAGCGCCAGCCGGGACAAATCCAAGTGAAGGCCGCCGAACGTCAGCGACAGGCGCCCCAGCCGATCCGGCTCGGCCGCAAACAGGGACTGGATATCGACCGGCTGGGCGCCGGCCGCACGAAGCGCGGCAAGATGGTCCATCCCCGGCTTTTCCGGCGTTGGCGGCGGCTTGTCCAGTGACATTGGCGTTGCACCGGGCTTGACCGGGGGCATTGTTGCGATCAACGGGAACGATGATGGCACGCAAGCACAAGCCCCTGCCCGATGGCGGCATTGGCCGGGCCGAACGGCTGCACCGGCTGGCCGGCTGGGCGCGTGAGGTGCTGGGCCATGATTTTGCCGATCCGGGCCTGATTGATCGCGCCCTCACCCATGGCAGCGCGACGCGGGTGCCGGGCGACAGCTATCAGCGGCTGGAATTTCTGGGCGACCGGGTGCTGGGCTGTGTGGTGGCCGGGCTGCTTTATGGCCGGCATGACGAACCCGAAGGCCGGTTGACGGCGCGGCTGCACGCCATGGTGGAAGGGCCGGCCAATGCCAGGGTGGCGCGCGGCTGGGGGGCCGAGCCGTTGATCGCCATGGAACCGGTGAGCCGCACCAAGGGCCTTGCCGACAGTGACAATGTGCTGGGCGATGTGGCCGAAGCGCTGGTGGCGGCGGTGTATCTGGATGGCGGCTGGGTGGCAGCGGAACAGCTGGTGACGCGCCACTGGGGCCCGATGATGGCCGCTGATCAGCCATTTCTGGTTGATCCCAAGAGCAATCTGCAGAGCTGGGCGCTGAAACGCCGGCTGGGCATGCCGGACTATCTGGTGATCGACCGGCAGGGGCCGGATCATGCCCCCATCTTCACGGTGGAGGTGACCGTGCGCGGCCAGCCGCCCGCCCACGGCACCGGCCGTTCCCGGCAGGAGGCCGAGAAGGCCGCCGCCACGATCTTGTTGAAAGCCCTGAACGCATGACCGAAGAGCTCAGCCCCATGGAAAGCCGCTGCGGCTCCATCGCCGTGGTGGGTGCCCCCAACGCCGGCAAGTCCACGCTGGTGAATGCCCTGATCGGGCAGAAGGTCGCCATTGTTTCGGCCCAGGTGCAAACCACGCGCCAGCGGCTGATCGGCATTGGCGTGGCGGGCAAGACCCAGTTGCTGCTGGTGGACACACCCGGCATCTTCCAGCCGCGCCGCCGGCTGGACCGGGCCATGGTGAAGGCGGCGTGGGATGGCACCGATGATGCCGATCTGATCGCGCTGGTGATCGATGCCAAGACCGGCCTGCGCGGCGAGGTGCCGGCGATCATCGAGGCGCTGGCGAACCGGCGCGAACGCAAATATCTGGTGCTCAACAAGGTTGATATCTGCGTGAAGGAAAAGCTGCTGGTGCTGGCGCAGGAGATCAGCGCCAGGCTGCCGTTTGAGGAAATTTTCTTCGTTTCAGCCAGCACCGGCGACGGCATTGACGGGCTGCGCACCGCCTTTGCCGATGCCATGCCGCCCGGCCCCTGGCATTATCCCGAAGACCAGTTGAGCGATGCCACCACCCGCCTGATGGCCAGCGAATTGACCCGGGAGCAGCTGTATCTGCAGTTGCACGCCGAACTGCCCTACAGCGCCACCATCGAAACCGAAAAATGGGAAGAGCGGCGCGACGGCAGCACGATGATCCACCAGCAGATCATCGTGGAGCGGGACAGCCAGAAGGCCATCGTGCTGGGCAAGGGCGGCAGCCGCATCCGCGAGATTGGCGCGGCGGCACGGGCGGCGATCAGCGAGCTGACCGGCAAGCCGGTGCACCTGATCCTGCACGTGAAGGTGAAGGCCGATTGGGGCGACGACCGCAGCCTGTACAGCGCGGTCGGCCTGGATTTCGTGGATTAGGCCAGCAGACCGCGGCGGCGGCGGGCGGCGGAACCGACCAGGCCGAAACCGGCGATCAGCATGGCCCAGCTGGACGGTTCGGGGATCACGTCAACGCCGGTGACGATGCCCACACCGGAGTCACCATCGAGCACGCCGTTGCCGCCAGAGCTCTGGCCGGTGCCGCTCAGGCTCTGGAAGCGCAGCACCAGATTGTGCAGCGTGATCGCGGTGCGCGCCGTGGGGCCGGTGAAGTTCAGCACGAACTGCGACGAGGTGGACGGAAACGGATTGCTGGCCGAACCAAGGTTGAGACCTGAGCCCATATCAAGCCCGTCACCGGCACCGCCGGCGCAGCCATTGCCCTGCGTGCTGGTCTTCAGGCAGATCTGCGGGCTGTTGGAACCGGCAACATTGGGAATATTGTTCCCGCTCCCGCTGTTCAAAATGACATCAAACACCGAACCGGTGATCGTTGGGTTGCTGACGGTTAGAAAGCTGGGATTGTCGCCCGTGGCATTGCCGGCCGCCGTGGAGAAGCCAACCGCGCTGATCCGCGCCTCGGTCATCGGCGCGATGGAGGTGTTGATGATCTTGGCACCAATGGTCCAGGCACTGGTGGTGGTGGCGCCCACGGTCGTGTGCTGCACGCTGATCAGTTGATAGGTCACGCTGCCGCTGATGTTGCTGAACGATCGGGCGGTGCCGGCGCCATCAGATGTTGCGGTGAAGCGGACGCGGATCGCGCGGTCCGGGTCTGCGGTGAGTTCGGCCTCGGTGAAGCCGATCTTGGAGAACTGCATTGACACAGTTGCGTTCGCTGCAGCGGCCACAAGGCAGCCAGCGAGCAGGGCGACAGCGCGAACCGGGCGGTTCATAAACATCTCCATTTGGTTACTTTTTGCTCATAGCCGATTCGTTTTGTGAATGCAAAGATTAATTTTGGATTAAAATCGTAAATTCGGCAAAATTGCCCGGCCCGGCCAGAGCATTGGCCGAGCAATAAGGATCGTCGGCACTGAGGTGATTCTGGCTCAGGGCAAGAAGCGAGAGTGGCGCGATGCTCTTTGCATCGAAACTGACGAGCGACGCTGCCCTGAACCAGAATCACCCCCGCTCCGAAGGGGTCGCCGGAACGGCGATGCGGATTGGTCGGGAAATGCTCTAGGGTGCGGTGGTGACTCGGTTGGAACCTGTCTTGCTGGTTGGGGTGGCGCCGCTTGGCGAAAGCGGCGCGGTCGTGCGCTTTCTGTCTGCCCAACAAGGTCTGGGCGTGGCCTATGTCCATGGCGCGCGCGGGCGGCGGTTGCGCCCGGTGTTGCAGATCGGCAACCGCCTGAGCCTTGATCTTGTTGAACGCAGCGATCAGCTGGCGGTGGCGACGCCGCAATTGCTGGCGGCCAATCTGGCGATGATGCGCGGATCGGCGGCGATTGCCCTGGTCAGCCATGTCGCGGGCCTGCTGGCAGCGCTGTTGCCGCAGGGCCAACCGCAAACGCGGCTGTTTGCCATGGCGGATGCCTTGTTCAGCGGTGCCAGCGCCGGCGTCGCACCACTCACCTTGGGCAGCACGCTGGTGCGCTTTGAACTGGCACTGCTGGATGAGCTGGGGGTTGGTCTGGATCTGAGCTGTTGTGCGGCCACCGGCACAAGGGACGATCTGGCCTATGTGTCGCCCCGGTCCCGCCAGGCGGTCAACCGGGCCGCCGGCGCACCCTGGGCGGCACGGTTGCTGCCGCTGCCGGCCTTCCTGCTGCAGGGTGGCACAGCCGACCCGCCGGCGATTGCCGATGGCTTGCGCCTGTCAGGCCATTTTCTGCGGCGAGATGTGCTGGCCGGTCACCGCGCGGCCGATGGACTGGCCAGCAGCCGGGATCATGCGATCGGCCAGTTGCTCAGCAAAATGGCGCCGGGCTGAGACCCGGCGCCATGAAGACGTGCTGTCCTGTTCGGCTGAGGATCAGGCGATTGCCAGCCGGCGGCGACGCATGGTGGCGCCGACCAGGCCAAAGCCGGCGATCAGCATCGCCCAGCTTGAAGGTTCCGGGATCGGCATGGCGGTGCCGGCCGTGGTGCCGAAGCCGGCCACATCGGCGTTGTTGAGCACAATATCACCGCCGCCGCCCGTGGCGGTGCCGGTCACGCCGCGGAAACGCAGGATGAAGTTTTCCAGGATCACCCGCGATTCAGACGTGGCGAAGTTCAGCGCGAAGCTTTGGTTGACCGTGTCACCCTTGTTCACGCCAGCCATGCCGCTGGTTGAGCATTCGCCGTTGAGGCCACCGGTCTTCAGGCAGACCTGCTGCGTGCTCGACAAGTTAGGGGTGGTGAAGCCGGTGAGATTGTTGAACTGCGGTGCCGAAAACACGCCACCACCGCTGACGGCGGCGCTGTTCAACGTGGCAAACTGGGTTCCCGGGGTGGCACCATCATCATCCGTGGCAAAGCCCAGCAGATTGATGACCGAGCTGCTGAACGCCGCGCCAGTGCGGTTGTGAATGGATGCGGTGAAGTTCCAGCGCCGACCAAAATTCTGCACGCTGACCAGGTTGAACGTCACATCGGCCGCCAGACCCTGCTGCTGCACGCCATCGACATAGCCGAAATAGCGGACCGTGAACGCACCATTGGGCGTGCCAGCGCTGGTATCCAGCAAGGTCTTGCTGCTCGGGTCAACAACGACAACTGCGCTTGCGGGAACCGCAGCAGCGCAAGCCGCAATCAATCCAAAACCAATTGCAAAACGATTCATGACCGTAAACATCCCGTAAATATTCGCTCAAACGGCGGACCAAACCGTGGCGTCGGGAGGATGGTTAACGCGCAACAGTCAGCAAATCAACGATTTTTTCGGGACAAATGACCATGAGGTGCAACTGCTTCAAATTGGGCCTTGTTTGCTGCAGCGCGGAATTTCAAGCCGAACAGATAGTAAAATAATCGTTAACGTCTATCAATTCTATAGGCTTTTCGGGCCTGTTTTTGCGCCAATTTCGCGAATCACCCCCCGCCTGTTCGGGCTGCTTGCCGGCACCGGCAGACGCGGCTAACGCTGGCGCATGGCCACCACGACCCCTGATCAGGAGCAGAACATCCTCGACGCGCCGTTTGATGCGGCGCTGGGCGAACGCTATCTGGTCTATGCCCTCTCCACCATCACCGCCCGATCGCTGCCGGATCTGCGCGATGGACTGAAACCGGTGCACCGGCGGCTGTTGTGGGCGATGCGGCTGCTGCGGCTGAACCCCGATCAGGCCTACAAGAAATGCGCCCGCGTGGTGGGCGATGTGATCGGCAAATATCACCCGCACGGCGATCAATCGGTTTATGATGCCATGGTGCGGCTGGCGCAGGATTTCGCCCTGCGGGTGCCGCTGGTGGATGGCCAGGGCAATTTCGGCAACATCGATGGCGATAATGCCGCCGCCATGCGCTATACCGAAGCGCGGCTGACCGATGCCGCCATCCGCCTGATGGACGGGCTGGATGAGGAAGCGGTGCCCTTCCGCACCACCTATAATGGGGAAGAGGAAGAGCCGGAGGTGTTTCCCGGCCTGTTCCCCAATCTGCTGGTGAACGGCGCCGCCGGCATCGCGGTGGGCATGGCAACCTCCATCCCGCCGCACAACCCGGTGGAGATCGTCGACGCCGCCCTGCATCTGCTGCGCCAGCCTGATGCGGCGGAAGCCGAACTGCTGCAGTTTGTCACCGGCCCGGATTTCCCCACCGGCGGCGTGCTGGTGGAACCGCGCGCCAGCATTGCCGAAGCCTATCGCACCGGGCGCGGCAGTTTCCGCCTGCGCGCGCGCTGGAGCGTGGAGGACCAGGGCCGCGGCACCTGGACGATCATCATCAGCGAGATCCCCTATCAGGTGCTGAAGGGCAAGCTGATCGAGCAGCTGGCCGAACTGATCACCGAGAAGAAGCTTCCCATCTTGGGCGATGTGGCGGACGAGAGCGATGAGCAGCTGCGCATCGTCATCACGCCCAAGTCGCGCAATGTTGACGCCGATGTGCTGATGGAAAGCCTGTTCAAGCTGACCGATCTTGAGGTGCGCGTGCCCCTCAACATGAACGTGCTTGATGAGGGCCGGCCGGGCGTGCTGGGGCTGAAGACCGTGATCGCCAAATGGCTGGTGCACGGCCGCATGGTGCTGGTGGCGCGGTCAAACTATCGCCTGACCCGCATCGAAGCGCGGCTGGAAGTGCTGGGCGGGCTGCTGAAGGCCTATCTCAACCTGGATGAGGTGATCCGCATCATCCGCGAGGCCGATGATGCCAGGGCCGAGCTGATCACGGCGTTCGATCTGACGGTGGTGCAGGCCGAAGCCATATTGAACATGCGCCTGCGCAGCCTGCGCCGGCTGGAAGAAATTGAGATCACCCGGGAAAATCAGGCGCTCACGGCCGAGGCCGCGACCTTGCGCGGCCTGATCGCCAGCGAGGCCGAACAGACGGAGCGGCTGGCCAGCGATCTGGCGGCGCTGCGGGTCGCCTATGGCCCCACCACCCTGCTCGGCCGCCGCCGCACCAGCATCGCCGACGCCCCGCAGGTGACGTTCGTGCCGATCGAGGCGATGATCGAGAAGGAGCCGATCACCGTCATCTGTTCGGCCAAGGGCTGGATCCGTGCCATGAAGGGCCATGCCGATCTGGCCGGCACCGATGCGCTGAAATTCAAGGAAGGCGACGGCCCGGCCTTTGCCTTCCATGCCCACACCACCGATCGGGTGGTGGTGGCAACCAGCGACGGGCGATTCTACACGCTGATGCCGGATCGGTTGCCCGGCGGGCGCGGCTTTGGCGAGCCGCTGCGCCTGATGATCGATCTGAACGATGATGCCGGGATATTGTCGCTGTTTGTGCATCAGCCAGGCCGGTCGCTGCTGCTGGCTGCCAACGACGGGCGCGGGTTCCGCATCGAAAGCAACGAGTTGCTGGCCGAAACCCGCAAGGGCCGCCAGGTGATGAACCCGCGCGAGGGCGCCCGGCTGGCCGTGGTGCGCTGGATCGCCCCGGCCGACGACATGGTGGCGGTGATCGGCGAAAATCGCAAACTTCTGGTGTTCCCGCTGACCGAGCTGCCCTTCCTGCAAAAGGGCCAGGGCGTGGCGCTGCAGAAATACAAGGATGGCGGCATGGCCGATGTGCGCACATTTGTGATGGCCGATGGCCTGAGCTGGCCGATGGGCGGCGAATCCGGCCGAACCCGCACGGAGGCTGATCTGAGCTTCTGGCAGGGCGCGCGCGCCAGCGCCGGGCGCATGCCGCCCAACGGCTTCCCCCGTGACAACAAGTTCAACCTGTAACATCTCGCCAGCCGGCGCGGCACAGCGTAAAGAGACGACATGATCGGTGTCATCCTTATTGCTGTGCTCAACGTGCTGATGTTTGCCTGGTTTGGATATCAATTCAGCCAGGACAAGGCGAACGTCTGGAAACGCCGCCCACCCCAGGCGCCCGACGATCAGCCGGAACAGGATTGATGCGATGGTGGTGATTATATTGATCCTGTTGTCGCTGGGCGCCGGTGCGTTCATGATGTTGACCGACACCCGCAAGAACGACAATTTCAAGGCATTGGAACAGCGCTCCAACGCGGCGCTGGCCGAGCGCGAAGCCCGCGCCGCGGCGGACAATGCCGGCCCCACGGCGGGCGGCAACGCCGATTGACCTGCATCGTGATGCGGCATCGCGGCGGCTCGGCCGGTTGGTGACGCAAACATGATCGTGGCGTTCATTCTGGCCGCCCTGATCATCCTCATCTTGCTGGCCAGCCTGGCTTCGGCCCGCCAACCAACCCAGCCAGCAGCCCGCCGGGCCGTTGATCCGCCCGATCCGATCATCGATCCCGATCTTGAACCGCTGATCACACCGTCGGCAGCGGCGTCTTCGTGGCCGGACGCGGACGACCACCCAGTTGAAGATGATGATTTCATACCCGACGGCGGCGATTTCGGCGGCGGCGGGGCCAATGGCAGCTGGGACGAGGGCGACAACGGCTGAATCCGCTTGCAAGCCGGCTTTTCCCGATATAATTATGATATCATCTTTTACAGGGAGCCAGAGGATGACCGTGACAACCGATCCAACCCATCAGACCAGCCGCGAAACCCCGGGGATTGGCAGCAATGGCATCGTGATGCTCGCCGTCTGCCTGATGAACTTCGTGGCGCTGTGCGGCGCCATATTGGTGCTGCTGGCCAGCCCCAGCGGCTTGATGGTGCTGCTGGTGGCAACGCTGAGCATCAGCCTGTTGTTCATCCTGTCGGGCTTCTACAGCCTGCAACCCAATGAAGCCGCCGCCATCACCCTGTTTGGCGAATATAAGGGGACCGACCGGGTCAACGGCCTGCGCTGGACGATGCCGTGGATGGGCAAGAAGAAAATCTCCCTGCGTGCCAACAACCTGATTTCGCAGCAGATCAAGGTGAATGACCTGCGCGGCAACCCGATCGAGATCGCTGCCCAATTGGTGTGGCGCGTCACCGACACGGCGCAGGCGCTGTTCGACGTGGATGATTATCGCGGCTTTGTCACCGCCCAGGTGGAGGTGGCGGTGCGCACCATCGGCGCGCGTTACCCCTATGATGATTTCGAGCACAAGGAAGTCACCCTGCGCGGCGATCATGACCGGATTTCCGGCGAACTGCGCGGCGAATTGATCGAGCGG
The DNA here is from genome assembly GCA_964535865.1 of uncultured Sandarakinorhabdus sp. Classification (GTDB taxonomy): domain Bacteria; phylum Pseudomonadota; class Alphaproteobacteria; order Sphingomonadales; family Sphingomonadaceae; genus Sandarakinorhabdus. Next base: position 1,832 of record CAZHTW010000059.1, on the reverse strand, counting down.
CTGGCCGTCGCTGGCATCATGGTCGATGAGTGCGGCTTCACCCATCTGGCCTATGCGCCTGAAATCGCCGGCGCCATGCTGCGCCGCCAACAGGCCGCCGCCGTGGTGGCCGCGCGCGAAACACTGGTGGCCGGTGCGGTGGGCATGGTCGAAATGGCGCTGGCGCAGCTGAGCGAGAAGAATGTCGTGGAGCTGGACGACGAGCGCAAGGCCGCCATGGTTTCCAACCTGATGGTCGTGCTGTGCGGCGAACGCGAGACCCAGCCCATCGTCAACGCCGGCAGCCTCTATTGATGGCCTGATGTCGGCAAAAAAGTCCTTTGCGCTGCGGCTCGATCCGGCGTTGCACAGCGCGCTGGAACGGGCCGCAGCCAGCGATTTCCGCAGCCTGAACGCCCAGATCGAAGTGCTGTTGCGTGAGGCACTGGAACGGCGCGGGATGAAGGTGGCGGTGTCGCCGGCGGTGCGGCGCGGGCGCCCGCCGGCTCAGGACTGAGCGGCCGCGTCCAGCATGGCGGCCACCGCCCCGGCATCATCCGGGAACCCGGCCGCCACCCAGGCCCGTTCGAACGCACCCAGCCGTTTCGCCACCTCTGGCCCCGGCGCAACGCCGCGGGCGATGATATCCTTGCCCGTTGCCGGCAGGCGCGGACGCTGCCAGCCGATCAGCGGCCGTGCCGCCGCTGCCGCGCCGGCGATGATCAGCCGATCGGTCACCGCCTCGCCGCCGTCGCGATAGGCTGCCGGCCAATACGGCGCTGGCCCGGCCGGCTGCACCGCCGCCACCAGCCGGATGCGCTGCAGGTTCGAGAGCTTCAACCGCGCGCCCACATCGGCTGCCGTGCTTGTGTCCCCCGCCGGCAGCAGCGCCGCCAGCCGCCGTTCCCAGGCCGGCGCCAGCCCGGCCGCCGCTTCCGCCGCGATGGTGCGGGCCAGCACCGGCAAGCGCTCTGCCACCAGTTCCGGCAGCACCGGCCGGAAAATGCCCTGCTCCAGCATCAGCGCCAGCGTCGCCTGCGGATCGGGCAGCGCCAGCAGCAACCGCAGTTCCATGGCGATGCGCTCGCGGCTGAGTGCCATCAGATCATTGGCCCGCACCACGCAGGCCGCCAGCCCAGCGGCATCGATCACCGCGGCAAAGCGCGCCGAAAAGCGGAAGAAGCGCAGGATGCGCAGATGATCTTCGGCGATGCGCTGCAACGGATCGCCGATGAAGCGCACGCGCCCGGCGGCCAGATCGGCGAGGCCGCCCCAATAATCGTCAATCACGCCGCCCGGTTGATGGGCATAAAGCGCATTCACCGTGAAATCACGCCGCGCTGCATCTTCGCGCCAATCATCGGTGAAGGCCACTTCGGCATGGCGGCCAAAGCTGTTGACGTCGCGGCGCAGGGTGGTGACTTCGGCCACCACGCCCTCCCCCACCACCGTCACAGTGCCGTGGGCGATGCCGGTGGGCACGGGCTTCAGGCCCGCCAGCTTCACCCGCCGCATCACCTCATCGGGCTGAAACCGCGTCGCCAGATCGATGTCGGCCCCGGCCAGCCCCAGCAATGCATCGCGCACCGCGCCGCCGACCAGCCGGGTTTCGCCGGCCGCGGCATCCAGCGCGCCCAGCAGCGCCGCCCCGGCCGGCGTGGCAGCCCAGGCCGGCGGCGGCAATGTGGTGGGCAGGATCACAGCGTTTCCAGCCGCCGCGCCAGCGCAACGATCATGCCGGCGGTGGCGCCCCAGATATAGTGGCGATCATGGCGGATCGCCCAATAATGCCGTTCCTGCCCCTGCCATTGGCCGGTCTGGCGCAGATGATTGGCCGGATCGAGCACATGGGC
>CAZHTW010000058.1:0-17440 GCA_964535865.1 uncultured Sandarakinorhabdus sp. | reverse complement strand
GCAAGGTGCCGCAGAACCCGGCAAGCATGCCCACCGCGCCGATCACCACCGGATCGCCGCCCATGCCCACCACCAGCACCGGCAGGCCGATGCCGCCCATCATCACCGGGAAGGCGGCAAAGGCATTGCCCATCAACATGGTGAACACGGCCATGCCGCCGGTGAAGGCCAGCACGGCCGCCAGCCGGCTGCCATCCGGGATGGCCAGCGGCGCCAGCGCGCCGACGATGTCGCCAACGCCGGCAAGGCCGAACACCAGCCCCAGGCTGGCCAGCAATTGCGGCAGGATCATCGCCCAGCCAACGCCTTCGGCCAGCCGCCGGCCTTCCTGCACAGCGGCGCCGACCGGCGGACGCAGCCAGACCAGCAGGGTGGCAACCGCGATGACTGCCCCCAGGCCCAGGCTGATCAGCGTGACCTGCTTGGGATCAACCAGGCCGGCGACCATCGGGAACAGCCACGTCCCGGCCAGCGCCACGCCGGGCACAATCAGGGCCGGCAAAAACAAGCGGTTGCCATGGCGGGCCAGGCTGGCCTGTCGTTCGGCGTCGCTGCTGGTGGCGGGCTGGCCCTTGCCGGGTGCGCCGGCCAGCGCCAGGGCGACCAGCGCCAGCACGATCAGGCCATTGGCAAAATCGCTGAAGCCATCGCCGGCCAGAAACTCCAAGGCGATCAAGGCCCAAAAGCCGAAGCCGCGCAACCGCGCGCTGTGCTGGCGATCCAGCAAAGTTGCAATCGCCCAACCGCCGAACACCAGCCCGGCCAGTGCATAAAGCTGGGGCAGGCCGATCATCGCCGCCGGCCCATGCGCCACAGGCGGAACCCGTGGACGGCAAAGGCTGCCAGCGCCGTGGGGATGGCCCAGACCGAAAGTTGCAGTGGTTCCACAAGGATTCCAGCGCCTTCCAGGAAAGCCTTGATAAGCAGGATGGAGGCGATGGCGAGGAAGATATCTTCGCCGAAGAAGATGCCGACATTGTCTGTCGCCGCCGCCATGGCCTTGACCTTGTTCCGCCCTTCCTCATCCAGCGCGGGATCATCGCGCAGAGCGGCGGCTTCGGCCATGGGGGCGATCAAGGGCCGCACGCTTTGGGCGTGGCCGGCAATCTGGGTGAGGCCAAGCGCGGCGGTGACCTGTCGAAAGGCCAGATAGATGAGCAGGATGCGGGCGGTTGTCGCGCTGCGCGTGCGCAATATGAGGGCACGCGCGGCGTCCGAAAGGCCGCCGCGTTCCATCAGGCCAATCACCGGCAGCAGCAGCCAGGGCACGGAGACATAGCGGTTCTGGTGGAAGGCCTTGCCGAGCGCCGCAACAATCTCCGGCACCGCCATCCCGGCTCCAAGCCCCGAACCGAAGGCCGCAAGGACCACCACGGCGAGCGGATTGGCCCGCATTGCAAAGCCGGTCACAACGATGGCGATGCCGGCGAGCGGCCACAGGCTGGGCAGGCTGCTCATGCGCCGTACCCGCCGCCACCGGGCGTTTCGATGATGATGGATTCACCCGCCGCCAGTTCGACGCGGGCGCAGGGACCCAGGATTTCCACAGTAGCGTCAAGACGTTGCACGCGTGCCGTGCCGGGCAGGGCGGGGCCACCGCCGGCAAGGCCAAAGGGCGTGGTGGCGCGCCGGCCGGAGAGGAGGGAGGCGGTCATCGCGGTGCGGGCCATGATGTGGCGTATGCTGCCATCGCCGCCCGGCCAGCGCCCGGCACCGCCGGAGCCGTGACGGACAGCAAAGCGTTCGACCAGCACCGGAAAGCGGCTTTCCAGCACTTCGGGGTCGGTCAGGCGGCTGTTGGTCATGTGGGTCTGCACGGCGCTGGCGCCGGCGAAGCCGTCTCCGGCGCCGGCGCCGCCGCAGATGGTTTCATAATATTGGAAGTCACTGCTGCCAAAGGTGAAATTGTTCATCGTGCCCTGGGAGGCGGCAAGTTTGCCCACCGCGCCAAACAGGGCATCGGTGATGATCTGGCTGGTTTCAACATTGCCGGCGACCACGGCAGCCGGCGGCCGGGGGCGCAGCAAACAGCCTTCGGGCACAATCAACGTCAACGGCCGCATGCAGCCATCGTTCATCGGCAGATCATTGCCGGCAAGGCAGCGGAAAACATAGAGCACAGCGGCCTGCGCAACCGAATAAGGCGCGTTGAAATTGCTGGACAATTGGGCTGATGTGCCGGTGAAATCGATGGTGGCGGTTTGGGCGGCCTGATCGATGCGCACGGCCACCCTGATGCTTCCGCCATTGTCCATCAGCACGCTGCATTCCCCGTCGTGCAGATCGGAAATGGCAGCACGAACAGCGGCTTCCGCGTCATTCTGTACATGCGCCATGAAGGCGGCCACGGTGCCGGCCCCTTCGCTGGCACAAAGGGCCTTCAACGCGGCGGCCCCGCGGGCGCAGGCGGCGGCCTGGGCCTTCAAGTCACCCAGGCAGCGCGCCGGGTCGCGCGCCGGCCAGGGCCCGCTGGCAAGCAGGGCCAGCATCTGGCTTTCCAGGAAATTGCCCTGATCGATCAACAGTTTGTTGTCGATCATCACGCCTTCCTGGTCGATGCTGCTGCTGTCGGGCGGCATGGAACCCGGCGTGATGCCGCCGATATCGGCCTGGTGGCCGCGCGCCGCCACCCAGAAGGCCGGCACCTCACCCAGAAAAACCGGTGCAACAACAGTGACATCGGGCAGATGGGTGCCGCCGGCATAAGGATTGTTGAGCACGAACACATCGCCCGGCCGGATACCGCGCGCACTGCCCTGCCAGCCCTGCATCACGGTGCGCACGCTGTCGCCCATGCTGCCAAGATGCACCGGCATGTGCGGGGCATTGGCCACGAGATGGCCAGCGGCATCAAAGATGGCGCAGGAAAAATCCAGCCGTTCCTTGATGTTGACCGACCATGCGGTGGTCTTCAGCGCTTCGCCCATATCCTCGGCAATGGCCATGAAGCGGTTGGCGAACAGCTCCAGCCGGATCGGATCGACCGCCGCTGTGCTGGCCGGGCGGGCCAGGGGCGTGGTGCGGGTGAGGATGAGGTTGCGCGCGGCATCCACCGCCACCGTCCAGCCCGGCTCGACCAGGGTGGTGGCGCTGTCATCAAGGATGAGGGCCGGGCCGGGTTGCTGCCAGCCGGGGGCCAGATCGCCGCGCTGCCACACCGGCGTGTCGTGCCAAACCGCCGCGAAACAGATGCGCCGCGTGGTCAGAATCGCTGGCGCGGTGACCGGAATGGCGTGGGCGGTGGCCGCAAACGCCGGCGTGGTGACGATGTGCGGGCTGGCGCCCACGGCCTCCGCGATCAGCGTGTCGACCACCAGATCGGCGCCCGACACCACAAAGCCGAACCGCCGCGATTGCGCCTCGGCAAAAGCTGCTGCCATGGCAGCGGGCGCGGCCAGTGGCAGTTCGATCCCGCTGTCTGACCCGGCATAGCGGATCAGGGCGGACAGGCGCACGTCGGCCACGGCCTCGCCTTGCGCTTCCAGCGCGGCGCGGGCCTGCGCGGCCAGGGCTGCGGCCTCTGCGGCAAGGTCACCGCCGGTTGGCTGGTTCAGGGGCCAGTTCAGGCTGCGCTGCCGCACCACGCGGTTTTCAGCCAGGCCGATGCCCCAGGCCGAGAGCACGCCGGCCAGCGGGTGGATCAGCACGCGGGTCATCCCCAGCGCGTCGGCCACCTTGCAGGCGTGCTGGCCACCGGCGCCGCCGAAACAGGCCAGCGCATAATCTGCCACATCATGGCCGCGCGCGATGGAGATGCGGGCGATGGCCTGGGCCATGGTTTCCACCGCGATGGCCAGCGCGCCCTCGGCCGCCTGTTCGGGCGTGCAGCCCAGTTCGGCTGCCAGATCGGCGAAGCGCGCGCGCACCACATCGGCATCCAGCGGCGCGTCCCCGCCCGGCCCGAACAAGGCCGGGAACAGATCGGGCTGCAACACGCCCAAGAGCACATTGGCATCGGTGACCGTCAAGGGCCCGCCGCCCCGGTAACAGGCCGGGCCGGGCCGTGCGCCGGCGCTTTCCGGGCCCACCTTCAACCGGCCGCCGGTCACCGAAATGATCGAACCGCCGCCGGCGGCCACCGTATCGATCTTCAGCATCGGCACCCGCATCGGCACGCCGGCGATCATCACCTCCTCGGCGCGTTCGAACTGGCCATCATAGAGCGAGACATCGGTCGAGGTGCCGCCCATGTCGAACCCGATCAGCCGGCTGTCCCCCGCGCTGCGGCCTGCTGCTGCCATGCCGACAATGCCGCCGGCCGGGCCGGACAATATCGCATCGCGGCCACGGAAATGCCCGGCGCGGGCCAGGCCGCCGTTGGACTGCATGAAATCCAGCCGCACGCCCTGAAGCCCGGCGGCGACCTGGTTCACATAATCCGCCAGCGGCGGCGAGAGATAGGCATCCACCACCGCCGTGTTGGCGCGCGGCACCAGCCGGATCACCGCGCCCACTTCATGGCTGCACGTCACCTGGGTGAAGCCGATGCCGCGGGCGATGTGCGCCACCGCCTGTTCATGCGCCGGGTGGGCATGGCCGTGCAGGCAGGCGATGGCGATGCTGCGCCAGCCGGCGGCAAAGGCGGTGGCCAGACGCTCGCGGGTCACCGCCAGATCGAGCGGGCGCAACACCGCACCATCCGCCGTCACCCGTTCGGGCACTTCCACCACCGCGCCGTGAAGCGGTTCCGGCTTTTCGATGTTCAAGGCAAAAATGCGCGGCCGGGCCTGGTGGCCGATGATCAGCGCATCGGCGTGCCCCGCCGTGATGGCCAGCAGCGTGGGTTCGCCCTTGCGTTCCAGCAGGGCATTGGTGGCCACCGTGGTGCCCATGCGCACTGCGGTGATGGGGGCGTGATCATCACCGCGCAGCCGGGCGATGCCCTCCAGCGCGGCATCCTGATAGCGATCGGGCGCGTTTGACAGCAGCTTGGCCGTCACCAGCCGGCCATCGGGCCGCAAGGCCACGATATCGGTGAAGGTGCCGCCGCGATCGATCCAAAATTGCCAGCCTGCCATGCTGCCGTGGTGGCGGGGCCAGCGGGGCGGGTCAAGCATGTTTGGGGGCAGGGTCTGCCTTGCATTGCCGGGCATCGCCCGCGCAGCCGGGCGGTGCGGCGGAACGAGCGGACCCGTGCTTGACAGACCAGGCGCGTGTGGCAGGCTGCACATATTGCTGAATTGTAACGTGGAGGGTCCATGCGACTTTGGGTTCTGGGGCTTGTGGCATTGCTGCTGGCCGGCCCTGCAGCGGCGGCAGACCGCTTGCGTGCCAATTTGCGCGGTGTGGTGATCACCGGCCAGATGGAAGGCGATTTCTACAGCGCCAGCGGCGATCCGCTGATGGTGCCGCTGGCCGGCGTGCCGATCCGCCTCAGTCTGAGCATCCGGCCCAACCGCAACTTTGACCCCGGTTCGCCCGATCCGGCGGACCAATCCGAACTGATCGGGCTGGTGCGCATCACGCTGAACAATGGTGCGCTTCTCGCACCCGGCGTGCGCTTTGCCGACCAACTCCGCGGTGGTTTCAACGGGCTGGTGCCGCTGGGCTTTTGCTGCCTCCCCGGTGAGACGGCCATGGGCGCGACATCACTGGCCAGCACCGGCTTGCCGGCAGCGCTGCGCCATGATGTGCAGCTTTCGGCCTATTCCGATTCCCGCAATGTTGGCCACGGGCTGAACCTGCAACTGCTTGATGGCGGGCCGGGCGGCAGTGTTGGCGGCAGCGGCCGCTTTGGCGAATCCTATCGGTACAGCGAGACGTGGATCAGCGCCTTTGATTTCGTCATCACCAGCGGCAGCGTTTCCGCCGCCATCCCCGAACCGTCGGCCTGGCTGGGCATGATCGCCGGCCTGGGCTTGACCGGCATCATGCTGCGTCAGCAGCGGCGCCTGGCCCGCGGTTGAATTCGGCTGGCGCCACTTGCCAACCCGAACGGCGCTTGCCACATGAAGGGCATTACGAAACTGTAATGCGGTGAAGCGATGCGTGGCCTGGTGCATGTGCTTGTGGCGGTGATGCTGGCCGGTTCGGCGGCAGCCCAGCCCCTGCCGGAGGAGACACCAGAGAAGGCTGAGCGGCCGCTTGTGGTGGCGGCCGATGCGCCCTTGCCGGTGTGGATCAACGGGCTGGAAGTGGCGCTGGCGGTTTCGACCGGCACGGTGGACCATGTCACGCTCAATGATGAGGCGGTGCACCGCATCGGGCTGAGCGCATCGATGCCGGACAACACGGCCGATCTGATCATCGGCGGCCGGGTGGTGGTGCAGGGCCGCCATGGCAAGGGCTGGCTGGCCCAGGGCGGGCGGCTGTTGCGGCGGGAATATTATTGGTTTCCCGGCCAGTCACGGCTGCCGCTGGCCGGCACCATCGGGCCGTTCGCGCTGCCGCACTGGCAGGTGCGGGTGGATTGGGCGGTGCCGGCCACCGGCCCCGATGCCGAAGTGGTGCAACTGCCACTGATGGGCGGGATTGACCGGGCGGCCTATGGCATCGTGCGGCTGCGCAAGCAGATGATGGCGGTGGGTGTGGATGTGCGCATGCGCCGGGCGCTGCCGCTGGTGACGGCGGCCAGCGGCGCCGATCTGGCCGCCGAACTGGGCGGCCGGTTCGTGGGCGAGCCCTGGCAGGAAGAGATCATGATGGGCGTGCGGCGGCCGGTGCGGCGGTTGGAGCTGGATCGGCCCTTGCTGATCGGGCCCATGCGCATCACCGCGCTGGCGGTGCGCCAGGGCGGGCCGCGCGATGCCACGGCCAGCCTGGCACCGGGCCAGATCACGCCCTTTGATGCGGAGGAAGACCCGGAAATCATGCAGGTGCGCGGCCGCATCATCAAGCGGCGCAACGTGGCCCGCTATGTGATGTTGACCCGCACCCAGCTGGAAGCCGCCGGCTGTCACAGCCTGTTGGTGGACAAGGCGGCCGGGCTGTTCAGCCTGAGCTGTGCGCCGCCGGCACAGCCAGTGGCGGTGGCGGCGGGCCCCAGCACGGCGGTGGCCGTGGCCGCCGTGGCAGGGCCGTTGATCGATCCGGTGCTGCCCCAACAGCCGGAACTGGCGATCAATCTGGCAGAGCCTGTGGCGGTGTCGATCGATGGCAGGCCGCGCCGGTTCCTGCTGGGGGATGCGGGTGCCGAAGGCGTGCGGCTGAATGGCGATGTGGCCGAAGCGATGGTTCAGGTGCGGCTGTTGCAGATGGCCTCCGACGCGCGGGACCGCCGGCGACTGGCTGACGCCTTGCGCCGCGCCACAGCTGAACGCCCGCTTGGTGAAGAGCGGATGATCATGCAGACCAGTGATCTGGCGCTGACCGGCGTGACGGCATCGGAAGTCATGGCGAACACGCTGTTGTTGGGGGTCGAGCTGACGCTGGCGAGCGCCAGGCTGCGCACACAGAGCATGGCGTTCTGGCTGCTGCACAACGGCGGGCGGCCAGACAACAGCTTGCCCTTTGATGGCAGACTGTCGTTGTCAGCCTTGCCGGAATCGCGGCTGCGTGTGGGCCTGGGTGCGCTGGCGGCCGGGGCTGCCACTGCTGCAGGGTTGAACCTGTCCATCGGTGATCGGTCCCACGATCAGGCGGTGATGGGGGTGATGGCACTGCCGGGGATTGATGCGCTGTTCGTCGGGCTGGAATTTGGCCGCGAGGTGGATTTGCCGGTGGTGTCGATGGCGCTGGGGCAGGATCTGATCCGGCTGCATGGCGCCCAGCCGGATGGGCCGCAGCTGCGGCGGCGGGGCGGGGATTATCGCTTGCGCCTGTTGCGGCCGCTGCGCCTGGCAACGCCGCTGGTGCTGGGGCCGTTGCGGCTGGACCGCGTGCTGGTGGAACAGGCACCGGGGCTGACCAATTGGCTGGACACGATCCACTGGCCCCGGCAGCGGCCCTGGCCGGATGTCGCCCGCATCGCCGGCCTGGAGCGCGAGGTGCGGGTGCCGGTGGCGATGCTGCAGGCGGCGGGCTGCGGCGAACTGGTGGTGGACAAGCCGGCGCGGCGATGGACGCTGATGTGCACTGCTGATTGAGCGATGCTTGCCTCCCCAAGCGTTCGCGCCTAGGCTTGTGAGAACGTTCACAGGGGGTGAGTCAGGGCGATGCGCAAGGTTCGGGTCGGGGTGATGCTGGCCTTGGCAATTGGGGTGGCGGCCTGCGGCGGTGCGGCCAGTGGGCAGCGCAATGCGGTGGCCGTGGCGCCCGCACCGGCGCCAGCCCCCGCGCCGTCACCAACGCCGACTCCGACTCCGACCCCGGCCCCGACCCCAAGCTGGCGCCTGGTGTTTGCCGATGAGTTCAATGCTGGCACGCTGGATCGCAGCAAGTGGAATGTCGAGGGCCCGGCCTTCTGGGTGAACAACGAGGTTCAGGCCTATGTCGACAGCCCGGAGACCATCAGCTTTGCGGCAACCGCCGGGGCGGATGGCGGCGCGCTGGTGCTGAAACCGGTGCCACGCCCGGGCTTTGTGACGCCCACGGGCCGGCGCACGGATTTCGTCTCGGGCCGGATCAACACGGCAGACCGGGTGGATGTGATCTATGGCAAGGTGGAAGCCCGCATCCGCATGAGTGACGCCACCGGCGCCTGGCCGGCCTTCTGGCTGCTCGGCTATGGCAACTGGCCGGACAGCGGCGAGACCGACATCATGGAATATGTGGGGGACAGGGCGTGGACCAGCTCTGCCCTGCATGGCCCCGGCTATTCCGGCAACACGCCCTTGAACAAGCGGCAGTTTTTCCCGGCCGGCGAGGATGCGACCGGCTGGCATGTCTATAGCGTGGTGCGCAGCCCGGATGCGTTGGTGTTTGCCGTGGATGGCCGCGAAACCTATCGGGTGACGCGCGCCATGGTGGAGGCCTTTGGCGCATGGCGGTTTGACCGCAAGCAATATCTGATCCTGAACACGGCGATTGGCGGCGTCTATCCCAATGGCGTCAACGGCGTGACCGCGCCCTATTTTGGCCTGCCCCAGGCCACGGTGGACAAGATCGGCCGCGGCGAGGTGGCGATGGAGGTGGATTGGGTGCGGGTGTGGGACGCCAGCTGATCAGGGCTTTGGTGCGGCGAGCGCCTTCAGATCGGCAATGAGGTCAAGCGCTTCGCGCGGGGTGATGTTGTCGGGATCGATCGCGCCAAGCTTTTCGCGCAGATCATCCGTGGTGACCGGGCCGGCGGGCGCGGCGAACAGGGGCAGGCTGTCCACGCCCGCCGCAATCCCGCCGGTCTGGTCGCGGCGGGCTTCCAGCCGGGCCAATATGGCGCGGGCGCGGGTGACAACGGGCGCCGGGATGCCGGCCAGGCGGGCAACGGCAAGGCCATAGCTTTTGTCGGCCGCGCCCGGCGTGACCTGGTGCAGGAACACCAGATCGCCCTTCCATTCGCGCACCCGCACCGTCACGCTGGCCAGGCTGGTGAGCTTGGCGGTGAGCGGCACCAGTTCGTGATAATGGGTGGCAAACAGGCAGCGGCACGCCAGATCATCGTGCACCGCCTCCAGCACCGCCCAGGCGATGGCCAGGCCATCATAGGTGGAGGTGCCCCGGCCAACTTCATCGAGGATGACCAGGCTGCGGTTTGTGGCACCGGTGAGGATCGCAGCGGTTTCGACCATTTCGACCATGAAGGTGGAGCGGCCCTCCGCCAGATCATCGGCCGCGCCCACCCGGCTGTAGAGCCGGTCGACCACGCCGATATGCGCCGCCGCCGCTGGCACGTGGCTGCCGGCCTGGGCCAGCACGGCGATCAGGGCATTCTGGCGCAGGAAGGTGGATTTGCCGGCCATGTTGGGCCCGGTGACCAGCCAGACCCGGGCATCGGCCGAAAGATTGCAATCATTGGGGGTGAAGCGCCCGCCTGACTTGGCAACGGCCAGTTCCACCACCGGGTGGCGGCCGGCATCGATGTGGAAGGCGCAGGTCGCGTCCACCGTGGGCCGGCACCAGTTTTCGGATGCCGCCAGATCGGCCAGCGCCGCACCCACATCGATGCGGGCCAGCGCGGCGGCGGTTTCGGCGATGGCGGGCGCCTGCGCCAGCACGGCGGCGCGCAATTCTTCCAGATGGGCGGCTTCCGCGGCCAGCGCGTGATCGGCGGCGGACAGGATGCGGGTGGCCAGGCTGGCCAGTTCCGGGCTGGAAAAGCGCACCGCGCCCGCCATGGTCTGGCGGTGGATGAAGCCGCTGTCGGGCCGCAGCAGCGGATCGGCGCGGGCAGCGGGCACTTCGATATGATAGCCCAGCACATTGTTGTGGCGGATCTTCAGTGCGGCGATGCCGGTGGCGTGTTTCAGCCGGCTTTCCATCGCCACAATGGCGCTGCGGCCATCACGCGCCGTGTCGCGCAGATCATCCAGGGCGGCATCCAGGCCGGGGCGGATGGCGCCGGGCAGTTCCAGCGGCGGATCATCCACCAGCGTGCGCGTCAGATGCGCCACCAGCGTGCCAATGCCGCCGATGCCAATCTGGCCCAGAACCATGGTGAGCAGCGCCGGCGGGCCGGGCCGGGCGGCAAGGCTGGCTTTCAGCGCCAGCGCGCCGGCAAGGCCATTGGCCAACTGGCCCAGATCGCGCGGTGACCAGCGGCCGATGCTGATCCGCGCCAGCGCGCGCGCCATGTCGGGCAGGCCGGCCAGCGCCTCGCGGGCGGCATTGCGGGTGAGCGGATCGGCCAGCCACCAGCCCACCAGATCGAGCCGATCATTGATGGCGGCCACATCGGTGAGCGGCGCCGCCAGATCGCCGGCCAGCGCGCGGGCGCCGGCAGCGGTGACGGTGCGATCAATGGCAGCTTCCAGGCTGTGGCGGCTGTGGCTGCGCTGCAATTCCAGGCTGGCGCGGGTGGCGGCATCGATGGCCATGGTGGAACCGGGCAATTCCTGCCGGGGCGGCAGGATCAGCGGCACTGCAGCCTTGGCGGTTGCGCTGACATAGGCGAGCAGCGCGCCGGCTGCGGCCAGTTCGGGCGACGAAAACTGGCCCCAGCCATCCAGTGTGGCCACGCCGAACCTGGATTTCAGGGCAGCTTCGGCGCGGGTGGGGGAGAAATCGCCGGCCGGGCGCGGGGTGCCTGCGATGGTGCTGGCTTCGGGCACCAATGTTTCGGCGGGCGCCAGCCGGGCAAGCACGGCCTTGATCGCTGCCAGCGGGCCGGCGCGGGTGTGGAAGGCGCCGGTGGACAGGTCCAGCCAGGCCAGCCCGCAATGATCGCCTTCGCCCGCCAGCGCCGCCAGCCAGTTGGCGCGGCGCGGTTCCAGCAGGCTGGCTTCGGTGATGGTGCCGGGGGTGACAATGCGGGTGATGGCGCGCGCGACGATGGACTTGCCGCCCCGTTTCTTGGCCTCGGCCGGGTCTTCCACCTGTTCGGCAATGGCCACGCGGTGGCCGGCGCGGATCAGGCGGGCGAGATAGCTCTCATGGCTGTGGGCCGGCACGCCGCACATCGGGATCGGCTGCCCGGCATGCTCGCCGCGCTTGGTGAGCGCGATGTCAAGGCTGGCGGCGGCAGCGGCGGCATCCTCGAAGAACAGCTCATAAAAATCGCCCATGCGGAAAAACAGCAGCGCATCAGGCACCTCGGCCTTGAGGGCCAGATATTGCGCGATCATGGGGGAAGCGGCGGTCACCCTTGCCGGATAGCGTGGTGGGCGGATGACGGAAAGAGCCAGAAACGCGTGTTCAAGCCCCTTGCCCCCTTGCTGCCACAATTCTATCCCTGTTCGACGATCCTGGGGACCGAGCGCAATGACCAATCCGACCGACAATGATTTTGGCGACCGCGAGGCGCTCAACTATCACCGCACCGGCAAGCCCGGGAAGATCGAGATCATCGCCTGCAAGCCGATGGCGACGCAGCGCGATCTGTCCCTGGCCTATTCCCCCGGCGTTGCCGCCCCGGTGCGCGCCATCGCGGCCGATCCTGACAGCGCCTATGATTATACCATCAAGGGCAATCTGGTCGCCGTCATCTCCAACGGCACCGCGATTCTGGGCCTGGGCAATCTGGGGGCGCTGGCCTCCAAGCCGGTGATGGAGGGCAAGGCGGTGCTGTTCAAGCGCTTTGCCGATGTCGATTCGATCGATCTGGAAGTCGCCACCGAGGATGTCGACAAGTTCATCGCCTGTGTGGAGCTGTTGGAGCCATCGTTCGGCGGCATCAACCTTGAGGATATCAAGGCGCCGGAATGCTTCATCATCGAAACCACGCTGAAAGAGCGGATGAACATCCCGGTGTTCCATGATGACCAGCACGGCACTGCCATCGTCGCGGCGGCCGGCATGATCAACGCCATGCACCTGACCGGCCGCAAGCCGGAGGATGTGAAGATGGTGGTGAACGGCGCCGGCGCTGCTGCCATCGCCTGCACCGAACTGATCAAGGCCTATGGCGTGAAGCATGTGATCATGTGTGACACCGAAGGCGTGATCTACACCGGCCGGCAAAAGGGCATGAACCAGTGGAAATCCGCCCATGCCGCCGTGACCGACGCGCGCAGCCTGGAAGAGGCGATGGTGGGGGCCGATGTGTTCCTGGGCCTGTCCAAGAAAGGCGCGGTGAACGAGGCGATGGTGGCCAGCATGGCGGCCAATCCGATCATCTTTGCCATGGCCAACCCCGATCCCGAAATCACCCCCGAAGATGTGGCCAAGGTGCGCGGTGATGCCATCGTCGCCACCGGGCGCAGCGATTATCCCAACCAGGTCAACAACGTGCTGTGCTTCCCTTATCTGTTCCGGGGCGCGCTGGATGTGCGGGCGACCGCCATCAATGAAGAGATGAAGCTGGCCGCGGCCAACGCCATCGCCAGCCTGGCGCGCATGCCGGTGCCCGATGAAGTGGCGGCGGCCTATGGCGGCAAGGCCCGCAATTTCGGCCCGGAATATATCATTCCCGCGCCCTTTGATCCGCGCCTGATCGAGCATATCCCCACCGCTGTTGCCAAGGCAGCGATGGCATCGGGCGTGGCGCGCAAGCCCTTCTTTGATGAAGAAGCCTATCGCCAGGAGCTGCGCGGGCGGCTGAACCCCACCACCTCCATCCTGCAAGGCGCCATCGAAAATGCCCAGAACCGGCCACGCCGGGCGGTGTTTGCCGAAGCCGAACAGGATGTGGTGCTGCGCGCCGCCGTGAACTGGAAGAACAGCGGCTATGGCACCCCGGTGCTGGTGGGCCGCGAAGAGCCGGTGCGAGAAGGGCTGGCGCGGCTGGGCGTCGATGATATCGACAGTTTCGAGATCCACAACAGCGCCAAAAGTCCGCTGGTGCCGCGCATGGTGGATTATCTGTATGAACGGGTGCAGCGCCGCGGCATGCTGCACCGCGATGTGCAGCGCATGGTCAACCACGAACGCAATGTGTTTGGCGCGCTGCTGGTGGCCCTGGGTGAGGCGGATCTGATGCTCACCGGCGTGACCCGCAATTTTGCCACCACCTATCGCCAGGTGCGCATGGTGATCGACCCGGTGCCGGGCCGGCGGCCGTTTGGCATCCACATGCTGGTGGGCAAGCAGCAGACGATCTTTGTGGCCGATACCACGGTGACCGAACGCCCAACCGCCGAAACCCTGGCCGGGATCGCGATCGAAACCGCCGCCGTGGCCCGCCGGCTGGGCCAGGAACCGCGCGTGGCCTTCCTGTCCTATTCCAACTTCGGCAACCCCAAGGGCGAATTTGTCGACAATGTGCGCGGTGCGGTGGAATTGCTGGATCAGCGCCAGGTTGGCTTTGAATATGAAGGCGAAATGTCGGCCGATGTGGCGCTGAACCCGGCGATGCGGGCGCAATATCCGTTCAGCCGGCTGTCCGGCCCGGCCAATGTGCTGATCATGCCCGGCCTGCACAGCGCCAACATCGCTGCCAAGCTGATCAAGGAGGTGGCCAATCTGCGCGTGGTCGGCCCGATGCTGGTGAACATGAGCCAGCCGGTGCAGATCGTGCCGATGAACAGCAGCGCGTCCGATATCGTCACGCTGGGGGTTTTGGCCTCCACGGGCGTGGTGTGCTGAGGGGGTGTGCTGAAACCGCCCATCCTGCTGATCCACGGCATGTGGTCCACGCCGGGAACGTTTGACCGGCTGCGTCTGGCGCTGGAGGCGGCTGGCCATGCCACCCATGCCCCGGCATTGTTGTTCCATGATCGCCCGCCCAGCCTGCCGCCGCACCCGGCACTGGGTTCCCTTTCGATCATGGCCTATGTTGATCATCTGATCGCCGAAGCCGGCAAATTTGGTGAACCGCCGGTGATCCTGGGCCACTCGATGGGCGGCCTGCTGGCACAGATGCTGGCGCAGCGCATTCCCCATGCCGGGCTGGTGCTGCTGGCGCCGGCAGCGGCGGCCAATGGCCAATCGCCCAGCCTGGATCAGGTGCGCACGTTGAAATCGGTGGTGACCAAATGGGGCTGGTGGGAAAGCCCGACCATCTTTGATGAAGCCGGTGCGCGCTGGGGCTGTTTCAACGGCGTGCCCGAGGATGTGACGGCGGCCGAAATCAGCCGGCTGGTGTGGGACAGCGGCCGGGTGCTGGCGGAAATGGCGCTGCCGCCGCTGTTCGCCAATCTCACCCGGGTGGATTATGTCCGGCTCACCCGGCCGGCGCTGGTGCTGGTGGGCAGCGAGGATCGCACCACCCCGCCCGGCATCGCCCGGGCCACGGCG
Source organism: uncultured Sandarakinorhabdus sp. (assembly GCA_964535865.1). Classification (GTDB taxonomy): domain Bacteria; phylum Pseudomonadota; class Alphaproteobacteria; order Sphingomonadales; family Sphingomonadaceae; genus Sandarakinorhabdus. The sequence goes on along the minus strand of CAZHTW010000058.1, from coordinate 2,794 downwards.
CGCAACCTGAACGGCGGCAATGGCAGCGCGGTGGATTATCACGAACTGCCGGGCGCGCCGCATTGGCTGTTCTGGGGTGAACTGGAACGCCAGGTTTCGGGCATGGTGGTGGAGTGGCTGGCGGGCTTGCACTGAAAGCCGCGCTGAAGGCGGAGGCGCTTCGCCTGGGCTTTGCCGATGTGGGAATCACGGCGGCCGATGCCGTGCCGCAGGCTGGCGTTCGCTTGCGGCAGTGGCTGGCTGATGGCTGCCATGGGGACATGATCTGGATGGCGGCCCGCGCCGATGAACGCGCCTCCCCGCAGGGCCTGTGGCCAGAGGTGAAGAGCGTGATCATGCTGGGCACCAGCTATGCCCCGCCGCTCGATCCGCTGCGGCTGGCGGGGGTGGGCGATACCGGGGTGATTTCGGTTTATGCCTGGAACCGCGATTATCATGATCTGATCAAGAAACGGCTGAAGGCGCTGGCGCGCTGGCTGGTGGAGGAAGCCGGTGGGGAGCTGAAGGTGTTCGTGGATACGGCGCCGGTGATGGAAAAGCCGCTGGCGGCCGCCGCCGGGCTGGGCTGGCAGGGCAAGCACACGAATTTGGTGAGCCGCGCGCATGGCAGTTGGCTGTTTCTGGGGGCGATTTACACCACGCTCGATCTGGAGGCCGATGCGGCGCACGCCGATCGCTGCGGTAGCTGCACGCGCTGCCAGACGGCCTGCCCCACCAATGCCTTCCCGTCGCCCTATCGCCTCGATGCGCGGCGGTGTTTGGCTTATCTGACCATCGAACATGCCGGGCCGATCCCGGAGGCGCTCCGCAAGCCCATGGCCAACCGCATCTATGGCTGTGATGATTGCCTGTCGGTGTGCCCGTGGAACCGCTTTGCGCAGGCAACCAAGGAACCGGCCTTTCTGCCGCGCGCCGAACTCACCGCGCCGAAGCTCGCCGATTTGCTGGCGCTGGATGATGCCGCCTTCCGCGCGCTGTTTTCCGGCAGTGCCATCAAGCGCATCGGGTTGAAGCGCTTCATCCGCAATTGCCTTTATGCCGCCGGCAACAGCGGCGATGCCGCACTGGTGCCGGCCGTGTCGGCGCATCTGGGCAGTGATGATGCAGTGGTGGCCGAGGCGGCCGCCTGGGCGATGGCACAATTGGAGACAATGACATGAGCATTCCCACCGGCACGGCGCGACTTGCCGCGCTGCAGATCGGCAGCCGGGCGACCACGGCGGCAACTTTGGCGGCACTGATGGAGCGGCGCGCCGACTTGATCGCGGCAAAGCCCGATCTGCTGGTGCTGCCCGAAGCCTTGTTGGGTGGATATCCCAAGGGCCAGGATTTTGGCGTGCGCCTGGGCTATCGCACGCCGGCCGGCCGCGATGCGTTCAAGCGTTATTGGGACCAGGCCATCGAGATTGACGGGCCCGAGGTGGCGGCGCTGGGCGAGCTGGCGGCCGATATTGGCTGCACGTTGATCGTGGGCGCCATCGTGCGCCGGGGCGCCACGCTGCACTGCTGCGCGCTGCATTTTGCGCCGGATGGCCGGCTGGCCGGGCTGCGCGGCAAGCTCAAGCCAACGGCGGCCGAACGGCTGGTGTGGGGCGAAGGCGGGCCGGAAGACGTGGTGCAGTTTGACAGCCCGATTGGCCGAATCGCGCCGGTGATCTGCTGGGAAAATTTCATGCCGCTGTTCCGGGCGGCGCACTACGGCCAGGGCGTGACCATCTGGGCGGCGCCCACCGTGGATGATCGCCCGCAATGGGAAGTGGCGATGCGCCACATCGCCCACGAAGGCCGCTGCTTTCTGGTGAGCGCCTGCCAGTGGCTGCCGCCCACGCAGGAGGCTTTGGGCGAGCCCATCACGCTGATCGACCGCGCGGCCGATGTGCCGATCATCGGCGGCGGCAGCCTGATCGTCTCGCCGATGGGCGAGGTGCTGGCCGGGCCGCTGCGCGGCGGCGAGGGGCTGCTGGTGGCCGAGGTTGATCTGACCGACATCGTGCGCGCCCGCTTCGACTTTGATGCCGCCGGCCATTATGCCCGGCCCGATATCTTCCGGCTGGACGTGACGCCGGCCACGCGCTGAAACTGGCCGGCAAAGGAGAATGCATGACTGATTCCCTGTTCATCGGCCTGTCCGATCAGGATGCGCCGCAGGCTCTCGTGCTGAAGCGCGCCAACCGCCACGGCCTCATCGCCGGCGCCACCGGCACCGGCAAGACGGTGACGCTGCAAGGGCTGGCCGAGGGCTTTTCCCGCGCCGGGGTGCCGGTGTTTCTGGCCGATGTGAAGGGCGATATTGCCGGCATGGCCAAGGCCGGCAGCGAGGCGGCCGCCTGGACCGGCAAGCGCGCGCTGGAGATGCAGATCGCGGATTATGACTGGGAAGCCATGCCGGTGGTGTTCTGGGATCTGTTTGGCGAACAGGGCCACCCCATCCGCACCACCATTTCCGAAATGGGGCCGCTGCTGCTCGCCCGGCTGATGGGCCTCAACGACACGCAGGAAGGCGTCCTGTCGATCGCATTCAAATATGCCGATGATCACGACATGCTGCTGCTCGATCTCGAAGATCTGCAGGCCATGCTGGCGTGGGTGTCGGAGAATGCCGGCGAGCTTTCGGGCAAATATGGCAATGTCACCAAGGCCAGCGTCGGCTCGATCCAGCGCCAGTTGCTCACGCTGGAAACCCAGGGCGGCGCCGCCTTCTTCGGCGAGCCGGCGTTTGATATCACCGATTTCATTGCGCTGGATGGCAATGAGCCGGCGTTTGATATCACCGATTTCATTGCGCTGGATGGCA
>CAZHTW010000057.1:0-17769 GCA_964535865.1 uncultured Sandarakinorhabdus sp. | reverse complement strand
CGATTATCGCGCAATCAGCCGGCGGCGCGTGCCGCGGTTCCTGTTCGATTATACCGACGGCGGTGCCAATGAAGAAGTCACATTGGCCCGGAATGTGGCCGATTTGGCCGATGTGGTGCTCGATCAGCGGGTGTTGGTGGACGTTTCTCGGGTGAACGCTGGCACCCGGCTTTTCGGGCAGGATCTGGCGATGCCGGTGATCCTGGCGCCGGTGGGGTTGGGCGGTTTGCATGCCCGGCGCGGCGAGGTGCAGGCGTGGCGCGCGGCGCGGGCGGCGGGCATTGCCATGGCGCTGTCCACCGTGTCCGTTTGCAGCCTTGCCGAGGTGGCGGCGGGCGGCGGTGCAGCGCCGTGGTTCCAGCTCTATCTGGTGCGGGACCGTGCCGCGAACGAGGCGATGATCGCCGAAGCACGCGCGCAGGGCGCGCCGGCATTGGTGCTGACGGTTGATCTGCCCACGCCAGGTGCGCGTTATCGCGATGTGCGCTCCAGCCTCACCGGCGCGCCGGGAATGGCCGGGCAGCTGCACCGCGCGGCCCAGGTGGCGGCGCGGCCGGGCTGGGCGCTGGATGTTGGCCTGCTGGGCGGGCCGGTGGCGATGGGCAATCTCACCCAGCTGGTCGGCGCCAAGGCGCCGCTGTCGGATTATCTCGGCTGGATCACGCGCAATTTCGATGCCAGCGCCGATTGGGATCGGCTGGCCTGGGTGCGGTCGCTGTGGCCGGGGCCGCTGATCGTCAAGGGCATCCTCCATCCGGACGATGCCGCGCTGGCAGTCAGCCATGGGGCGGACGCGATCGTCGTCTCCAATCACGGCGGGCGGCAGCTGGATGGCGCGCTGTCGGCCGTGAAGGCGCTGCCGGCGATCATGGACCGGCTGGGCGGCTGCGTGCCCGTTCTGGCCGATGGCGGCGTGCGGTCCGGCCTGGATGTGCTGCGCTATCACAGCCTGGGGGCCAGCGCGGTCATGATCGGCCGGCCCTGGGTGTGGGCGCTGGGTGCGGGCGGCGAGGCCGGGGTGGCGCATGTGCTGGCCCTGCTGCAGGCCGAACTGGAAACCGCCATGGCGCTCACCGGTCGCACCCGGCTGGCCTGACCGGCAATATCCTTGTATCGGCCAGATTATGATCGATCGGCTCACCATCGCCCTTGCCCAGCTGAACGCCCGCGTTGGCGGGCTTGTCGCCAATGCCGATGCAATTTTGCGGGCGCGGGCCGAAGCCGCCGGTGCCGATCTGCTGGTCACGCCCGAACTGTCCATCGTGGGTTATCCGCCGGAGGATCTGGTGCTGAAACCGGCGCTGGTGGCGGCCGCAAGGGCCCAGGTGGAGCGGCTGGCCGCTGCCACGGCGGATGGCGGCCCGGCCCTGCTGGTTGGCGCGCCGTGGGCGGAGGGTGAGGCGCTCTACAACGCCATGCTGCTGCTCGACGGCGGGCGCATTGCCGGCATCACCCGCAAGCATGATCTGCCCAATTATGGCACGTTCGATGAAAAGCGCCTGTTCACCGCCGGGCCGCTGCCGGGGCCGCTGGCCTTTCGCGGCGTGCGCATTGGCGTGCCGGTGTGTGAGGATATGTGGTGGCCCGATGTGTGCGAATGTCTGGCCGAAACCGGGGCGGAACTGCTGATCGTGCCCAACGGCAGCCCCTATGAAGTGGGCAAGGATGATCGCCGCCTGTCGCTGGCGGTCACGCGCGTCACCGAAACCGGCCTGCCGCTCGTCTATCTCAACCGGGTGGGCGGCCAAGACGAGCTGGTGTTCGATGGCGCGTCTTTCGTGCTGAACGCGGACCGTACCCTGGCCCACCAGCTGCCCGATTGGGACGAGACGATCCGCCTGACCGAGTGGACGCGCGGCGCCGAAGGCTGGACCTGCGCGCCGGGTGCGATCAGCCCGCAGGACGAAGACCCGGCCGATGTCTATCACGCCATGCTGGTGGGCCTGCGCGATTATGTGAACCGCAACGGCTTTCCCGGCGTGGTGCTTGGGCTTTCGGGCGGCATTGATTCGGCGCTGTCGGCTGCCGTGGCGGTGGATGCGCTGGGGCCAACCCGTGTGTGGTGCGTGATGCTGCCCAGCCCGTTCACCAGCCAGGACAGCCTGGATGATGCCGCCGAATGCGCCCGCCTGCTGGGCTGCCGGCTGGACACGGTGCGCATCGAGCCGGCGATGACGGCGTTTGATGCCATGCTGGCACCGCTGTTCGAAGGCCGGCCGCGCGACATTGCCGAGGAGAATATTCAGTCCCGCATCCGCGGCCTCACCCTGATGGGCATTTCCAACAAGTTCGGCCCGATGCTGCTCACCACCGGCAACAAGAGCGAAATGAGCGTGGGTTATGCCACCATCTATGGCGACATGGCCGGCGGTTATTCGGTGCTGAAGGATCTGTATAAGACCACGGTGTTCCGCGTGTGCGAATGGCGCAATGCGCACCGCCCGCGCCTGGGTCTTGGCCCGGCTGGCCCGGTGATGCCCACCCGCGTCATCACCAAGCCGCCCAGCGCGGAATTGCGCGAGAACCAGACCGATCAGGACAGTCTGCCGCCCTATGAACTGCTCGATGCCATCTTGCATGGCCTGGTGGAGCAGGAGAAATCCGCGCCCGAGCTGGTGGCGCAGGGGCTGGATGCGGCCACCGTCGCCCGCATCGAACGCCTGCTGTATATTGCCGAATACAAGCGCCGGCAGGCCCCGCCGGGGGTGAAGATCGGCCGCCGCAATTTTGGCCGTGATCGCCGCTATCCGATCAGCAATGATTTCCGCACGGCCTGATCTGCTGCTGCTGCTGCTGCTGGCCGCTGCGCCGGCGCTGGCGGCGAAGAAGCGCGCGCCCCTGCCGCCGCTGCCGCCGCTGGAGTTGCCGGCCGCCGCCCCCATGGTCGAAGCGGACATCGCCGGGCAGCGCGTGCGGCTGACCGTCGATCTGGGCGGCGACGATATCGTGCAGATCAACCCCGACAGCCCGCTGCGCGCCGTGCTGGCCGCCGACACCAGGCCCGATGGCCAGGCGGTGAGCCGCGGGCAATATCGCGTTGCGGTGGGGCAAACATCGCTGGCCATCCCGTTCAGCCGCGAAGCCATGATGATCGCCGGGCGGCCGGTGCGGGCGCGGGTGCTGCAACCGACTGCCGCGCCGCCCGGTCAGCGCATCGGCAGCGATGGCGTGATCGGCCTGCCGCTGTTGCCGCATGATCGGGTGACGCTGATCCTGCGGCCGGCCACCGCCAGCGATCGCAGCCAGACCGTGCCGGCCCGCATCGGCCGCAGCGATGCCTGGGGCCTTGATTGGCGGCTGGCCGGCGGGGCGGGCGAACTGGATGTGGAACTGCACCCGTTGCGCACCACCAGCGTGATCAGTGCGGCCGCTGCCAGCGCGCTGGCCGAGGTGGGCGATGGCCGGCTGGTGGGCCCGGTGACCCGTGTGACCATCAGCTTTGGCGCGGTCCGCCCGGTGCGCCGGCTGGAACTGGGCCGGCCGGTGGCCATTGCCAATCTGACCGTTCGGGGCGGCGTCGTGCGCCTGTATGATTGGGCCGGCCGCACCCAATTGCCGCCGGAAGCCCAGGCCGAAACCGAACTGGCCGTGGTGGGCAAGCGCGGCCGCCAGGGCGCCTGGCGCAACCTCAAGCTGGGCAATGATGTGCTGGGCGCTTGTGCCAGCCTCAGCTGGCAACGGGTGCCGGCGATATTCACCTTGGTCTGCCCCACCCAGCCCTGACGTTAGTGAGAGCGGGGTGCAGCAGCCCGCGCGCGCCCGTTGCTGGCCCTTATGGCCCATGATAGCCTGTGGATTATGTACAGATGCGACCACCGGAAGAGTGGGCTCTGGCGCGCGTTTGGGGAGCAACGTTTCGGCCTGGTCGGGCACGACGGACGTCCACCAGCAGGCCGAACCCGTGAGGGGGATCATATGGCCATTCCGCTTTGTTCGCATCGCTTTGGCGTTTCACAGCAGTTGGGCGTTTCGCATCGCGTGATGGCAGCGGCCCTGATGGCGGCCTTGGCGGTGCCGGCGGCGGCCCAGACCGCGCCAGCCCCGGCCCAGGCCGCGCCGGCCGACGATGAATCAGCCGACGAAACCATCATCGTCACCGGATCGCGCATCTCGGTTGCCGGCTATACCGCGCCCACCCCGGTGACGGTGGTGGGTGAGGAAATCATCCAGCGCGATGCCAAGGTGACCATCGGCGATACCATCCGCGAACTGCCGGCGGTGGGCGCGTCGGCTTCCCCCAACAATGGTTCGGGCGCCGGCAACATCGTGGGCGGCATCACCGGGCTCGATACGGTCAACCTGCGCCAGCTCGGCACGGTGCGCACGCTGATCCTGCTGGATGGCCAGCGCGTGGTGCAATCGAACGTCACCGGCGTGGTGGATATCGGCACCATGCCGACCATCCTCGTCAAGCGCATCGACGTGGTGACCGGCGGTGCGTCGGCCGCCTGGGGTTCCGATGCCGTGGCCGGGGTGGTCAATCTGGTGCTCAACCGCGAATTCGATGGCCTGCGGGCCAGCGTTGAGGCCGGCGAATCGGCCGCCTTCGATCAGCGCAATTACCGGTTTCAGGCCGCCTGGGGCACCGGCTTTGCCGACGGCAAGGGCCGCTTCATCATCGCGGGCAATCACCTCGAAAGCCCGGATGTGATCTTCAACAATCAGCGCAGCTGGTTCAAGGCGACGCAGCTGGTCAACAATCCGGCCTTCGTGACCGGCAATGGCCAGCCGCGCTTCATCCACGCCGATGGTGTCGGCCTGAGCCAGGCGACCACCGGCGGTCTCGTGGTGGCTGGCCCGGCCAGCATCCAGGGCCGCACCTTCCTGGCCGGCAGCAGCACGCTGGTGCCGCTGGGCGCCACCAACACGTCGGGCGGCGTGGCCACCGGCGGCAATGTCGATCAGCTGCATTCGGCGATTTCCAGCCTGACCACCGAGTTCAACAGCAGCACCCTGTTCGGCTATGGCGCCTATGAAGCCGCGGACTGGCTGCGCGTCTCGCTCCAGGCCAATTACGGGCGGACCTATTCGCGCAACAATTCGGTGCCCTACACGCGGCTGGGCAATATCACCGTGCGGTCCGACAATCCGTTCCTGCCGGCCGAAATCACCAACGCGCTGACCGCCGCAAACGCCACCAGTTTCCGGTTCGGCACCACCAACATGAACAATGTGGTGCTGGGCGATCTCAGCCTCGATGATTTCGAACAGTCGCTCGGCATTCCGGTGGCGACCACCGAGCGCACGCTGAAGCGCGGCGTGCTCAGCTTCGAAGGCAGCCTGGGCGGCGAATGGCGCTACAACGCCTATGTGCAGCACGCAAATGTGATCGTGAATCAGCAAACGCTGAACAATACGATCATCGCCAATTACAATCGCGCCATCGATGCGGTGCGCAACAGCGCCGGGCAGATCGTCTGCCGGGTGAATGCCGATACGGACCCAAACAACAATGATGCGGCCTGCGTGCCGCTCAACATCTTCGGGGTGGGCGTCGCCAGCCCCGAGGCCATCGCCTATACCAATGTTGGCCCCGGCGAGAATTTCCAGCGCCAGGATCTGGTGCAGAATGTCGCCTCGATTTCGTTCCAGGGCAAACTGCCCGGCCTGGCCGCCGGTGACATCGCCGTGGCCTTCGGCGCCGATTATCGCGAGGAAATCGGCGACATCACCGTCGATCCGGGTGCAGCGGCGCGCATCTATCCGGTGGCGAATTTCGTGCCCTTTTCCGGCCGGTACGACGTGAAGGAAGCCTTTGCCGAAATCGACGTGCCGCTGATCAAGGATGGCTTCGTCAAGAGCCTGAACTTCAACGCTGCGGGGCGCGTGACCGATTATTCGACCAGCGGCACCGTCACCACCTGGAAGCTGGGCCTGACCAGCCAGGTCAACGATGATATCCGCCTGCGCGGCACCTATTCGCGCGATATCCGAGCCCCCAACCTCAACGAATTGTTCAGCCAGGGCATTTCCACCCAGGCGCAGGTGCGAGATCCACGCACCGGCAATTTCGTCACCGTGTTCTCGGTGGTGGGCGGCAACACGGCGCTTGCCCCGGAAATCGCCAAGACGCTGGCGCTGGGCATGGTGTTGACGCCGAGCTGGCTGAACCGCTTCAACCTGTCGGTGGATTATTACAACATCAGCCTGTCGGGCGCGATCGCCACCGTGTCCATCGCGCAGATCGAGGCGCGCTGCCTGGCCGGCGAGCAACTGTTCTGCGATCAATATATCTATGGCGGCGCCGGCGGGACCTTGAGCGAAGTGCGGCGCGTGCCCTTGAACCTGTCCAGCCTGAAGACCAGCGGCATCGATGTGCAGATGGATTGGCAGGTGCCGCTGTTCACCGGCACGCTGGCGCTGCGCGCGCTCGGCAACTACACGCTCACCGGCCGGCAGGAACTGCTGGGCGAAGTCAACAACTTCGTCGGCTCGCTTGGGCCCGATTCGGCGGTCACCGGCTTCCCGCGCGCACGCGGCATCTTCAGCGCCACCTACAACAGCGGGCCGTTCTCCGGCACGGTGCAATCGCGCTTCATCGGCGCAGCCAAGCTGAACAACGCCTGGGGCCCGAATGACGTGGACGACAACAGCATCCCGGCCATTGCCTACATCGATCTGCGGGCATCCTATCAGATCAGCGATGCCTTCACCGTCTACGGCACCGTGGACAATCTGACCAACAAGGCGCCGCCGATCGTGTCAGCCGGCCCGGCACGCGGCTTCTCGGCCACCTATTTCGCGCCGGTGCGCAACGATATCCACGATGCCATCGGCCGCACCTATCGCATTGGGGTGCGGGTGAAGCTGTAAATCGCGCCAAACAGCATCTTGCCGCATCGCCCATCCGGCGCGATGATGGCAGAGCAATGGCCAAGCCGGGAAACGGCAGCCGGGATTGGGGAGGAATGATCATGGAACTGAACCGCAGGGATACGCTTGCCGCCGCGGCTGCTGCCGCCGTCACGCTGGCGGCCGCGCCCGCCGCCGCGCAGATGGGCCCGCGCCGGCTGGGATCGAAGGAGAAGGTGGCCTATTGGGTGGCCACCGTCACACCCTGCGATGCCAAGGGCATGTTTGATCCCGGCGCCATGAAGGCGGTGATGGAATGGCACCGCAAGTGCGGCGCCGATGGCGTGGTGGTGCTGGGCACGTCCGGCGAGTTCCCCAGCTTTTCGGTGGCGGAACGCAAGCGCGTCACCGAGGTGGCGATGCAGCACAAGGGCAACATGAACATCATGGTTGGCCCCGGCACGCCCAACATCGTTGAAACCATCGATCTGGCCAGGCACGCCCAGTCCGTGGGGGCCGATGGCCTGCTGGTGATCCCGCCCTTTTATTTCAACCAGCCGCCGAACGACGGCCTGATCCATTATTACACCCAGCTGTTCGAGGCAGTGTCGATCCCGATCAACCTCTATCACATCCCCGGCACATCCGAGGTGTCGATCACCCACGAGCTGCTGAGCGCGATGATGAAATATCCGCATCTGGCCGGCATCAAGGATTCGTCGGGCGATGCAGCAGGCTTTGCCGAGTTTCTGAAGAAATTCCCGGAACTCAACATGCGCTGCGGCACGTCCAACAACCTCATCCCGGCGGTTGAGGCCGGCATGGGGGCGATCCTGGCCGATGGCAACCAGTTCAGCGACAAGTGCGCCGACATCTTCAAGACCTACAGAGCCAAGGGTGACTGGAAGGCCAAGCTGGCGCATCTGCAAGCCGCCCAGCGCGTCATCCGCGATCACAACATGGGCGCCAACACCTATGCCTCGATGAAGTACATCCTCTCGCTCCGGATGGGCGGTCCGATGATGTATGCCCGCACGCCCTATCCGCAGCTTTCCGATGCGCAGAAGGCCAGCCTGAAGACCGGCCTGGAAAAGGCCATGGCGCTGCCAGCGGCTTGAACGACGGAAAAAGGGGCAAGATCATGAAAATCACCACCACCCTGCCGCTGTCGCTCGCGGCTGCGCTGTTGCTCACCACCGCCGCGGGCGCGCAGACGCCGGCCAAGGAAGGCACGATTGCCGCGCGCACCACCAACGGCGTCGCCAACTGGACCACCTACAACGCCGATCTGAAAGGCAGCCGCTATTCGCCGCTCGATCAGATCAACGCCAGCAATTTCAAGGATCTGGAAATCGCCTGGCGCTTCAAGACCGACATTTTGGGGTCGCGCCCGGAGTATAAGCTGGAATCGACCCCGCTGGCGGTGGACGGGGTGATCTACACCACCGGCGGCACCCGCCGCGCCGTCGTGGCGCTGAATGGCGCCACCGGTGAGCTGCTCTGGCAGTTTGCCCTGCACGAAGGCAAGCGCTCTGCCGAGTCCCCGCGCGCCCTCTCGGGCCGCGGCCTGTCCTATTGGACGGACGGCACCCGCCGCCGCATCCTCTATGTCACCATCGGCTATCGCCTCGTCAGCCTGGATGCCGACACCGGCCGGCCTGATCCGGACTTCGGCACCAATGGCGTCGTCGATCTGAAGACCGATTTCGATCAGGACATGGGCGATCTCGACACCGGCGAAGTGGGCGTGCACTCCGCGCCCGCGGTTTCGGGCAACAGCATCATCATCGGTGCGGCCTTCCGCGAAGGCTTCACGCCGAAAACTCACAACAACACCAAGGGCTATGTCCGCGCCTTTGATGTGCGCACCGGCAAGCGCATGTGGACCTTCCACACCGTGCCCAAGCCCGGCGAGTTCGGCTATGAGACCTGGCTGAACAAGTCGGCCGACATCAACGGCAACACCGGCGTGTGGACGCAGGTTTCGGTCGATGAGGAACTGGGCCTGGCCTATCTTGCGGTCGAATCCCCCACGTCCGACTTTTTCGGCGGCAAGCGGCCGGGCAACAATCTGTTCGGCAACAGCCTGGTGGCGGTTGACCTGAAGACCGGCGAACGCCGCTGGCATTTCCAGCTGATCCACCACGAGATCTGGGATCTGGACAACAGCAGCGCGCCGCTGCTGATGGACGTGACGGTGGACGGCAAACCGCGCAAGGTGGTGGGCCTGCCGTCCAAGCAGGGCTTCTTCTATGTCTTTGACCGCGCCACCGGGCAGCCGGTTTGGCCGATCAAGGAAACCAAGGTGGCCAAGGGCAATGTGCCCGGCGAATGGTACAGCCCGACCCAGCCGATGCCATCCAAGCCGCCGGTCTATGCCCGCAACGGCGTCGAGGAGAAGGATCTGATCGATTTCACGCCGGATCTGAAGGCCAAGGCGCTGGCGCTGACCAGCAAATATGTGCTGGGCCCGGTCTACACCCCGCCGATCGTCTCCACGCCCGAAAAGTTCGGCGTGATCAACAATTGGGCGCAGGGCGGCACCAACTGGCCAGGCGGTTCGTTCGATCCGGAAAGCGGCATCGCCTATGTCTATGCCTGCGGGGCCTGCATCAGCTCCACCGGCCTGTTGCCGCCGCCGGCCGGCCTGTCTGACATTCCGCTGGTGGTCGGCGTTGCCGGCCAGCCGGTCACCATGATCAAGGGCCCGGGCGAAGGGGCGGGGGCCGACAGCCCGGCCGCAGCACCAGCCCCCGGCGCCGGTTCCGGCCCGCCGCGCCTGGCGGTGGACGGCCTGCCGCTGGTCAAGCCGCCCTATGGCACGATCAGCGCCATCGACGTGAACAATGGCACCATCAAATGGCAGGTCGCGCACGGCGAAACGCCGGATTTCGTGCGCAACCACCCCACCATCAAGGCGATGGGCGGCATTCCGCGCACCGGCCAGGCCACCTATCAGATCGGCACGCTGGTGACGAAATCGGTCGTGATCGCCGGCGAAAACCAGTTCACCCGCACCGAAGACCGGCCGCGCGGGGCCATGCTGCGTGCCTATGACAAGCAGACCGGTGCGGAGGTGGGCGCGGTGTTCATGCCCTCCACGCAATCCGGTTCGCCGATGACCTATATGGTCGGCGGCAAGCAATATATCATCGTGCCGACCAGCGGCGGCAATGCCTCGGGCGAATTCCTCGCCTATGCGCTGCCGACCAAGAAGTAAGGACGCCCAGACGTGAAGATTGCCCTGCCCATATTGTTTGCAGCCCTTGGCCTGGCCGGGGCGGCGCTGGCCCAATCGGCTGGCAAATCGGTGTGGCAGGGCATCTACACCGCCGAACAGGCCGACCGCGGCGCCGGGGTTTATGCCCAGCGCTGCGGCGCCTGCCATGGCGCGGCGCTGAACGGCACCGGCGAGGCACCGCCGCTGATCGGCGGTGAATTCGTGTCGCATTGGGACACGATGACGGTGGGCGACCTGTATGACCGGGTGCGCACCACCATGCCGCAGAATGACCCGCAATCGATGACGCGGGAAGAATATGCCGATGTGCTGGCCTTCCTGCTGAAAACCAACGGCTTCCCGGCTGGCGCGCAACCGCTCGACAAACGCTCGGAAGTGCTGGCCACCATCGGCATCACGGCGGAAAAGCCCGCCGATCATTGATCGGCCCACAAAGGGGGATCGCATGAAAGCCTTCATCTGCGTCGGCCTGCTGCTGGCCGGCAGTGCCGCCGTTGCCCAGCAGGCGGCACCGCCCGCTGCCCCGGCGCGCCCGGTGTGGACGGTGGCCACCCTGCCGCAACCGGCACCGCTGACGCCCGAAACCAACAAGCAGCCCAACCCCTATCGCACCGAGTTCGGCTTTCTGAAGCTGCCTGCGGGCCGCGTGATGGGCTCCACCAGCGCGGTGGCGGTGGACAGCAAGGGCCATATCTGGGTGGCGGAACGCTGCGGCGCCAACAGCTGCGCCAACTCGGCCATCGATCCGATCATGGAGTTTGATGCGAACGGCGTGTTTCTGAAGGCCTTTGGCGGCGGCATGACGGTGTTTCCGCACGGCTTCAGCATCGATGCCAAGGACAATATCTGGCTCACCGATGCCCGCGCCATGCCGGGCAAGGGCGCGACGGTGATGAAGTTCAGTCCGGATGGAAAATTGCTGATGACGCTGGGCAAGCCAGGCGTGCAGGGCAAGGGCACCGATGAATTCACCGAACCCAATGCGGTGATCGTGGCGAAGAATGGCGACATCTTCGTGTCTGATGGCCACGAGGCGGATCGCGGCGTGGCGCGTATCCTGAAATACAACGCCAAGGGCAAGTTTCTGATGCAATGGGGCCAGCCCGGCAAGGGCCAGGGCGACCTGGAGGTGCCGCACGCGCTGGCGCTGGACAGCAAGGGCCTGCTCTATGTCGGCGATCGCTGGAACAACCGGGTGCAGGTGTATACGCAGAAGGGCAAATTGCTGAACAGCTGGACGCAATTTGGCCGGCCATCAGGCCTGTTCATCGATCAGAACGACATTTTGTACAGCGCCGACAGCGAAAGCCGCCGCCCGGTGGGCTATGGCTATAATCCCGGCTGGCAGCGCGGCATCCGCATCGGATCGGTGAAGGATGGCAAGGTGACGGCGTTCATCCCCGACAGCGAACCCGATCCCGACAAATTTGCCACCAGCAATGCCGAGGGCATCTGGGTGGACAGGAATGGCGTGATCTACGGCGCGCAGGTGAAGGAACGCCTGGTCGCGCGGCATATCAGGGCGAAGTAGGCCAGATCCTCCCCCTCTGGGGGAGGATTTTCTCGCGCCCTCACTTCGGCGGCGTCCCCGCTGAGCCGGCGCTGCCATCGATATAGCGCGTCGCCCACACGCCGCTGGCCACGCCCAGGATGATGGTTTCCTCGTCCGCGCCGTCGAAATGCACGGCGCCGGCCGGCACCACCACAAAGCTGCCGGCCGGAGAGTCCTGCGCCTGCGCCTTGTTCATCGCTGGGCCCCAACCGAGTTTCAGCACGCCCGTCAACACGAAGATGCGCGCCGTGCTGCTGTGGCTGTGCGGCTTGTCCCAGACGCCCGGCGGCAGCGCGAAGGCATAGGAGAATGGCTGGCCCGCCACCTCGCGCTGGCCATCGAGCAGGGCAAAGCGCGTGCCATCGGCGGCGGTTGGGCCCCACGGGATGGTGGCGGGGGTGATGGCAACCGCACCGGGCGGTGCGGTGGCGGCGGCAAGGGCGAGGAGAAGGCTGATCATGAGGCCACCCTCGCACAGCGATGCCGGCCTTGCTGGCGAGAATCGGACGGTGATTTCGCCGCCGGCTTGGCCTATGGGCTTCGGCCATGATCGTCACCCGCTTCGCCCCGTCGCCCACTGGCCGCATTCACGCCGGCAATATCCGCACGGCCCTGGTCAACTGGCTGCTCGCCCGGTCGGCGGGCGGGCGCTTCGTCTTGCGGCTGGATGATACCGATCTGGCGCGCTCCACGGCGGAATCGGCGCAATCGATCCGCGATGATCTGGCCTGGCTGGGCTTCACGCCCGATATCGAGGTGAAACAATCTGACCGGTTTGACCGCTATGAAGAAGCGCTCAACCGGCTGGCGGCGCAGGGCCGCGCCTATGCCTGTTATGAGACCCCGGAGGAGCTGGAACTGAAGCGCCGGGTTGCCCTGTCACGCGGGCTGCCGCCGATTTATGACCGCGCCGCGCTGGCGCTGAGCGATGCGGACAAGGCCAGGCTGGAAGCCGAAGGCCGCAAGCCGCACTGGCGCTTCCGCATGGATGAAAGCGCCGATGTGGAATGGCACGACGGCGTGCGCGGGGCCTGCCATTTCCCGGCGGGCGCGCTGGCCGATCCGGTGGTGCGCCGCGCCGATGGGTCGTGGCTCTATATGCTGCCATCGGTGGTGGACGATATCGATCTGGGCATCACCGATATCGCCCGCGGCGAGGATCATGTCACCAACAGCGCTGTGCAGTTGCAGATGTTTGCCGCCTTGGGCGCTGCGCCGCCACGGTTGGCGCATATGGCGCTGTTCACCGGCAAGGATGCGGCATTGTCGAAGCGGCTGGGGTCGGAAGGCGTCGAAAGCTGGCGCGAACAGGGCATCGAGCCGGTGGCGGTGGCCGCGCTGTTGGCCCGGCTGGGTACGTCGCAGCCGGTGGAACCGGTGGCGCGCCTGGCCGATCTGCTGCCGGGCTTTTCCCTGTCCCACTTTGGCCGGGCCCCGGCGCGGTTCGATCCGGCCGAACTGGCCGGCCTGTCGGCGCGCTGCATCCACCATATGGATCTGGCCGATGTGGCCAGCCGCCTGCCGGCCGGTATCGGCGAGAGCGAATGGCTGGCAATCCGGCCCAACCTCACCCGGCTGGATGAGGTGGCCGCCTGGCACGCGGTGATTGCCGGGCCGATCAGCGCGGTGACCGAAGAGCCGGATTATCTCGCCACCGCCCATGCCACGCTGGCCGATCTGGCCTGGGGCGATGATATCTGGAACCGGCTGGTCGAGGCGCTGAAAGCCGCCACCGGCCGCAAGGGCAAGGCGCTGTTCCTCCCCCTGCGCCTGGCGCTCACCGGCCAGAGCCATGGCCCGGAAATGGCTGCGCTGCTGCCGCTGATCGGCCGTGAGGAGGCGCTGCGCCGGCTTTGCCCGTGACGAAGCTCCTGTTTCTGCACGGCCCGCCGGCAGCGGGCAAATACAGCATCGCGCGCCATGTTGCTGATGCGACCGGTTGGCCCTTGTTCCACAATCATCTGATTGTTGATGCCGTGCATGCGGTTTTCCCGTTCGGCTCGCCGACGTTTGTGCGCCTGCGCGAAACTTTCTGGCTGGAGACATTTGCGGCTGCCGCCGGCGAAGGCCGGTCGCTGATCTTCACTTTCCAGCCTGAATCCAGCGTGTCCCCCGGCTTCCCGCAGGCCGCCGCCGATCTCTTCACCCGCGCCGGCGGCGATTGCCTGTTCGTGCAATTGCACCTCAGCCTTGCCGATCAGCTGGCGCGCATTGCCAATGAGGATCGGGCCCGCTTTGGCAAGTTGCGGGATCCCGATCTGCTGCACCGGCTGCACGCCGATTTTGCGGCCGCTGAAGCCGCCATGCCGGAAAGCCTGCTGCGCATCGACACGGCCGGCACCAGCGCCGAAGCCGCCGCTGCGCAGATTGTCGCGCTGTTGCACGGCTGACCGCCCGATTGCCGCACCTCTGGCCAATTCGGCCGGGCCCGCTTATCGTGGGCTCATGGCTTTTCTCGATCCTCCCAATGCCGCGCAAAAGCGACGCCGTTACTGGATTGCGGCCGGCGCCGTGCTGGCGACGACGTCGTTGATGACGCTGTTCCTGATTGAATCGCGCTGGGGCTATATGAAGAAGGACCCGGTGGTCATCTATGCGCAAAGCTGGACGGCGGATCGCAGCCGCGCCGACACCATCGCCGATACCAAGGCCACCAAGGCGGCGCGCGAAGCGGCGATGGCCCAGAGCCGCGCCTATATCGCCACGCTGACGGGCAAGGCCAGGGAAGACGCGCAGGCGCAATTTGATGCCTATGTGAACGGTGGCGGCGCGGCCAAGCAATTCCCCTATGTGCCGGCGAAACCGGCGGTGCAGGCCATTGTGCGGGTGCCGGCGGAACCACCGATCGAGTGAGCCAGGCGGCGGCAGACTGGCGGGTCATGGGCGCCGCGCTGGCGCTGGCCAGCCGCGGCATCGGGCAGGCCACGCCCAACCCGTCGGTGGGCTGTGTGATCGTGAACCAGGGCCGCGTCGTCGGGCGCGGCTGGACTCAGGCCGGCGGGCGGCCGCATGCCGAAGCCATGGCGCTGGCGCAGGCCGGTGCGCAGGCGGCAGGGGCCACCGCCTATGTGACGCTGGAGCCCTGCGCCCATGTCTCCCCGCGCGGGCTGGCTTGTGCCGACAGTCTGATCGGCGCGGGCGTGGCCCGGGTGGTGATTGCTGCCCATGATCCCGATCCGCGCACCAATGGCGCGGGCGCAGCGCGGCTGCAGGCGGCGGGCATCGCCGTCACCAGCGGCGTGCGTGCCGCCGAGGCTGAAGCCGGGCTGGCCGGCTTCCTCACCCGGCTGCAACATGGCCGCCCGCACATCACGCTGAAACTGGCGGTGTCGCTGGATGGCGCCATTGCCATGGCCGATGGCCGCAGCCTCTGGATCACCGGGGAGCGAGCCCGCGCCGCCGCCCACCTGGAACGCGCCCGCGCCGACCTGATCGTGGTGGGGCGCGGCACCTGGGATGCGGACCACCCCCGGCTGAATGTGCGCCTGCCGGGCCTTGCGGCCCGAGCCCCGCGCATCGGCGTGGTCGGGCGCAGCGATGGCCTGCCGGATCACGTGCAGCATTTCTCCAGCCTGGCCGCGCTCATTGCCGATCCGGCGCTGTGCGTGCTGGTCGAAGGCGGCATGGGTCTGGCGACCAGCCTGCTTGCCGCCGATCTGGTGGACCGGCTGCTGTTGCACCGCGCGCCGGTGCTGGTGGGCGGCGGCCGCACGCTGGGCGATATCGGCCTGACCGATCTGGCGGCGGCGCATGGCCGCTGGACGGCGGGAGCTTCAGTGTCGCTGGGTATCGACCGCATTGAAGCCTACACGCGGAACAGGTAACGAAGGCCCATGTTCACTGGCATCATCACCGACATTGGCACCATCTCATCGGTGGAGGAGCGCGGCGATCTGCGTGTCACCGTTGACACGGCTTATGACACGAGCGGCATCGCCATCGGCGCATCGGTGGCCAACAGCGGCGTGTGCCTGACCGTGGTGAGCAAGACCGGCAACAGCATCAGCTTTGACGTGTCGGCGGAAACGCTGCGCTGCACCGCCGCCGGCATGTGGAACCTGGGCGCGCGCCTCAACCTGGAACGCGCGCTGAAGGTGGGCGACGAGCTGGGCGGGCATATCGTTACCGGGCATGTGGACGCGGTGGGCCGCATCACCGCTGTCGAAGCCGAGGGCGATTCGAGGCGCTTCACCTTCCAGATGCCCGCCAGCGTCGCGCCCTATGTGGCGCCCAAGGGCAGCATCTGTTTGAACGGCGCCTCGCTCACCGTGAACGAGGTGAGCGATGATGATCTGGGCCACTGGTTCACCGTCAACATCATCCCGCACACCGCACAATGGACAACCTTTGGCACGGCGCAGGCCGGGGACGAGGTGAATATCGAGATTGATGTGCTGGCGCGTTACCTGTTCCGGATGAACCAGCTCAAGTCTTGACATCGTGATGTGATAGTAGCATCTCGATCTCACATTAGGATGTGAGGCCGATATGAGCGAGTCCCTGATTGCCCGGTTGCGCGACCTTGTCGCCAGCGGCGAGGAGTCCAAAGCCGGCATGGCGCGTGCCGCTGGCCTGCACGCCAACAGCCTGCGCGCGCTGGACGAGGCGGACTGGAACCCCACCACCGACACGCTGCGCAAGCTGGAGAACTGGCTGGCCGACCGCAACGCCGGCCCGGCGCTGAGCCCGATCGAGGAGATCATCAACGAGGCCCGCAACGGCCGCATGTATATCCTGGTGGATGATGAAGACCGCGAGAATGAGGGCGATCTGATCATCCCCGGCCAGATGGCGACGCCCGATGCCATCAACTTCATGGCCAAATATGGCCGCGGCCTGATCTGCCTGGCGCTGGCGGCGGACCGGGTGAAGGCGCTGGGCCTGCCGTTGATGGCGCAGCACAATGGCACGCGCCACAGCACGGCCTTCACCGTTTCGATCGAAGCCAGGGAAGGCGTGACCACCGGCATCTCGGCGGCCGATCGCGCCCGCACGGTTGCCGTTGCGATTGATGCCGCCAAGGGGCCGGAGCATCTGGTGTTCCCCGGCCATGTGTTTCCGCTGGTGGCGCGCGATGGCGGCGTGCTGGTGCGCGCCGGCCATACCGAGGCGAGCGTTGACATCAGCCGGCTGGCCGGCCTGAACCCCAGCGGCGTGATCTGCGAGATCATGAACGATGATGGCACCATGGCGCGCCTGCCCGATCTGATTCCGTTCGCGCGCCGTCACGGCCTGAAGATCGGCACCATCCGCGACCTGATCGCCTATCGCCATGCCCATGACCGGTTGGTGAAATGCGTGGCCGAAACGAAACTCGAAAGCTGGCACGGCGGCGAATGGCTGGCCAAGACCTATGCCAACACCGCCGAATATGGCGAGCATATGGTGTTGCAGAAGGGCCGGATCGAACCGGGCAAGCCCACATTGGTGCGCGTGCACACCCAATCGATGTTCACCGACATGTTCGCCGAAAAGGGCGACCGCGCCGGCCAGCTGGGCCGCGCCATGGACGCCATTGGCGAGGAAGGCGCCGGCATCATCGTCATCATCCGCGATGGCAGCCCCACCGCCATTTCCGAACAGATGCGCGCCAAGGGCCAGGGCGAATCGATCGTGCTGCGCGATTATGGCATCGGCGCGCAGATTTTGGTGGATCTGGGCGTGACCGACATGATCCTGCTCACCAACCAGCACCGCAACATCGTCGGCATCGAAGGCTATGGCCTGCATGTTGTTGGCGAACGCGCCATCCCGCCCCGCGCCTGAAGGACAACCCCATGCATATCCTGATCGTTGAAGCCCCCTTCTATACCCACATCGCCGACATGCAGCGCGCAGGCGTGATCGAGGCGCTGGAAGCGGCCGGTGCCACGCATGAGGTGATCAGCGTGCCGGGCGCGCTGGAGGTGCCGGCCGCCATCGCCTTTGCCGATGCCAGCGGCGCCTTTGACGGCTATGTCGCGCTGGGCTGCGTGATCCGCGGCGAAACCTATCACTTCGAGGTTGTCGCCGGCGAATCGGCCCGCGCCATCATGGCGCTCACGCTGGATGGCCTGGCCATCGGCAACGGCATCCTCACCGTGGAAAACGAAGCCCAGGCCATCGCGCGGGCCGACAAGACCCAGAAGAACAAGGGCGGCGAGGCAGCGGCCGCCGCGCTGGCGATGATTGCCCTGAAACAGCG
>CAZHTW010000056.1:0-17888 GCA_964535865.1 uncultured Sandarakinorhabdus sp. | reverse complement strand
GCCCGTGCCCAGATCGACAAGCTGATCGTCGGCGCGCTGCTGGGCGTCAAGGCGCTGGGCATCTGGTATTTCGCCTTCAACGCCGGCCTGGGCATCACCACATCCTTCGTCAGCGCCTTTGGCACCGTGCTGTTTCCGTGGCTGTGCAAGGCCGCCGATCGCAGCGCCCGCGCTGCCCGCTATCGCAATGGCCTGCTGATCGGATTGGGCCTGTTCCTGCCGATGACGCTGGCGCAGGTGCTGCTCGCCCCGATTTATGTGCCGCTGCTGTTTGGCCGGCAGTGGCTGGACGCCGCCCCGCTGGTGGGGCTGCTGGGCCTGGCAGCGCTGCCGATGGTGGCGTCTGCCGCCACCACGGCCTGGCTGCGCGCCGATGGCGCCACCGGCCTCGATGCCACGATCAGCACGGCGGCCACCATGGCGGCCCTGGCTGCCCTGGCGCTGGCCGCGCCTTATGGCCTGCCCGCTGCCGCCTCGGCCTATGTCGCCGGCCTAGCCCTGGTGCTCATCCCCGCCAGCATCGCGGTGTTCACCCGCTCCAACGCCTCCATCCGCAAGGACGCTTTCGCATGACTGCCCCGCATTTCTCGGTGATCATCCCGATGTTCAACGCCGTCGGCTCGCTGGCCGGCACCATCGCCAGCGTGCTCGATCAAAGCGATCAGGATTTCGAACTGATCATTGTTGACGATGGCTCGGCCGACAACAGCCTGGCCGTGGCGCTGGCCATGGCGGCCGGCGATGATCGCATCCGCGTGGTGGCGCAGGCCAATGCCGGCCCGGCCGCGGCGCGCAATCTGGGCGTCGATCTGGCGCGCGGCCAGCTGCTGGCCTTTCTGGATGCCGATGATGTGTGGCACCCTGAAAAGCTTGCCTGCCACCGCGCCTTCCACAGCGCCAATCCCGAAGCCGGCGTGAGCTATGCCCAGATCGCCTTTCTGGAAGCCGGGCGCGCGGCCGGCACCACGGCGCGCACCCTGTCCACGGTGCCGGCCGGGCCGCTTTCGGTCGCGCAGCTGATTGGCGAAAACCCGGTGTGCACCACGTCGAACATCGTTGTCACCCGCGGATGCATCGCGGCGGCGGGCGGGTTTCGCCCCGGCATGGGCTATGCCGAGGATCAGGAATGGCTGGCCCGCGTGGCAGCTGCCGGGTTCGGCGTGTGCGGCATCGATCGCCTGCTGGTGGAATATCGCCTGTCGCCAGCCGGCCTGTCGTCCAATCTGCGCCGCATGTATCGCGGCTGGCGGCGGTTGGCCCATCAGCACCGGGCCAGCATCGATCTTGATGCCGCCGAAGCCATCTATTGCCGCTATCTCGCCCGCCGCGCCCTGCGCAACGGCAGCCCGGCGGCCGATGCCTTCAACTTTGCCCTGCGCGGCCTGCGCTGCGATGCGGCGGCCTTTCTGGCCGATCGCCGGCGCGGCGGCCTCACCCTGGCCGGCGCGCTGGTCGGGATGCTGCTGCCGGCAACCACCCGCGCCCGCCTGTTTGCCTGACCCCCCCCTGCCTCCCGATCAAGGAACCCATGTCATGAACACTGCCCCGCTCATCTCGGTCATCATGCCGGTCTACAATGTCGAAGCCTTTGTTGGCGCGGCCATCCAGTCGGTGATCGATCAAAGCTTTGCCAGTTGGGAATTGCTGATCATCGATGACGGCGGCAGCGATGGCAGCATGGCGATCTGCCGCCGTTTTGCGGATCCGCGCATCCGCATCATTTCCCAGGCCAATCGCGGGCTGGCCGGCGCGCGCAACACCGGCATTGCCGCGGCGCGCGGCCGCTACATCGCGCTGCTCGATTCCGATGATCTCTGGCATCCCAGCAAGCTGATGCTGCACATGATCCATCTGGAAGCCGATGGCGGCGTGGATGTGAGCTTCGCCGGATCGCGCATGATCGATGCCGCCGGCCGGCCGCTGAAAGCCACGATGCGCCCGCAGCTCACCGGTATCACCCCGGCCGACATATTGAAGCGCAATCCGGTTGGCAACGGATCGGCCGCGGTGATCCGCCGCCGCTCGCTCAACCGCGCGGCCTTTGCCCATCCCGATGAGCCCGGCCGCACCTGCTGGTTCGATGAAAGCTTCCGCCAATCCGAGGATATCGAATTGTGGCTGCGCCTGTCGGCCGTGCACGGCTGCCGCTTCGAAGGCATTGCTGGCGAATTGACCGATTATCGCATCATTGCCGGCGGCCTTTCGGCCAACATCGCCCGCCAATATGAAAGCTGGGAACGCGCCATCGCCAAGACCGAACAGGCCGCGCCGCAGTTGATCGCGCGTCATGGCCGGCAGGCCATGGCCTATCAGCTGCGCTATCTGGCGCGGCGCGCGGTGCAGCTGGGCGATGGCAGCTTTGCCTGGTCGCTGGCGTTGCAGGCGGTCGCGGCCGGCCCGGCCATGCTGCTGGCCGAACCGCGCAAGACGCTCACCACGCTGGCCGCGGCGTTGGCGGCGCGGATCTTGCCGCCGGCAGCCTTTCAGGCGCTGGCCGCCCGCCATCTGGGCCAGGGCGCGCCGGCATGAGCCGGCTGCGCTGCGTCCATTTGTGCGATGATTTTGCCCTGGGCGGCGTATCAAAGGCATTGGGCATCTTTGCCCACCCCGATCTGGCTGCCGATGTGGCCAGCCATGTGCTGGCGGCCGATCCCGGCCGCTTCCTGGCCCCGCGCGTGGCGGCCGATATCATCGTCACCCATTTCCCGCCCAGCTGGCGCGCCCTGCCGTTTCTTGTGTCGCTGCGGCTGCGCAACCCGGCGGCCCGGCTGATCCACATCGAGCACAGCTATACCGGGGCGTGGGAGGCCGCGAAGGTGCCCAACCAGGCGCGGTTTCGCACCATGTTGCGGTTGGCGTATCGCTTGTTTGACGAGGTGGTGGCCGTTTCCCACGGGCAGGCGCGCTGGCTGCGCGCCGCCGCCGGGCTGACGGGGGACAGGCTGCAGGTGCTGCATCCGTGGAGCGGCAACCAGGGCCTGGATCAGGTGGCCCTCGCGCAATCGGCCGGCCGGCTCCCGCTGGTGCTGGGGGCCTTTGGCCGTTTCAGCGAGCAGAAGGGCTTTGACACGCTGATCGACGCGATGCGCCAGCTGGACCCGTCGCGGTTCAGCCTGCTGCTGGGCGGCTTTGGCGCCGATGATGCCGCCTTGCGCGCCCAGGCCTCCGACCTTGCCAATGTGAGCTTCGTGGGCAAGGTGAGTGATGTGCCGGATTTCCTGTCACGCTGTGACGTGATCGTGGTGCCGTCGCGCTGGGAGGCCTTTGGCCAGGTGGTGGCGGAAGCCAAGATGGCGGCGCGCCCCGTGCTGGTGGCCGATGTGGACGGCATGCCCGAACAGGTGGGCTTTGCCGGCGTGGTGGCCGATTGCCGCACGGCCGAAACGCTGGCCGCGGCATTGGCGGCACTGCCGGCGCAGCCGCTGGCGGCGATGGGCGCGGCTGGCCGGGCGGCGATGCAAACAGCGGAGCGTGAGCGGATCTGGGCCTGGCAGGCCCTGTTCCGGCGGCATCAAGCGGAACTTGGCTGACCGTCCGGGGCTGGATCGTCGGCGGGCGGGGCCTGTGCGGCCCTGGCCGCCGCGCCCAGCAGCACCAGCGCCGGCCAGAACAGATAGGCCAGCACCTCAAGATTTTCGCCAAAGCTGTAGAGAAACAGCACCAGCACCATCGACAGGCCAACCCGGCCCATGGGATCGCGCAGGGCGAGCCGGCCACAGGCAAACAGGCTCCACGCCATCGGCACGGCCAGCGCCGCCGCCCCGGCCATGCCTTTCACGAACAACAGGCCATACCAGCTGTGGTGGCTGCCGATCGGCATATATTCCACCAGGTGCGGGCCGTTTTCCACCACGCCGTGGCCGAACCACGGCGCCTCATTCTGCCAGCGTTCCACCGCGATGCGGCCCAGCGTGGCGCGCACCCGGCTGGAATCGGCGCGCGCGCCCTTGAAATCATTGGCAAGCTTTTCAACCAGCGCCAGCACCGTGGGGGCAAACAGCCCGATCGCCAGCACGGCCGGCGCCGCCAGCCACCAGGTTGATGGCCGGCGCAACCGGGCCACGCCCTGCGCCAACGGCCACACCACCGCAATCGCCACCAGCGCCAGCCGCGATTGCGACAGCAGCGCCACGGCCAGCCCGGCCACCACGCCGATGATCTGCCAGCGCCGTTCCCGTTCCTCGATGGCGCACAGCACATGGATCACCGCGACCATGCCCGCCGCCGGTGACCAGGGCGCAAAGAATTGATAGCGTGTGGCACCGGTGCCGGGTTCGATGGTGTAGAGCACGACGGTGAAATATTCCGGCCCGGAACCGCCGAGGATGGACAGCGGCGAGGTGTAGAGCTCGCCGGGCAAGCCGATGATCGGCGCCACAATGAACAGCGGCAACAGGATCAGGCTTTGCAGGCCCAGCCGGCACACCGCGCGATAGATGACGGCCGGGCGGATGTTCAGCACTGCCGCCGCAAAGGGAAACAGCCCCAGCAGCGCCCAGCCCTTGGCCCAGCCGACGGCCGATTTCAGGGTCTTGGCGGCGCCCAGTTCGTTGATGGCATGGCCGACCAGCAGCGCGATCAACATGCAGAGCATGCCGATCAACCACACCCACACCAGGCTCCCCAGCGGCCGTGGCCGTTCTTCAGGCGGCAGGCCCGGTGCCAGATAGAGCCGCTTGGCTGCCATGGCTGCCAGCGTCCAACCCAGCACCGGGCCAACGATATACAGGGCGCCCAGCAGCCACAGCAGCCAGGTTGATGTGATCGTGGTGACGATCAGCCGTTCGGCAGCAGTTTGTGGATGATGGGTTGGCGCAGCCATAGCAACAGGAAGCCGATCACCAGCAGCATAGTCGCTGCCACCGCGCCAGCAAGCGCCAATGTGGTGGAGGGGGACGCCTTGCCGCGCGGCAGCGAGGGTTCTTCCAGCGTCTGCACCAGCGGATAGGAGGCAAAGGGATCGGCCTTGTTGGTATCAACCCGCGCCAGTGCCGATGAGAACACCGCTTCGGCCACGCGCAGATCGCGGACCAGATCGGCCAGCTTGGCCGCCTTGCCCACCAACGCATCGGTGCCGGCGGTCTGCTCGGCAATCTGGCGGCGGATTTCGGCCAGCGCGGCATCGGCCCCGGCCGATTGGCTGCTGCCGTTCACCATCACTTCGAACATGCGGGCCCGGCCTTCGGCCACCGAAAGATCGGCAAACGACAGCAGGGTCACCGACGACAGGCCGGTGAGCGCCCGGCCGCGCGCAATCAACGCCGCCCGCAGGCTGGCATCAACGGCGCTGTTTTCCGCCATGGTGGCGTGGCTGTCGCCCAGCGTGGCGCCGCGCTCGGTGCGCGTGGTGGCATTGGCGGCATAACGCTGCAACAGCGATTGGAACAGCGGATCGGCCTTCAGCAGAAAGGCCGCGCGCGCGCCGCTGAGCGAGATGCCCAGCGCGTTCGCCAACCGCCGGGTTTCGGCATCGCGTTCGCGTTGCAGGGTTCGCGCCAGGCGTTCCCGGTCTTGCAGGCTGTCCAGCGCGGCGATGCGCTGGTTGAACTGATCGATCGACACCAGCCCGGATTGGCCCTGAAAGGCCAGAAGCTGCCGCTGCGCCCGCCGCACCTTGGCTTCCAGATCGCTGATGCGGTTGCGGTCGGCCGCTTCGCGCTTGGCGGCTTCATCCTCGCGCAGCCGGTCAAGCCCGGCCAGGAATGCCGCCCGCAGCGCAAGCGCGCGCTTTTGTGCGGCGGCCGGCGTCGGGCCGGACATGGTGACTTCGATCACGTTGGTCTGATCGATCAGCTTCACCACCGGTTCGGGAAAGCCGGCTTCATCCTCTCCGGCCAGCCGGGCGGCGGCGCGCATGGTGACATCGGCCATGATCAGCCGCTTGTAATTCTCGGTCGGGCTCAGCGACGGGCTGGAAAAGGCCGAAGAGGTGGTTGCCGTTGCCTGGCCGATGGATTCGACATTCATCGATCCGCCCACGCCCGATCCGGGGAGGATCAGCGTCATCTGGCTGGTATAGCGCGCCGGGGCGAGGGCCAGATACAGGCCGGTGACCAGCCACACCGCCGCCACCGCCGGACCCAGCGTGAGCAGATAGCGGCGATAGCGCCCAACCGATGGCAGGCCATCACGGACGACATGCCAGGCCCGCACCAGGCGGCGGGGTTTGACCGGGCCGTGCATCAGCGCACCGCCTGGCCCAGCAGCACCGCCGGCACGACCGCGCCAACCGCACCGGCCACCGCGCCAATCGCATCGGTGAAATTCATCGAACGGCTGTCGTAACAGGCCAGCGCATCGCCGGGCATCAGATAGGGATCAACGGCATCGCGATCGGCGCTGCGCACCATCTTCTCAATCTCGCGCTCGATCACGACGCTCTGGCCGTTGATCGGGTTGCGGGAAATCAGCACGGCCCGGCGCGCGGCATTCATCGCCGATCCGCCCACGCAGTTCATTTCCACCAGGCCCTGCAGCAGCCGCGTGCCATAAGGCAGATTGTTGGTGTCGCGGCCAACCCCGGCGCTGGCATTGTTGCCCGCCGATCGCGCCAGGTTTGACATGTGCACGCGGATGCCCGGCTGGGTGATGGGCGTGGGCCGCACCAGATCGGCGCGGAAACAGCCGGTGCTGGGCACGATCACCCGGTCTCCGGCGGCAACCGCCAGGCTGTTGGTGGCCGTGCCGGCAACCGCGGCGTTGAAATCCACCATTGTCCATTGCGGGCCGCGCACCAGATACACCTGGCCCACATCGGCATCCGGCCGCACGCCGCCGGCACTGCGCAGCGCGGTCGCAAGGTTGCGGCCGGCATTGGCATCGCCCGATGCCGTGCCTTCCTTCTGGCCGATGCGATCATCGCTGGCACGTTCGCCGGCGCGCACGATGCCGGCGGCGAACACCGCGCCGCTGACGGCGACCGAAACGCCGGCGGTTTCGATCAGGCGCAGATCAACCGGCGTGAACGACGTGCGGATCATCCCGGTCTGCACCAGCGTGCGGGCCAGCTGGCGTTGCAGTTCCGCCGCGCTGATGCCGGTGGCGGCGATGCGGGGCAGGCCGGCAATGGCCAGGCTGCCATCATCACCGATCACATGCACGCCCGACAGCCGATCATCATCACCGGCAATGCGCAGGCGCAGGCGGTCGCCGGGGGCCAGCAGCGCGGGGGCATCGGCCAGTGCGGCGGCAGGCACGAAGCCGGCAGGATCAAGCCCGGCCGGCCGCACCGACGTGCACGACAGCGCCGGATTGCCGGCAGGCCGCGCCGGCACGGGGGCTTCCTGGTGCAGCGGGTGTTGCTGCGGCGTCCAGGCGCTGCCGGCCAGATTGCGGGGAGCCGGCCCGGCAACGCAGCCGGCCAGCAGGGAGGCGGTGACCAGCAGGGCTGGCAGGGGGGATGAGGGCGTGGTCATGCCCAGCCCTTTTCAAGGATCGTGCCAAGTGGAATTGGCGGTCCAGATCAAGCTGTGTGGCCAATTGCAGGACGCAACCAGGCCGAAACCTGTCGCAAAATGCAGCATTCAAGTTGATGCATTTTGCGAAAAAGTGCATATTGCAAGGGCCTGAGCACGCCCTCATCCTTGGTTACCTTGGTTGGCACGCCTCTTGCAAAACAGGACGCATGCAGGCTGCAATTTCGCCGGGCTGCAAAACGCGAGGGGCGACATGAAGGGCGTGATTTTCACCGAACTGGTCTCCTATATGGAAACCCGGCATGGCATGGCCTTTGCCGACGACGTGATCACCCAGAGCAACCTGCCCAATGATGGCGCCTTCACCAGTGTGGGCAATTATCCCAGTGCGCAGGCCCTGACGATGGTGGGCGTGGCCGCGCGGTTGAGCGGCATCGATGGTGCGATCATCTGCGAGGATTATGGCGCCTGGCTGTTCGATCGGTTTGGCGTGTTGTTTCCCGCCATCATGGCGGCCTATCCCACGGCGGAATCGCTGCTGCTGCACGTTGGCTCGCACATCCATGAAGAGGTGCGGGTGCTGTATCCCGATGCCCGCCCGCCGCTGATCGAAGCGGTGAGTGAAGGCACCACCATGACGGTGAGTTACCGTTCGCACCGGCCGATGGCGCACATCGCCTTTGGCCTGATCCGCCAGTGCCTGGTTTCCTATGGCGAAACCCGCACGGTGCGCTGGCACAATGCCGGCCGCGCCGAAGAAGCCCAGTTCATCATTTCAGCCGAAGGCGAATGACCATGTCCACGACCGCGCCCGCCCGCATCCTGGTGATCGAGGATATTGCCTCGCTGGCCATGACCTATGCCGCGCATCTGGAAGGTGCCGGCCATGTTGTTGACACCGCGCATCGCGGCGACGTGGCGCGCCTGCTGATCGCCAACGCCGCGGTGGGCGGCAAGCCCTATGAAGTGGTGCTGCTGGATCTGCAGTTGCCCGATTGTGACGGGCTGGAATGGCTGGCCGACATGCCGGGCCTGGTCACCAAGGCCGGCGTGATCGTCGTCACCGCCGATGGTTCGATCAAGCGCGCCATCGGGGCGATGCGCATGGGCGCCTATGATTTTCTGGTGAAGCCGCTGCAGCCCGAACGGCTGTTGACCACGGTGCGCAACGCCGTTGAACGCCGCCGCCTGGAAAATGAAGTGCAAACCGTGCGCAAGCTGACGGCGCGGGACAATTTCCAGGGCTTTGTTGGCCGTTCCAACCCGATGCAGGCCGTGTATCGCGCCATTGAAAGCGTGGCCGATTCCAAGGCGACGGTGTTCATCACCGGCGAAAGCGGCACCGGCAAGGAGGTGGCCGCCGAAGCCATCCACCATGCCAGCCGCCGCACCCACAAGCCGTTCATTGCCATCAACTGCGGCGCCATTCCGGAAAATCTGCTCGAATCCGAGTTGTTCGGCCATCTGAAAGGCTCCTTCACCGGCGCGGTTGAAAATCGCCTCGGCGCCGCGCGGGAGGCCGATGGCGGCACCCTGTTCCTGGATGAAATCTGCGAGATGGAGTTGAAGCTGCAGGTGAAACTGCTGCGCTTCCTGCAAACCGGCATGATCCAGCGCGTGGGCAGCAGCAAGGCGGAACCGGTGGATGTGCGGGTGATCTGTGCCACCAACCGCGATCCGGCCGCCGAAGTGGCCGCCGGCCGGTTCCGCGAGGATCTCTTCTATCGCCTGGCCGTCATTCCGCTGGAAATGCCGGCCCTGCGGGACCGGGGCGAGGATGTCGTGCTGTTGGCCGAGGCGTTTCTGGAGCGTTTTGCCGAACAGGAAGGCAAGCGCTTCAACCCGCTGAGCGAGGACGTCCGCGCGCGGCTGCTGGCCAACAGCTGGCCCGGCAATGTGCGCGAATTGCAGAATGCCATGCGCCGCGCCGTGGTGATGAGCTCCGGCCCGGAATTGACGATGGCAAGCTTTGGCGGCGCCGCCATCGCCGCTGCCCCGCCCGTCCGCGCTGTGCTGGCCGACGATGTTGGTGCGCTGCCGGCTGCCGAACCGGCGATGGATGCCTTCAACAACATGACGCTGGACGAGATCGAACGCTGGGCCATTGAAGCGGCCATCACCCGCGCGGGCGGCAGCTTGCGCAAGGCGGCGCATGCGCTGGGCCTCAGCCCGTCAACCCTGTATCGCAAGCGCGAACGCTGGCTGGGCACGGCGGATTCGTCTGCCGCCAACGGTTGATCATCTGCAACCCGTTGCCGTTTGAAGAGAAGGGTTGGTCATGATTCTTGTCACTGGCGGGGCCGGCTATATCGGGTCGCACATCGCGCTGGCGCTGCTTGATCGCGGCGAACGCGTGCTGATCCTCGACAATCTGTCCACCGGCAACCGCTGGCTGGTGCCGGATGCGGCGCTGTTCGTCGAAGGCGATTGCGCCGATGCGGCGCTGGTGACGCGGCTGGTGGCCGATCATGGCATCGCCGCAGTGATCCACTGTGCCGGTGTGATCTCCGTGCCGGAATCGGTGGAACGTCCCTTGTTCTATTATGATATCAATGTCGGCCGTGCCGTGGCGCTGTTTGCCGCCGCCATCGCCGGCGGGGCCCGGCATCTGCTGTTTTCCTCCACCGCCACGGTGTATGGCGCGCCGGAGGTGGAGAGTCTGTCGGAAGATCTGCCGCTGGCACCGGTGAACCCCTATGCCGCCAGCAAGGCGATGGTGGAACGGGTGCTGGCCGATGTGGCGGCCACCGGGGCGGCGAATGTGGGCGTGCTGCGCTATTTCAATGTGGCCGGTGCCGATCCGGCCGGGCGGTCGGGCCAGGTGTCGAAAACCGCCACCCATCTCATCAAGATTGCGGCCGAAGCGGTGATCGGCAAGCGTGACCATGTGCAGGTGACCGGCAATGATTTTGCCACGCCCGATGGCACCGGCATCCGCGACTATATCCACATCAGCGATCTGGCGGCGGCGCATCTCGTCACGCTGGATGCGCTGGCGGCCCAGCCGGCGACCAGCCTCACCTTCAATGTCGGCTATGGCCACGGCGCTTCGGTGCTGGATGTGCTGGATGCGGTGGACCGGGTGTCGGGCCAGACCCTGCGCCGGGTGGCCGCGCCCCGCCGTCCCGGCGATGTCGCGCGGCTGGTGGCCGATACGCGCGCCATCCGCAGCCGGCTGGGCTGGCAGCCGCAGCTGGACGATCTGGATCGGATCGTTGCCGATGCCATCGCCTGGGAACGCCGGCTGGCGGCCCGCGCCTGAGCTGGGGCATCGCCGCACCCGCTCCAATCTGCGACTCACCATCGTTGCATTTTGCAAGTTCCGGCCGTTGGTGCCGGCCATTTTCGGCCTGACAGGCCATTTCGCCGCCAAAACCGCTTGGCATGTTCCTTGCTGATCACCTGGCATGAACAGCCAACCACACCCCAAGCTGCCGCCGCGTCGGCTGTCCGATCATCTCGGCAGCCGCGACAACCGGATCGATCAGCTGCGACTGGCGGCTGCCCTGGCTGTGGTGCTGGGCCACAGCTGGCACATCACGCTGGGCCGGGCGGCGCAGGTGCCGTTGCAGGAATGGACGCTGATGGGCTTTCACAGCC
The DNA here is from genome assembly GCA_964535865.1 of uncultured Sandarakinorhabdus sp. GTDB lineage: Bacteria > Pseudomonadota > Alphaproteobacteria > Sphingomonadales > Sphingomonadaceae > Sandarakinorhabdus. Next base: position 6,873 of record CAZHTW010000056.1, on the reverse strand, counting down.
TGGCCGTGCACGTGTTCTTCTTCCTGTCGGGGCTGCTGGTCACCGAAAGCGCCCGGCGGCATCAACACGCCCCGCTGCACTATATGCGCAAGCGCGCGCTGCGGATCTTCCCGGCGCTGGTGGCCAATGCCATCATCGTGCCGCTGGTGCTGGTGGCGGCCGGCGCGTGGACCGGCGTTGGCCCCGCCGATATCGCCCGCTATGCGCTGCGGCTGGTGACGCTGGTTTCGGTGCAATATGAACACCCCGGCGCCTTTGCCGACAGCCCGTTCAACGGGTCCATCAATGGCTCGGTCTGGTCGTTGCGGCATGAGATCATCGTCTATCTGCTGGTGATGGCGGCCAGCATGGCCGGCGCGCTGGCCAATCCCCGGCGGCGCACCATCGTCCTGCTGGCAATGATCGCCTATATCGCGGCCGGCTATCTGGTGGCGCCGATCGCCAAGGGCGGCCTGCTGTTTCTGATCGCCGAAGGGCGGCACGTGATGATCTCGTTCCTGCTGGGCGTGATGGCGCACCAGTTCGCGGGCCGGGTGCGGCTGAATGCCGGTCTGGCGCTGCCGGGCCTCATCCTGCTGGTCGGCGCGCAACTGTTCCACAGCCGGGCCCTGGCCGAAGTGGCGATCATCGGGCTGGTCTGTGCCGCCACGCTGCTGCTGGCCTTTCCGCGCGGCTCCACCCGTCCGCTGCGCCACGATGTCAGCTATGGCGTCTACATCTATTCCTGGCCGATTCAGCAGCTGGCGGTGTGGGTGGCGGCCGGCTTTGGCATGGCGCTGGCGCCGATGGCGCTGTTCCTGGCCTGCCTTGTGCCGCTGCTGGGCGTCGCCCTGCTGTCATGGCTGTGGATCGAACGGCCGGCGCTGGCGCTGGCCAACCGCCGCCCGGCGGCGGATTTCGGACAATTTGTGTCGTGGTTCACACCTCTCCGGCCACGATCCGGCGGATGACCTTTTCAAACGTGGCCGGCGGCTGGCCGCCCATCACGGCATATTTGCCATTGAAGATGATTGCCGGGACTGCATGGATATCCTGCTCCTCGCGCCACCAGCGCTGCGCGTTGTTCACCTCATCAGCATAACGGCCGCTGCCCAGCACCTCGCGCGCGGCTTCAGCGTCAAGCCCGGCGGCACTGGCGGCGCGCACCAGGGTTTCGGGATCATTCAGCGGTTCGGCGCGGGTGAAATGGGCTTCGAACAGGGCCGTTTTCAGCGCGTGGCCCTTGCCGGCCTTTTCAGCCCAGTGCAGCAGGCGGTGGCAATCATGCGTGTTCCAGATCATGGACTCGGGCCCGCCCTTGAAGCTGAAGCCCAACTCTTCGCCCATGGCCTTGATCTGGCTGCGGGCGGCGTTGCCGGCTTCGGGCGGGCGGCCATATTTGCGCGCGATATGCTCGGCGCTGTTTTCGCCCTCCGGCGCCATGCCGGGGTTGAGTTCGAAGGGGTGGAAATGCCAATCCGCCTGCACCTCGCCGGCCAGCGCAGCCAGCGCCTGTTCCAGCGATTTCATGCCGATCACGCACCAGGGGCAGACGATATCGGAAACAAAATCAATGCGCAGTGTGGCGGGGCTGGTCATGGCTGGTCCCTTCAGAAAACATGGCCGGGCGGCACATGGTGCGGCGGGGTGGTGGCAGGATCGCCGAGCGTGCGGCCGGCGACCTGGGTGGCATAACGGCTCCACACCCGGTTGTGATGTTCGGCGCGGGTGGCGGCCAGGTTGCCGGCAAAGCGCGGGTCCTGCGGGCGCACCTGGCCATCGATATACCAGGCGATATCCCACGCCTGCTGCACCGAAAGGCTGCCACCTTCGCCCAGGGGCATGTTGGCCCGGATGAAGGCGGCGGCCTTGTCGACCTGGGCCATGCCGGCGCCCCAGTTGTAACTGTTCGGCCCCCACAGCGGCGGGTTCACCACCGTGTCGCCATCCTTCAGCCCCTGGCCGTCCCGCCCGTGGCAGGCGGTGCATTTTTCGGCAAAGGCGGCCTTGCCGCGTGCATCGTTGGGCGGCAGCGGCGGGGCGGCAATGGCGGGAAAGCCGCGCCCCGGCGGCGACACGCCAATGCGCTGCCCCTGCGCCAGCCAGCCGGCATAGGCCGAAACCGCCAGCAGCACCTCGCCCGCAAAAGGCGGCGGTGAGCCGTTGATCGAATAGATGAAACAATCCTGCACGCGCTTTTCAAAGCTGTTCATCTGCCTGTTCTTGTCCCGCCACACCGGGAAATTGCCGAAGGCAGCCCACAGCGGCGCGGCGCCGGGCGTGCGGCCGGCATCCAGATGGCAATTGGCGCACTTGAGATCATTGCCGGCATATCGGGGCGCGGCGGCCCGCGTGTTGGTGATGATCTCCAGCCCGCGCCTTATCGCCTCGCCATCGGGCCCGGCCGGGATGGCGTCTTCCGGCGGCGGTGTTGCGGGATCAGCCGCAGCGATGCCGGCCACGGCGGCGAGGGCCAGAAGGGGAAAGCGCCAGCGCATGCGCCATGGCTAGCGCAGGTGGCGGGAGGATCAAGCTCTCAATCGTTGGCGGCGCCGAAGCGTTCGGCATAGCGGCTGGTGATGCGATCAACCGGCATCACCACAAACACGTCCACCGTGTTGAACTGATGATCGACAAAGCCGCCATCGCCCACCATGGCGCCCACGCGCAGATAACCCTTCACCAGCGGCGGCAGCGCGCGCGATGCAGCCCGGCCATCGATGGCGGCAGCATCCAGCCGGTTCATTTCCACCCGGTGCGGCGGCAGCGCTGTGGCGCGCAGCTCAGGCGGGGCGAGATGGTTGTGATACAGCCACGACAGCTCGGCCAGATGTGCCCGCGCATCCGCGCCGTGCAGGGAAGCGCAGCCAAACAGATGGCCGATGCCATGCTGCGCCAGATAGGTGGCAATGCCGCGCCACAGCAGCGAGATGGTCGCGGTGGTGCGCCATGCCGGGGCCACACAGCTGCGGCCCAGTTCCAGCAATTGCCGGCCCGGCTGGCTTTGCGCGATCAACGGCGACAGATCATATTCGCCGGCGGAATAAAAGCCGCCATTGGCCATCGCCACATCCTGGCGCAGCAGGCGATAGGTGCCCACCACGCGCGGGCGCAGCGCGTCGGCATGATCGATCACCAGCAGATGGTCGCACAGCATGTCATAGGGATCGATATCACGCCGCGCGCGGGCGGTGATGGGATTGGGCCGGGCGCCCATTTCGTCATAGAAGATTTCATAGCGCAGGGCCTGGGCCGCCGCGATTTCCGCTTCGGTGACGGCCAGGCGCACATCCAGCAGGCCGGCGCGGTGAATGGGGGCAGCGCCCGCCAGCAGGGCGGCCGGCAGTTCAACGGCGCGGGAAAGGGCAAGGCTCATATGTGCGATGAACTCCACGGAATTACGCTGGAGTAACGCACCGGTGTGACAGGACGATTGCCGATGTGTGACGCCGGTGTGGACAGCAGGTTACGTTGCTGTTGCAGCCGCATTGTCGTCTGCCACCACCAGCCCGGCCCGCCACAGCCAGGCAAAGATCAGCACGCCCGGCAAGGCCAGCACAGTGGTGAGCCAATAGAAATTCACATAGCCCATGGACTCGATCAGCGCGCCCGCCGTGCCCGATGAAAAGGCCCGGCCCAATATGGCGGCGGCCGACGACAGCAGCGCAAATTGCGTCGCCGTGAAGCGCCGGTCACACAGCAGCGCCAGCCACGCCCCAACCGTCACGCCGCCAATGCCGCTGGCCAGATTTTCAAAGCCCTGCACGACTGCCATCGCCCACACATCGTGGCCGATGATGGCCAGCCCGGCATAGGCCGCGTTGGACACGCCCATCAGCAGCAGCGACAGGAACACCGATGCCGCCAGCCCGACGCGCTTGTAGATGAGGCCGCCCAGGAACACCCCGCCCAGATAGCCGAACAGGCCCAGAGTGACGTCATAATAGGCCACTTCCGGCTTGGTGAAGCCCAGGTCATTGTAGAACAGCCGCACCGAAAGCTGGCACACCGTGTCGCCAATCTTGTGGACCAGCACAAACGCCAGCACGATCCCTGCACCCGGCCGAGTCAGGAAATCGGCCAGCGGGGCAATGATGCTGTCCTTCACTGCCGCCGCCAGTCCCTTGCCGGACTGGGGTGCGGGAGGGCGGCTGGGTTCGCCCAGCCAGGCCGCCACCAGCAGCGCAGGCAAGAACAGCAGCGCCGCGCTGGCACAGGCCAAGGCCCAGCTGCCGCCCGCCGCCAGCAGCAGCGCCCCGGCCCCGGCCAGATAACTGCCCATGCGCCAGCCATATTGCGTCATGCCGCTGCCCGCGCCCATCTGATCAGCGCGCAGCCATTCGATGCGGATGGCATCCACCACGATATCCAGCGTCGCCCCGGCAAAGCCCACGGCAACCGCCGCGGCAGCAAACAGCGCGAGATCGGCGGTGGGATCAAGCAGCCCCAGCCAGGTGATGGCCAGGCTGGCCATGATCACCGACACCAGCAGCCACGCCCGGCGTTGCCCGATCAGGCCGGCCAGCACGGGCAAGCGCACCCGATCGATCAGCGGCGCCCACAACGGCTTGAAGCTGTACACCAGCAGCGCCAGGCCAAAGGCAGTCACGCTCTTCTTGTCGATCCCGCTTTCCGCCAACCGCGTGGTGAGCGTGGAGGCGATCATCGCATAAGGCGTGCCCGACGCCATGCCCAGCGCCAGCGCGCCGAGCGGCCCTGCTTCGAAATAGGGTTTGATCGCGGCAAGAAGGGAATTTTTGGAGGCCATCAGGCTAAGTTGTCGGTGAGGTGGCTGCTGTCAATGGGCGGTGCGGCCGGCGCAATTAGCACTTCAATTCCGGCCGGGCTGCCCCTACACCGTTCGACACACAGAGGGGGACTGAACATGAAGCGCCTGATCCACACCAGCCTGATTGCGCTTGCTCTTGGCTTGGCTCTTCCGGCGCAGCCGGTCGCCGCCCAGGCCCCCGCCGCCACCAGCGCCAGCGAGGATGCGCGGCTGACGGCGTTTCTGGATGCCGAGTTCGCCGAGTTTGTGAAGGGCCAGCCGCAGCTGGCGACCCGGCTGGGCCTGAAGATCGATGCCGACAAGTGGAACGACATCAGCGACGCCGCTGCTGACGCGCAGGTGAAATGGCGCCAGGCCAGCGCCGCGAAGATGAAGGCCATGATCGACCGGGCCAAATTATCCGCCGAAGGCCAGGTGAATTATGACATATGGGCGCTGGAGGCCGAGCGCGGGGCGCTGAGCAACGCCAACCGCATCTATCGCCCGCCCTTTTATTCGCGGCTCTATTCGCTGCACGGCCAGCTGCCGGATTTCCTGATCAACACCCACACCATCGCCGACGCGACCGATCTGAAAAACTATATCGCCCGGGTGAAGGGCATCCCGGCCCAGCTTGATCTGGGGCTGGAGCGCACCCGCGCCAGCGAGCGCGCCGGCATCCGCGCGCCCAGGTTCCAGATCGAGAATATCATCGTTGGCGCCACCAAGCTGACCAGCGGCGCGCCCTTTGGCGACGGCCCCGATGCCGCGCTGTGGGCCGATGTGAAGGCCAAGACCGAAAAGCTGGTGGCCGCCGGCACCCTGCCGCGCGCCGAGGCCGATGCCCTGCTGGCGCAGGCGCGCACCGCCATTGCCGATCTGAAGCCCGCCTATGGCCGGGTGATTGATTGGGCCACGGCCAGCCTGGCCACGGCGCCGCAGGGCCGGGTCGGTGCCGGATCGCTGCCCGGCGGCGCGGCCTATTATGCCAATGAACTGAAGCTCAACACCACCACCGATCTGACCGCCGAGCAGATCCACCAGACCGGCCTTGCCGAAGTCGCCCGGATCGAGGCCGAACAGGACGCGCTGGCGCGAAAGGCCGGCGTGAAGGACCGCCACGAATTTTATGCCCAACGCGCCGCGCTGTTCCCTGGCAAGCGATATGATGATGCCTCGCGCGCGGCGTACCTCAAGGAAGCCAACCGCTTTGTCGGCCATGTCCGCTCGCTGCTGGGGCCCTGGTTCGGCACGCTGCCGGCCTATGGCATTGAAGTGGTGCGCGAACCGGCGTTCAGCGAAGTGGCCGGCGGCGCCGCCCATGCCAGTGCGCCCAGCCCCGATGGCAAGCGCCCGGCTCGCACCTATGTCCATCTGGTTGGCACCGAAAAGGACCCGGCGTCGCTCTACACGCTGATGTGTCACGAGGCCGTGCCTGGCCACAATATGCAGGGCGATATCCAGGTGCGCAGCCAGGGCGGGCCGAAGTTCCGCGGGGTCACCGGCTATGTCGCCTTTGGCGAAGGCTGGGGCCTTTATGCCGAGCGCATGTGTGCCGAAATGAACGCCTTCCCCGACATTGCCGCCGGTTTCATGCGGCTGGATGCCGAACTGTTCCGCGCCGCCCGACTGGTGGTGGATACCGGCCTGCACGCCAAGGCGTGGAGCGAGGAAGAGGCGGTTCGCTATCTCAATGAAACCGGACGCGCCCCGCCGGAAATGGCGCGTTCGGAAGTGCGCCGCTACATCACGCTGCCGGGCCAGGCCACCGGCTACAAGATCGGCATGCTCAAGATCATGGAGGTGCGCGCCAAGGCCGAAAAGGCGCTGGGGCCGAAGTTCGACATCAAGGGCTTCCACGACCTGCTGATCGCGTCGGGCTCGCAGCCGCTGTCGATCATGGAACGCCGGGTGGATGCGTGGATCGCGGCGCGGAAGGGGTGAACGCCACGGCCAGATTCAGGGATTGAAGATCGCGCTATCGAAGATCACTTGCTCCTCGATAGCGCGGCCGTCCTTCAGGCGGAAGCGGTCGACGCCCATATAGGTGCTCCGCTCACCGTGGATGGTCGCCTCGGTCTGCCAGGCGCTGTACGGCGCGCAGATCAAGCACGAGACGATCCGCT
>CAZHTW010000055.1:0-18724 GCA_964535865.1 uncultured Sandarakinorhabdus sp. | reverse complement strand
TCCGGCATGTCGCCCGATGGCCTGCTGCCCGAAGTGGTGGAGCGGCCGGACCATCCCTGGTTCATCGGCGTGCAGTTCCACCCGGAGCTGAAATCCAAACCATTCGATCCGCACCCGCTGTTCGCCGGTTTCATCGCGGCGGCCATCACGCAAAGCCGGCTGGTGTGACCCCGATCACAGCTGCCGAACTTGCGCAGCGCATCGCCGCGCACCGGCCGGCCGCTGCGCCGTTGGTGGTGGGCATCACCGGTTCGGTGGCCGTGGGCAAGACGACGCTGGCGCAGGCGCTGGCAGAGGCGCTGCCCGGCACGGTGGACCTTGTTTCCACCGATGGTTTCCTGAAGTCCAATGCCGTGCTGGAGGCCGAAGGGCTGATGCTGCGCAAGGGCTTTCCCGAAAGCTATGACGCACCCGCCATGGCCGCCGCGCTGGCCGGGCTGAAACAGGGGCCGGTGACGGTGCCGGCCTACAGCCACAGCATTTATGATATTGATCCGGCGGCGGCGCGGGTGGTGTCCGGGGCCGATATCGTGCTTGTCGAAGGGCTGGGGCTGGCGCCCGCTGCCGATGGGCGGCGGCCGCCGCTTGATCTGCTGGTCTATATCGATGCCGACGAAGCTGACATCATCGCCTGGTTCCTTGCCCGTTTCATGCGCCTGTGGCGGGCGGCGGCGGATGATCCGACCAGCTTCTATGCCCGCTTTGCCCATATGAGCGCGGCTGAGGCCGAGGCCTTTGCCCTGTCGGTGTGGAACGGCATCAACCGGCCCAATTGGCTGGAGCATATCGCGCGGGCCAGGCCGGCGGCCGACCTGGTGGTGAAAAAGACGCTGGATCACAGCCTGTTGCTGGCCTGACGCGGGGGATATCGCGAACGGGGCCGTAGAGATTGCCGCACCGGTGTTGCTTTTGGCCTGAATGGGTTAGGGCAGCAGCGCGCCGGAACCAGCCCCCGGTTCCCAACAGGAATTCCCGTTTGTGATCTTGCCCGTTCGATTTGCCTTGCTGCTGGCGGCTGCCCCGGCTGCCGTTGTGGCCGCTCAGCCGGTTCCGTCCGCCCCGCAGCGCCTGGCCCAGGCCGTGCCGGAGGATGAGGAGACGATCACCGTCACCACCACCAAGCTGCCCGGCCAGGTGGTGGGCGACATCAAGCCGGAACTGGTGCTGGGCGCGCAGGAGTTGCGGGCGATCGGTGCCGGCTCGATTACCGATCTGATGGCCGAACTCGGCCCGCAGCTGCGCTCGAACCGCGGGCGCGGCGGCGGCATGCCGGCGGTGCTGCTGAACGGCAAGCGCACATCGGGCTTTCAGGAAATCCGCAACATTCCGCCCGAAGCCATCGCCCGGGTGGAGGTGCTGCCCGAGGAAGTCAGCCTGAAATATGGCTTCCGCGCCGATCAGCGGGTGATCAACTTCGTGCTGCGCCCGCGCTTCATGGCGTGGACCGGCGAGTTTGACATTGGCGGCCCCACCGATGGCGGGCGCTTTTCCACCGAGATCGAGGCCAATCTGCTGCGCCTCAGGAACGGCAGCCGCACCAGCATCGAGGCGCAATATCGCATCGACACGATGGTGACGGAAAATGAACGCCGCATCACCACCCCGGCGCAAAGCCGGCCGTTTGCGCTGGATGGCAATGTGTCGGCACTGGTGCCCGGCGCCGTGGTCGATGGGGCCTTGCCCGGCCGCACCGTGCTGGGCGTGCCGGCCGGCGTGGCCAGCCCCACCCTGGCGCAGTTCGGCGCGGCGCCGGTGAACAGCACCGATATCCGCCCGTTCCGCAGCCTGCTGCCTGACAGCCGCACCGCCAGCCTGAACGGCACCATCGCCGGCAATCTGTCCCCCACCGTCGGCGCCACGCTGACCGGCGGGGTGGAGCGCACCCTGAGCGAGGGCATGCAGGGCCTGCCATCAGCCAGCTTCACCCTGCCGGCCGGCGGGGCCTTCTCGCCGTTCGGGCAGGCGGTTGCAGTCAACCGTTATGCCCCCGATCCGCTGGGGCGTTTTGGTGACAATTGGTCGGGCCGGCTGGGCACGGTGCTGGATGGCAATATCGGCAAATGGCGCTGGAACCTCACCGGCAATTACAACCATGCCGAAAGCCGCACCCGCATCGAACGCGGCATTGATGTGACGGCGGAACAGGCCGCAATCACGGCGGGCAGCCTGTCCCCCTATGGCAGCGGCCTGTTCGGCGGCGCCACCCTCACCGACAGCGCCACCAGCATCAGCGACACCGCCAGCCTTGATCTGCTGCTCAACGGCAGCCCGCTGCGCCTGCCGGCCGGCGACGTGGGCCTGGCCCTGAAGGCGCAGGTGCAGCACCTGGCGCTGGATGCCACCGCCGTGCGATCAGGCATCGCCACGTCGGCCAATCTGTCCCGCACCCAGGGCAATTTCCAGGCGAACTTCGATCTGCCCATCGCGTCGGCCAAGGATGATGTGCTGGCCGGGCTGAACAAGTTGACGGTGAACGGCAATATCGCGCTCGACACATTGTCGGACTTCGGCACGCTGATCACCTGGGGCGCCGGCGTGAACTGGGAGCCCAAGGATGGCTGGGCGCTGATTGCCAGCTTCACCCGCGAGCAGGGCCCGCCCACTGTTGGCCAGCTGGGCGATCCCAACATCCTCACCCCCAATGTGCGGGTGTTTGATTTCCTGCGCGGCGAAACCGTGGACATCACGCGGCTGGATGGCGGCAACCGCGCCCTGATGAACGACACGCGCCGGGTGTGGAAGCTGGGCGTCAACATCAAGCCGTTTGAAGAAACCGACATGGTGTTCAACGCCAATTACACCAACACCCGCATCGATGATCCGATCGCCTCCTTCCCCACTGCCACCGCCGAACTGGAAGCCGCCTTTCCGAACCGCTTCACCCGCGATGCCGGCGGCCGGCTGACCCAGATCGACAATCGGCCGGTGAACTTCGATTATTCGCAGCGCAGCGAGCTGCGCTATGGCTTCACCCTCACCCTGGCGCTGAAGCCCAGTGCCGCCGAACGCGCCGCGGCCGACAAGCGCATCGCCGAACTGCGCGCCAAGGCGGTGGAAAGCTTCCGCAGCGGCAAGGGCCTGCCCTCCGAAATCCGCAACCTGTCGCGCAATCCCTATGGCTTCACCCCGGGCCAGCGCCCGCCCGGCGCTGCTGCGGCTGGCCCGCCACAAGGTGCACCAAGCGGCGTGGCGCCACCCGCCGCAACGCCCGCGCCCGGCGCGCCCCCGGCTGCCGGTGGGCCTCCCGCTGCTGCTGGTGGCCCGCCCGGCGGTGGCGGTGGCGGTGGCTTCCGTGGTGGTGGCGGTGGCCCGCCGCGCAATTTCCTGGATGGGCGGTTGCAGCTGGCGCTGTTTCACACCTGGACCTTCCAGAACGAAATCGGCATCCGCCCCGGCGTGCCGGTGCTGGATCTGTTGAACGGGTCGGCTGTGGGCAATCAGGGCGGCGCGCCGCGTCACCAGATCGAAATGCGCGCCGGCGCCGGCCGGCGCGGCTTTGGCGGGCGGTTCAGCGTCAACTGGCAATCGGGCACCAGCGTGCTGGTGGATCCCACCGGGGCGACGCAATCGGCGAATGATCTGTTCTTCTCCCCGCGCACCACCGCCAATCTGCGGCTGTTCGTCGATCTGGGCCAGCGGCAGGAAATCCTCACCAAGATCCCCTGGCTGCGCGGCAGCCGGGTGAGCCTGAATTTCGACAATGTCTTCAACGACCGCATCAATGTGCGGGATCGCAGTGGCGCGGAGCCATTGGGCTTCCAGCGTGACCAGCTTGATCCGCTGGGCCGCACCGTGTCGCTGTCGTTCCGGAAATTGTTCTTTTGAGCCTAATTGCCCGTCACCCCGGCGAACGCCGGGGTGACGGGCAAGGGCGTCAGCTCACCAGTGCGGTCACCCGCCCGTGCCAGGCCCTCAGCGCGGCCGCCTCATCGGGCAGCGCAATCCCGATCCAGCCGGCGAAATCGACGATGGTCAGCAGCGCGATGTCGGCCAGGGTGAACCGGTCGCCGGCGAGAAACTGGCGGCCGGCCAGCTGGCCATCGAACCAGCCCAGCATCACCACGGCCTGCGCGCGGGCCGCTTCGCCCATGGCGGGGATTTGCTGCACGATCCTGGCGGTGAACGGGTGGCCGTGCTGCCAGAACAGGCCCACCGGCGTGCCCAGCGCGGTTTCCACCCGCCGGATCCACATATCGGTTTCGGCCCGTTCAAACGGGTCGCTGCCGATCAGTGGCGGTTCGGGGTGGAGATCATCCAGATAGCGGCAGATGCTGATCGTCTCCGCAATCACCCGGCCATCATCCAGTTCCAGAAACGGCACCTGGCCGCGCGGGTTCAGGGCCACCACCTCGTCCGACTTGTGCTCCCGCGCCATCAGCGAGACCATCTTCTCCCCGATGGTCAGCCCCTTGGCCTTCAGGAACAATCGCACGCGGCGCGGATTGGGGGCGGGATCGGGCGCGGACCAGAGCAACATGCAGCATCTCCGTTGATGTTGGGCGCAGCGTTGCACGGCGCGGGGTTTCGCGGCAAGGGCTGGCCATGCTGCCCGCCACACCCGAAACGATCGCCCATCTGGAAACGCTGGACGCCCGGCTGCGCTGGCTGGCGAGCTGGACCATCCACAACGCCAATCATCTGCGGGCCAGCCGCGACGGGTTGAAGGTGGGCGGCCACCAGGCCAGTTGCGCCAGCATGAGCAGCATCATGGCCAGCCTCTATTTCGCCGGCCTTGGTCCCAATGACCGGGTGGCGGTGAAGCCCCACGCCGGGCCGCTGCTGCACGCCATCCACTATCTGCTGGGCCATCAGAGCCTTGAGAAATTGCAGAATTTTCGCGGGTTTGGCGGCGCGCAATCCTATCCCAGCCGCACCAAGGATGTGATCCCGGTGGATTTTTCCACCGGATCGGTGGGGCTGGGCGTGGCGGTGACGGCCTTTGCCAGCCTGTTTCAGGATTATCTGGTGGCGCACGGCCGGCTGGCGCCCGCCGACATGGGCCGGATGATCGCCCTGATGGGCGATGCCGAGCTGGATGAAGGCAATATCTATGAGGCGCTGATCGAAGGCTACAAGCACGATATCCGCAATGTGTGGTGGATTGTCGACTATAACCGCCAGAGCCTGGATCACACCACCGCCGACCGCATGTTCCGCCGGTTTGACGACATGTTCGAAACCTGCGGCTGGCGGGTGATCACCCTGAAGCATGGGCGAAGGCTGGCGGCCGTCGTGGCCGGGCCGGGCGGCGCGGCGCTGGACCGCTGGTTCGATGATTGCCCCAATGCCGATTATGCCGCGCTCACCTATCAGGGCGGTGCGGCATGGCGGGCGCGGCTGACGGCCGATCTGGGCGAGGCGATTGCCCCCATATTGGCCAAGCATGATGACGAGGCGCTGGCCCGGCTGATGACCGATCTGGGCGGGCACTGCATGGCCAGCCTGCTGGACGCCTATGCCCGGGCGGCCAGCGATGACCGGCCGTGCCTGATCATCGCCTATACGGTGAAGGGCAGGGGCTTGCCGTTCGCTGGCCACAAGGACAATCACGCCGGCCTGATGACGCCCACCCAGATCGAGGGGCTGCGCGATCAATTGGGCATTGCCGCCGGGAATGAATGGGGCAAGTGGGCCGGCCTGGGGGACAATCAGGCCGCTGCCCTGAAGGCCTTTGTTGCCGCCAGCCCGGCTGCCCGCCTGCCGCACGATCGCGCCTTTGATCCGGTGCCGGTGCCGGCGATTCCCGTGCCCGGCGGGGAGGAGCAATCCACCCAATCCGCCTTTGGCCGCATCTTGTTCGATCTGGCCAAGGCGGGCGGGCCGCTTGCCGATCGCATCGTCACCACCTCGCCCGATGTCACGGTTTCCACCGGGCTTGGACCCTGGGTGAATGCGCGCGGCCTGTTCCGACGCCAGCAGATGCCCGATGTGTTCCGGCAGGCAAAAATCCCCTCACCCCAGAAATGGCAGGGCGGCAGCGCCGGGCAGCATGTCGAACTGGGCATTGCCGAGCATAATCTGTTTCTGGTGCTGGCCGCCGCTGGCCTCACCGCGCCGCTGTTCGGCACGCGGCTGATCCCGATTGGCACCGTCTATGATCCGTTCATCGCGCGCGGATTGGATGCACTGAATTATGGCTGTTATCAGGATGCCCGCTTCATCCTGGTCGCCACCCCGTCGGGCCTGACGCTGGGGCCTGAGGGCGGGGCGCACCAATCGATCAACCCGCCGCTGATCGCCATGGGCCAGCCCGGCCTCACCCATTATGAACCGGCCTATGCCGATGAACTGGCGCTGCTGCTGCATCATGCCTTCGGCCACTGCCAAGACCCGGCCGGCGAAAGTGTCTATTTCCGCCTGTCCACCCGCAGCATCATGCAGGAGCGCCGCGCTGATGCCGACTGGCAGGCCGGGGCCATTGCCGGTGGTTATTGGCTGCGCCCGCCGGCGACGGGGGCAGAGGCTGCGATTGTGGCGATGGGGGCGGTGATGCCGGAAGCCCTGGCGGCGTGGGAAAGCCTGCGGGATGAGGTGCCGGGCCTTGGCCTGCTGGCCGTGACCAGCCCCGATCTGCTGCACCGCGGCTGGCGCGCCGGTGCGGGCGCCAGCCATGTTGAAGCCTTGTTGGCCCCGCTGCGGCCCGGCGCGCGGCTGGTGACGCTGTGCGACGCGGCGCCGGCCAGCCTGTCGTGGCTGGGCGGCGTGCTGGGCCAGCGCGTGGTGCCGCTGGGCGTTGACAGCTTTGGCCAGACCGGTGATCTGGTGGACCTGTTCGGCACATATGGGCTGGATGTGGATGCGGTGGTGGCGGCGATGGCACGGGCCTTGCTGCCCGCTCAAAAGGCAGGCTGATGGGCTTCAGGATCATTTCGCCCAGGACGTTCATCGCACCGGGTGCAGCGGCGCGCACCCACCGCCTGCGGGGCGGCAAGGCCCGGACGCTGGAGCAGCGGCTGGATGCCATGAAGACAGAATGTGCCGCCAGCATCGGCTTTGCGGTGTTTGAGCCCAATGACGCGGCCCTGTGGGCCCGCGTGGCGGCCGCAATCGAAGCGGTGTTGTTCAAGCATTGGCAGGCCGGCGCCTTGCTGGGCAGCAAGCCGGAACAGGGTTTTCATGTGCGCTGCGACCAGACCAGCCATCGCCCGGCGGATCTGGCCGCCGGCCATGTGCGGGCGCTGGTGGGCGTCGCGCCGCTGAAGCCGGCCGAATATATCATCTTCGCGGTGGCAAGCGCCACAGCAGACAGGCCTGCCTGAACGTCACTTGCCAAACCGGGCGTTTGCCGCCATGGCGGCAGATGTGAACGGTGCCCCGCGAGGGGCCTAACAGGGAACCCGGAACATGGCGTGATGCCATCAGGCCGGGGCTGTGCCCGCAACTGTGACCGGTGAGTGGTCGCCCGTATTTGCCACTGGCCCCCTGGGGCTGGGAAGGCGGGGCGAACATGCTGACCCGGGAGCCAGGAGACCTGCCGCTCACCGTCGATCCTTCGTGCGGACGGGACCATCCGCGTGAACGGGGCACTGCCTCCGCGTGACGACACGAAGGGAGGTGGCGTATGCCGGACCGGCTTTGGCTCACCATGACCTGCTTTGGCGGGCGTCTCCTCCTGTCTTCAATCCAGGAGGTCTCATGATCATTGCATCCATCATCCTTGCCAGCGCCGCTGCAGCCGCGCCGGCTGAAACCCCCCTCACGCAAACCATTGTTGTCACCGCCAACCGCACGCCGCAGCCGTTGAACCGGGTGGGCCAATCGATCAGCGTGGTTGATCGGCCCGAACTGGATCGCCGCCAGAGCCAGAACGTGGCCGATGTGCTGCGCACCCTGCCTGGCGTCACCATCGCCCGCAACGGTGGCCTGGGCGGGGTGGCCACCGTGTTCATCCGCGGCGCCGAAAGCGATCAGACCGTGGCGCTGATCGATGGGGTGAAATTGAACGATCCCTCCACCGTGGGCGGCGGCTTCAACTTCGGCAATCTGCTGGTTGGCAACATCGAACGGATCGAGGTGCTGCGCGGCGCGCAATCCGTGCTGTGGGGCAGCCAGGCCATCGGCGGGGTGGTCAACATGGTCACCCGCCGGCCGGGCGAGGAGTTGGCTGTGAATGCGCGTGCCGAATATGGCTGGCGTGACACGGCCAATCTGGTCGGCAATGTCTCGGGCAAATTCGGGCCAGTTTCGGCCAGTGTTGGCGGTGGCTGGCTGCGCAGCGACGGGATTTCGAACTTTTCCGAACGGCGCGGCGGGCGCGAGCGCGATGGTTATGAAAATCTGGGTGCCAACGCCAGTTTCAACCTGGCGCTGAGCGACGACATCTCACTGGATGCGCGCGGCTTTTATTCGCGCGGGCGCTTCAACGCTGATGGCTTTGCCCCGCCCAGTTTCAGCTTCGGCGATGTGAACGAGGAAAATATCACCCGCGAGATCGTCGCCTACACCGGGCTGAACGCTGCCCTGCTCGATGGCCGCTGGCAGAACCGGCTGGGCTTTGCCTACACCGATACCGATCGCCGCAACACCGCGCTGGATGGCGCGCCGTTCGTCACCTTCGATGGCCAGGGCCGCAACGAGCGCCTCGAATATCAAGGCGTGGTGGACGTGGCCAAAGGCTGGCAGGCCACCTTCGGGGCGGAACAGGAAATCTCGCGCTACACTGCCGCCAGTTTCGGCGGTGCCCCCACATCGGCCCGCGCCCGCATCCGGAGCCTTTATGCCCAGGGCGTGGCCAGCCCGCTCAGCGGTCTCACCCTCACGGCCGGGCTGCGCCATGATGATCACAACCGCTTTGGCGGCGCGACGACGTTCGGCGCCAGCGCTGTCTATGAGATCGAGGCCACCGGCACCACGCTGCGCGCCAGCCATGCCGAAGGCTTCAAGGCGCCGTCGCTGTTTCAGCTGTTCAGCAATTTCGGCAACCAGCAGCTGCGCCCGGAACAATCGGCCGGCTGGGATGCCGGGGTGGCGCAATCGCTGCTCGATGGCCGGATCACGCTGAACGCCACCTATTTCCGCCGGGTGTCCACCGATCTGATCATCTTCGTCGGCTGCCCCACCCAGACCGGCATCTGCGTCAACAGGCCGTTCGGCACCTATGACAATGTGGCCCGCGCCCGCGCCGAAGGGTTGGAACTCGCGCTCAGCCTGCGGCCCACTGACGAGCTCACCCTGCAAGTCACCCACGGCGTGGTGGACAGCCGCAACCGCACCGCAGGCAATGCCAACGTCAATCGCCGCCTCGCCCGCCGCCCGGAAATGAGCAGCAGCATCCTGGTGGATTATCGCTGGGGCTTTGGCCTGAACACCGGCGCCACGCTCACCCATGTTGGCCGCAGCTTTGAAAATGCCGCCAACACGGTGGTGCTGCCCGGTTACACGCTGGTTGATCTGCGCGCCGCGCTGCCGATCGGCCGCCGGCTGGAGCTGACGGCGCGGATCGAAAATCTGTTCAACGCGTCTTATGAAACCGCGTTGAACTTCGGCCAGCCCGGCCGCGCTGCCTATGCCGGCCTGCGTGTGACGCTGTGATGGCGGCGATGCGCCTTGGCCTTCTGCTGCTGCTGGCCGTGCCGGCAGCGGCGCAACCAAGGCGCATCGTGTCCACCAACCCCTGTGTTGATGCCGTGCTGGTGGCGGTGGCCGATGCCCGCCAGATTGCCGCCATCAGCCATTATTCCAAGGATGCCGCCGCCACCTCCATCCCACTGGGGGTTGCGGCGCGCTTTGCCGCCACATCAGGCACGGCGGAGGAGATTGTCGCGCTGCGGCCAGATCTCGTGCTGGCCGGCGCGCACGAGGCCCCCGCCACCATCGCCGCGCTGAAACGTCTGGGGGTGAAGGTGCAGATGTTTGGCGTTGCCGACACGCTGGCCGCCAGTCGCGCCCAGGTGCTCGCCATCGCCGCTGCCGCCGGCCAGCCACAGCGCGGCTCGGCGCTGGTGGCGCGCATCGATGCAGCCGTGGCCACCGCCCGTCATCCCGGCCCGCCGGTGTCGGCCTTGATCTGGCAGGGCGATGGCCTGGTGCCCGGCACCGGCACGCTGGCCGATGAACTGCTGCGCACCGCCGGCTTCCGCAACGCCAGTGCCGATTATGGTCTGAAGATGTGGGATATGCTGCCGCTGGAGTATCTCGCCGCCCGCCCGCCGCGCGTGCTGTTCAGCGATGTGCGCAATGATGACCGGATGAGCCGTCACCCCATCCTGCGCCGGCTGGCTGGCCGGGTGGTGCTGGCGCCGTTCCACGAGCGCTTGATCAGCTGCGCCGGGCCGACCATCGTGCCGGCGCTGGCCCGGCTTTCTGCCGCTCGGCAGCGCCTGTGACAGGCCGGCTGGTGCCTCTTCTGCTGGCGGCATTGCTGCTGGCCAGCCTGATCTCGCTGATCGCCGGCAAGGTGTGGATCCCGCCGGCGGCCATGCTGGCTGGCGATGAACGCTGGGCGATCATTGCCGAACTGCGGCTGCCGCGCACCCTGCTGGCGCTGATCGTCGGCGGCGGACTGGGCCTGTCCGGTGCGGCCATGCAGGGCTATTTGCGCAATCCGCTGGCCGATCCCGGCCTGTTCGGCGTGTCGGCCGGGGCGGCGCTGGGCGCGGTGCTGGCGATCTTCTTCGGCCTGTCGGCCACGCCCTATGTGCTGTCGGCCTGTGCGCTGGCCGGAGCGGGGGCGGCGATGGCGCTCTTGTCAGCCCTGGCCGGGCAGAGCGGCAGCATCATCGTCTTCACCCTGGGCGGTGTGGTGATCTCCAGCCTGGCCGGCGCATTGACGGCGCTGGTGATCAGTCTGGCGCCCACGCCCTTTGCCACCGGCCAGATCGTCAACTGGCTGATGGGCGCGCTCACCGATCGCAGCTGGAATGATGTGCTGGTGGCCGCGCCATTGATTGCCGCCGGGGCGCTGGTGCTGGCCGGCACTGGCCGCGCGCTGGATGCGCTCACCTTGGGGGAGGCGGCGGCGCGGTCGCTGGGCGTCAACCCGGCGCGGCTGCAGGCGCAGATCATCATCGGCGTCGGCCTGATCGTGGGGGCCAGCGTGGCGGCGGCCGGGGTGATCGGCTTCATCGGGCTGATCGTGCCCCATCTGGTGCGCCCCTTCACCCGCCGTTCCCCCAGCGCCGTGCTGTTGCCCGCCGCGCTGGGCGGGGCGCTGTTGCTGGTGGTGGCCGATGCCGCCGTGCGCGCTGCTCCCACAGTGAGCGAAGTGCGCGTTGGCATCGCCATGTCGCTGCTGGGCGGGCCGTTCTTCCTGGCGCTGTTGCTGCGCCTGCGCCGGAAGCTCGGCTGATGCTGGCGGCGCATGATCTGGCACTCACCCTGGGCGGCACCCCGGTGCTGGCCGGTGTTTCGGCCGCAATCGCGCCGGGGCAGATCACCGCCATCATCGGGCCCAACGGCGCCGGCAAATCCAGCCTGCTCGCCTGCCTCGCCGGCCTTGTGCGGCCCGCTGCCGGGCGGGTCACGCTGGATGATGCGCCGCTGGCCAGTCTGGAACCCCGTCATCGCGCCCGCCGCATCGGCTTCCTGCCGCAGCTTGCCGAAGTGAACTGGGATATCGATGTGGAAACGCTGGTGGCCCTGGGCCGGCTGCCGCATGAGGGTGAAGGCGGTGCGGATGCCGCCGCCATCGCCGCCGCCATGGCCGCCACCGATACGGCGCGGCTGGCCGGCCGGGTGGTCAACAGCCTGTCGGGCGGCGAGCGCGCCCGGGTGCTGCTGGCCCGGGTGCTGGCCGGTCAGCCGGATTATCTGCTCGCCGATGAACCGCTGGCCAATCTGGACCCCGGCCACCAACTCGACACGCTCGCCTGCCTGCGCGCCGCCGCCGCTGCCGGCACCGGGGTGGCCATCGTGCTCCACGATCTCGCCCACGCGCTGCGCCTTGCCGATCATCTGGTTCTGCTCGATCAGGGCCGGGTTCGCGCTGCCGGGCCGGCCGCCGCCGTGCTCACCCCCGACCATCTGGCCGCGGCCTATGGCGTGACCGCACAGGCCATCGCCACGCCCGATGGCAGTGGCACCATCATCATCACCGGGCGGATCTGACGGCTGGCGCGGCGGTGAGCGCACAGTGCAAGAGGCTAGCCGGGGCGGGCCACGGGCCATGCTCCGGTATGCACCGGGGTGACGGGCCGGCCTCCATCTGCCACAGGGTGGCCATGTTCAGACCTGCCGCCCCGCTTTTCATCGCCGCCGCGCTGGCCGGGTGCAGCCAGACGGCGCCGGCCCCGGCGCCCGAGGCGCCAGCGCAGATTGCCGCGCGCACGGCCGTTGCAGCGCCGGCCACCGACATGATCCTGGCGGAACTGCCGGCCACGGTGGTGCAGCCGCCCGGCGCGCGGGTGGCGGTGGCCACGCCCTTTGCCGGCCTGGTGCGATCCGTGCATGTGCAGGCCGGGCAGGCAGTGCAGCCGGGCCAGTTGCTGGCCATCGTGGTGAGCCGGGATGCCATGGCGCTGGCCGCCGAACTGGCGCAGGCACAATCACGCCGCAGCGTGACCGTGGCCGAAGCGGCGCGCTTGGCCGAACTGGCGCGGGCCGGGGTGGTGGCAGGCAGCCGCGCCGACGCCGCCGCCGCGGCCAGCAATCAGGATGACATCAGTGTGCGCATGGCGCGGGCGATGCTGGATCAGGCGCATGTGGGCCGCGATGGCAGCATCCGGCTGGTGGCGCCGATCGCCGGCCGGGTGGTGAGCATGGCGATGGATGCCGGCGCCGCGGTGGACGGCATGAGCGCGCCGATCATCATCGAACGCGATGGCAGCCGCTGGCTGGCCCTGCAGATTCCGGAACGTCTCGCCCCGGCGGTGTGGGCCGGTTTGCCGGTCACCACCGATGATGGCCAGACCGGCCGGCTGGAAACCGTGGCGGCGGCGCTGGATCCGGCCACCCGGGCGTTTGCGGCGCGGGCGCGGCTGGCCGATGGCGGCGCGCCGCTGGTCAGCGGCCGGCTGCTGCGCCTCACGCTGCGGGCGGCGGCACCGGCCGGGGCGGTGCGCGTGCCGGCCGCGGCCATTGCCACCGAAAACGGCCAGGATCTGGTGTATGTGAAGGGCAGCACCGGCTTTGCCGCGCGGCCGGTGACGCGGGTGGGCGGCGGCGATCCCGCCGTGATCACCGCCGGGCTGAAAACCGGAGAGAGCGTGGCCATCAGCAACCTGCCCGAACTGCGCGCGGCGGTGCAACGCTGATGCTGCAACGACTGGTTGATGCCGCACTGGCCCGGCGCTGGTTCACGGCCGCGCTGGCGCTGCTGGTGGCGGTGGCCGGCGTGTGGAGCTTTGTCACGCTGCCCATCGATGCCTTCCCCGAAATTGCCCCAACCCAGGTGAAGCTGATCCTGAAGGCACCGGGGATGACGCCCGAAGAGGTGGAAGCCCGCGTCATCACGCCGATCGAACAGCAGATGCTGGGCATGCCCGATCAGCAGATGCTGCGATCGGTGGCGAAATATGCCATCGCCGATATCACCATCAGCTTTTCCGACGCCGCCGACATTTATTGGGCCCGCGCCCAGGTGGCAGAACGCTTTGCCGCCGTTGCCGGCGAACTGCCGCCCGGCGTTTCGGGCGGCCTGGCGCCGATCTCGACCCCGCTCAGCGATATCTTCATGTTCACCCTTGATGGCCCGCAAGGCCTGGCCGAGCGGCGGCGGGTGCTGGATTATGTCGTGCGCCCGGCCCTGCGCACCGTGCCCGGCGTGGCCGATGTGAACGTGCTGGGCGGCCTTGTCGAAACCTTTGAAGTGGTGCCCGACATGGCAGCCATGACGGCGGCCGGGATCGATCTCGACATGCTGCGCGCCAGTGTTGAGGCCGGCAACCGCAACGATGGCGCCGGCCGGGCGGCGGCGGGGGAATCCACCCTCATCGTGCGCGCCGTCGGCGCCGTTGCCACGCTGGATGATCTGGGCGCCACCGTGATCCGCGCCACCGCATCGGGGCCGCTGCGCGTGCGCGATGTGGCCCAGGTGCGCATCGGCAGCCTGGCGCGTTATGGCGCGACCACCGTGAATGGCACGGGTGAAACCGTTCAGGCCGTGGTGATCGGCCTGCGCGGTGCCAATGCCGCCGACGTGGTGGGCGGAATCAAGGCGCGGTTGGCCGAACTGGCGCCGGGCCTGCCGCCGGGCATGAGGATCAACGTGTTTTATGACCGGTCGGAACTGATCGATCATGCCGTGGGCACGGTGGAGGAGGCGCTGCTGGAAGCGGCCGTGCTGGTGATCGCGCTGTTGCTGCTGTTCCTGGGCGATTGGCGCGCGGCGCTGGTGGTGACGGCGGCCCTGCCGATGGCGGCGCTGATCACCTTCATCCTGATGCGCGGCTTCGGCCTCACCGCCAATCTGATGAGCCTGGGCGGGCTGGCCATTGCCATCGGCCTGCTGGTGGATGGTGCGGTGGTGGTGGTGGAGAATATCGTCGAGCATCTGGCGCGGAGCGAGGCGGGTGCGCGCACCCAGCGCGTGGGGCGGGCCACTGGTGAGGTGATTCAGCCGGTGGCGTCCGGCATAGTGATCATCATCC
Source organism: uncultured Sandarakinorhabdus sp. (assembly GCA_964535865.1). GTDB lineage: Bacteria > Pseudomonadota > Alphaproteobacteria > Sphingomonadales > Sphingomonadaceae > Sandarakinorhabdus. Next base: position 4,199 of record CAZHTW010000055.1, on the reverse strand, counting down.
TGGTGTTCCTGCCGCTGCTGGCGCTTGAGGGGCTCGAAGGCAAATTGTTCGCGCCGGTGGCCGTCACCATCGTGCTGGCGCTGGCCGCATCGCTGCTGCTGGCGCTCACGCTGATCCCCATGCTGTCTGATCTGGCTCTGCGCGCCCATGCCCAGGGCCATGAGCCGTGGCTGATGCGCAAGCTGAACCCGTTTTATGCCCGGATGCTGGCGGCGGCGCGCGGGCAGCAGCGGCTGGTCGCCGGCCTTGCGCTGCTGTCGCTGGCGCTTGCCGGCTTTGCCTACGGCCAAGTCGGCAAGATCTTCCTGCCCACGCTGGATGAAGGCGCCGTGCTGGTGCAGCTGGCCAAGCACCCGTCGATCAGCTTGCAGCACAGCATCGATGGCGATCTGGCGGTGCAGAAAAGCGTGCTGGCCGCCGTGCCGGAAGTGACTGGCGCCATCGCCCGGCTGGGCGCCGATGAGCTTGGCCTTGATCCGATGGCGCTGAACGAGACCGACATGTTTCTGGCGCTGAAACCGCGCAGCGAATGGACCGTGCCCGACAAGGCGGCCTTGACCGAAAAGATTCGCGGCGCGCTGGCGGCCCACCCCGGCATCGAGCCCAGCTATACCCAGCCCATCGAAATGCGCGTGTCGGAAATGCTCACCGGCAGCCGGGGCGATCTGGCGGTGAAGATTTTTGGCCCCGATCTGGGCGAATTGTCCCGCCTGGCCAGTGCGGTCGCCACCCGGCTGCGCGCCACGCCGGGCGCCACCGAAGTGATCACCGTGGCCGATGACAATGTGGATTATCTGCAGATGGGCATCGACCGCGAAGCCGCCGGCCGCGCCGGATTGACCATCACCCAGGTCCAGGATGTGCTGCGCGCCCAGCTGGAAGGCCTGGCCGCCGGCAGTGTGACCCAGGGGCTGCGACGGGTGCCGGTGATGATCAATGCCGGCGCGTCCACGGCCAGCGATGGCACGGCCGCGTTGATCGACACGCCATTGATCGGGGCCGCCGGCCAGCAGGTGCGGGCTGGTGACGTGGCCGTGCCCGCCCGCATCGCCGGCCCGGTGAAGCTGGAGCATGAGAATGGCTCACGCTTTGCGTTGGTGCAGGCGTTCGTGTCGGGCCGGGATATTGTGGGCTATGTCGCCGAAGCGCAGGCGCGGATTGCCGCCGATGTGCCGATGCCGACAGGGTATCGCATCGTGTGGGGCGGCCAGTTCGAAAACCAGCAGCGCGCCGCAGCCCGGCTGTCGCTGGTGCTGCCGGTGGCGCTGGCGCTGATCCTTGGCCTGCTGGTGCTCACCTTCCGGGCGCTGCGGCCGGCGGTGTTGATCCTGTTGATGATCCCCTTTGCCATGGTTGGCGGCATCCTCGCGCTGTGGGCCAGCGGCGAATATCTTTCGGTGCCCGCCAGCGTGGGCTTCATCGCGCTGCTGGGCATTGCGGTGCTCAACGGGCTGGTGATGGTCAGCTATATCCGCCAGCTGCGGGGCGAAGGCCTGGCCCTGGCCGAAGCGGTGGAGCAGGGCGCCCGCCGCCGCCTGCGCCCGGTGTTGATGACCGCCAGCATCGCCGCCTTCGGGCTGGTGCCGCTGTTGTTTGCCACCGGGCCGGGATCGGAAATCCAGAAGCCGCTGGCCATCGTGGTTATTGGTGGGCTGGTGAGCGCCACCCTGCTCACCCTGGTGCTGCTGCCGCTGCTTTATGCCCGATTCGGCGAGGCAAAATCCGCATGAAGTCATTTGCTGCCCTGCTGTTGCTGCTGGCCGCCCCGGCGCTGGCCGAACCCGGCCTGCCGCCCGAAGCCATCGTGGCTGCCGCGTTGGACAATCACCCCAGCGTGCTGGCCGCCCGCGCCCGCATCGGGGCGGCGCGGGCCGATGCCCGCATCCTGGCAATCGGCCCGGAAGAGGTGGTGGCCCAGGGCACCATCCAGCGCCGCGATGTGCGCGGCGTGGGGCTGGTGCCGGAATATGATCTGCAATTCACCCGGCCGATCCGCTTGCCCGGCAAGGCCGCGATCGATCGCCGCGCCGGGGCCGCGGGGATCAATGCGGCCGACAACCGCGCCGATGATGCCCGCCACCAGGCAGCCCTGATGCTGGCCCGCTTGTGGTGGGCATGGCTGGGCGCATCGGCCGAACAGCGCGCCCTTGACCAGTCTGCCCGGATCATGGCCACCGCCGTGGCGGCCACCCGCCAGCGCCTGGCGCTGCGCGATGCCAGCCCGCTCGAACTGGATCAGGCGCAGGCCGCCGAAGCCGCCGTGCAGGCCGCCGCCTTGCAGGCCCAGGCGCGGGAAGCCGCCGCCCGCGCCATGTTGGCCGCCAGCTTCCCCGATCTGCCGTTGCCGGCCAGCGCGCCGCCGTTGCCTGAACCAGTGCTTCCAGCCGAAGGCCCGGCAAAGCTGGCGCTGCTGGTGGTGGAACGCAGCCACGAGATTGGCGCGTCGGCCGCCGATTTCGAACAGGCCGAAGCCTTGAAGGCCCGCGCCGCCCGCAACCGTGTGGCCGATCCCAGCATCGGCCTGCGGGCGTTTTCCGAACAGGGCGGCAATGAAAAGGGCCTGGGGCTGGTGATCGCCATGCCGTTGGGCGGGCGCGCGCGCGCCGCCGCCGCCGATCGCGCCACCGCCGCCAGCACGGCTGCCGCCGCCGATCTGGCTGCCACGCGGTTGGCCATCAATGCCATGGCAGCCGAAGATGCGGCGCTGGCCACCGGTTATCTGAAGGCGTGGCAACAGGCGCAGCTGGCCGCGGAATCCGCCGCCGCCGCCGCCCTGCGCCAGCGTGAAGGCCACCGGCTGGGCGGCGTTGATCTGGCCGATCGGCTGCTGGCCGAACGCCTGGCCCGCGATGCCGCCCTTGATGAGGTGAAGGCCCGCACGGCGGCCCTGGAAGCCATCACCCGCCTCAGGGTGGACAGTCACACCTTGTGGATGCACGCCGAAGAGCCGTGATCGCCCGGCAGTGGTATCACACCGCCGTGCCCACCAGCCGTCCGATGCCGGCGGTGAGCGCCATGGCCAGCGCGCCCCAGAACACCACGCGCGCCACCGGTTTCAGCACCGCCGCGCCGCCGGCCCGCGCCCCCACGGCACCCAAAAGCGCCAGAAACAGGATTGATCCGGCCGCTTCCCCGGCCACGATCCAGCCCAGCGGCAGCACGGCAGCCAACGCCAGCGGCAGGGCCGCGCCCAGTGTGAACGTCCCGGCCGATGCCAGGGCCGCCTGCACCGGCTGTGCCGCGGTGGTCGACGTGATGTGCAGCTCATCGCGGGCATGCGCGCCGATGGCATCATGCGCCATCATCTGGCTGGCCACGCGGGTTGCGGTTTCGGCATCCACCCCGCGTGCCCGGTAAATCTCGGCCAGTTCCTGCAATTCATGATCGGGATCGGCGGCCAGTTCGGCGCCTTCCCGCGCCAGATCGGCCGCCTCGGTATCGGATTGGGAACTGACCGAGACATATTCGCCGGCCGCCATCGACATGGCACCGGCCACCAGCCCCGCCACCCCCGCCACCAGCAGCGCCTGCCGATCGGCCCCGGCGGCCGCCACACCCAGGATCAGGCTGGCGGTGGACACAATGCCATCATTGGCCCCCAGCACCGCCGCCCGCAGCCAGCCGATGCGGGACACAAGATGGGCTTCGACATGCGGTCTCATCAACGCTTCTTCACAAACTCGGCGCGCAGCACCAGGCCCTTGATGCCCTCAAATTTGCAGTCAATCTCCTGGCTGTCGCCGGTCAGCTGGATCGACTTGATCAACGTGCCGCGCCGCAGCGTCTGGCCGGCGCCCTTCACATCCAGATCCTTGATCAACGTCACCTGATCGCCATCGGCCAGCAGATTGCCCACCGCATCGCGCACCTCGATCCGGTCGTCCACCGCCGCCCGCTCCGCCAACTGCGCCGCCGGCACCCACTCCCCGCTGACGTCGTCATACACATAATCATCATCGCCCATGGCATGTCTCCAGCAATAACCGGGCAATCAACCCGCCGGCCCAGCCTTGCACTTTCCAAGGGCATCACCTAGGGCAATCGCCAGTCGGGGAGTGGCGCAGTCTGGTAGCGCATCTGCTTTGGGAGCAGAGGGCCGCAGGTTCGAATCCTGTCTCCCCGACCATTTTCCAGATTGTGCACGGCGGCCGAAACTGGGGCCGGTATCGTCCGCCCGTGGCTGCTGATTGGCACTATGG
>CAZHTW010000054.1:0-18838 GCA_964535865.1 uncultured Sandarakinorhabdus sp. | reverse complement strand
ATCGGGATCGCGGGCGATGCCAAAGCCATATTGATGGCCCGGAATCGGCGTCACACCGGGGAAGAAGGGCGCACCCACCGGCAGCAGATCGCCGGCCGCTTCCAGCCGCTCGGCCTTGGCGTCAAATTCAGCCTCGATATGCACGCCATTGCGGCGCACGGGCAGCGGCGGCGCCTTCTTGTCCATGAACAGGCGGATGCCGGTCTTGCCGCCATCAGGGTCAACCACGGCCTGCGCAAACAATTCGGCTTCGCGCGCCAGGCCAGCGGCCATCCCCTGCGTCCAGCCGGTGCGGATGGCATCAATGGCGCGTTCGCCCGCCTTGCCGCGGCCGGCCCAATCGAGTTGCTTCAGGATGCGCTGCACGAATTCATCGTTCAGGGCATGATCGAGATCGACATGGCCCTCATGCTGCCACGCCGTCTTGGCGGCCTTGCGCCGTTCGGCCCAGGCCCGGCCCAGATGGCTGGTATCGCCCAGGCGCACAAATTCGCGCACCGCGGCATGGGCGAGGCTCAACGCATCGGTCGCGCCATCGGCAATCGCATCAATCGCGCCCATGTCCAGCGCGTCGGCCGCTTCCACGCTGCGGCCGCCCAGGATGAGATCCAGCGCATCCAGCATCCCATCCGGCCCGCGCCGATCAGTGAGCAGGCGCGGCAGCCGCTGGGTGCCGCCATAGCCTGGCAGCAGTCGCAGGCGGATTTCCGGCTGGCCAAAGCGCGCATGCGCCTCGGCGACGCGGTAATGGCAGGCCAGTGCGAATTCCATGCCGCCGCCCAGAGCCACGCCCTGGATCGCCGCCACGCACGGCTTGCCCATCTGTTCGATCTTGCCAAACGCCAGCTGGGCGTTGGCCGGCAGCACGCGGGCTTCTTCCAGCGTGTGGATTTCATCCAGGAACTGGCGGATATCGGCACCGGCCACAAAGCTGGCGGTGCCATCACCGGTGAACACCACGGCGGCGACATCTTCGCGGCGCGACAGATGCTCCACCACGATCACCAGCTCATCGATGGCGCGTTCATTGAGCGCGTTGACCGGCGGGTTGGTGATGAACACCGTCGCCACCTTCTTGCCCGGCGCGACCGTGTTGTATTGGATCCGGAAATAGCGGTAGCGATCAAAGATATCCTGATCGGCCGAAAGCCGCTGCTTGCGCTCCCACGCGGTGATCACGCGCTTCAGTTCATCCAGGCTCTCGGGATTTTTCAGCGTGGTGACGTCACCCAGCGGGGTGCCTTCCACCAGCGCGCGCACCATGCGGCGCATATATTTGCCGCTGCGCGTTTCCGGGAACTGGCTGACGGTGAGGAAATCGCCCGGCACCGCCACGGCGCCCTTTTCGCTGCGCACCAGATCCGACAGGCGGCGTTCGTCGTCGCGGGTGATGATCTGGCCTGGCGCCGGCGTGATGAACGCCAGCGGGGTCAGGCCCTTTTCGCGGTGCGGAGCGCCGACCACCAGCACATTGCCCACCGGGCTTTCCGGGTTCAGCGCCTTGTCGCGCAGGATGGCGCCTTCAATCTCCTCGGTGCCCATGCGGTGGCCGGACACGTTGATCACGTCATCCGAACGGCCATGCAACGAGAAGCCGTCATCCTCGCCCTGCACGGCGAAATCGCCCTGGGTATAGGCCCACACGCCCTGCCAGCGACCCCAGTAGCCATCGCGCCAGCGGCCAGCATCGCCCGCCCAGCCGCCGACCACGCGGCCATCTTCGACGCGGAAATTGTCGCTGTCGCCCCACACGGTGCGCGCCAGATAGGGATAGGGCGCGGCGATGATGATCTCGCCCTTTTCTTGCGCGCCGGCCTTGCGCCAGTTCACGCCATCCGTGCCGTCGCGGGTCAGCAACACGCGGGCCTGGCGGTCGCCGGTCTCGTCCTCAACCCACACATCGCCAACAATCCACGGCAGCGGATAGGTGCGCGCGTCGGCGGCCAGCGGGAAATCGCCGTTGCCATAGAAATGCGTCCAGGCGATGCCGCCATGCTCGGTCGCCCAATAGCTGTTGATATATTGCGACGTGATATGGTCCATGCCGAAGGCCTGCACCGGCGGCGAACAAGGCTCGGCGCAGAAGGTGGCGACGCGCAGCTTTGACAGGTCGTAAGCCTGAATATCCTTCAGATTCTGCGGATCGGTCATCACCGCCTTCAGGAAGGTGACGCCGGCCTTGAAGATGGTGACCCCGTGATTCTCGATCATCGCCGCAAATCGGCCAGAATGCGGGAACACCGGTGAGCCTTCGGCCAGCACGGTGGTGACGCGCGACAGCAACGCCGCGGCGATCATGTAGCTCTGGCCGGTGATCCAGCCCGGATCGGCCACCACGAAGATCGTGTCACCCGGCCGCGCATCAAAGGCGACCTTCATCGTTTCCATGATGCCGCTGGCATAGCCGCCGTGCACGTGCACAACGCCCTTGGGCTTGCCGGTGGAGCCCGACGTGTAGATGAAGAACAGCGGATATTCGGCATCAACCGGCAGCGGCTTTGATTCCGCCCACAGCGCGGCCACGAACGCCTGATCATCCAGCGCGTTGAGCGCCGCCTCATCCGGCAGCCCGGCAGCCGCCAGAATCTCGGCCAGCGCCGCATTCGTCAGATCATGGCCCCACACATCGCGGTCGCGCCACACCAGATCGGGCACATGGGTATGGTGGGCCACAACCACCGCCTCCACGCGCGGCGGCGTGCTCACCAGCGCTTCGGCAATGGCGATGCGGATGCGGGCGGATTGGGCCGCATCCACCAGGCCTTCCTTGCCCAGTTCGGCCAGCGCCCGGCCCAGGCCGCGCATCACGTCGCCGCGCTCCACCGTCACCTCGCCCTTCAGCGCGGTGGTGACAATATCGGCCATGGCGCTGCTGGTCTCAGCCGAAAGGCCCAGATCATTGCCCTTCAGCCGCTCGCTCAGCAGGCCCAGCGCCACCGTCACCGGCACATAATTGTCCAGCGCCGGATCGGTGTAGGCGGTCTTGAACGGCACCACCTGGGCGTTGCGATAGCCACCATCGGCGGTGATGACGATGCGCGCGCCGGCATCATGAATACGATCCGACAGCGTCTTGTCGGAAAAGCCGCCAAACACCGGCGTGTAGATCACGCCGATGCGCTTGGCGCCCTCGCTCCAATAGAGCTGCGCCGGCACGTTTGGCATGTTGAGCGCGATGCGGTCACCGGCCTTCAGGCCCAGGCGTTGCAGCGCGACGGCGCACTTGGCGGCTTCCAGCAGCAGTTGGCGACGCGAGACATACACGCAATCCACCGGGGCGCCGCGGCCATTGTTGGCGGCCAGATCCCAGCGGTCCCCTTCGAAGATGAAGGCGGTTTCGGCACCGTGGCCGGACAGCACATGGCGATCCAGTTCATTGAAGGCCGCATTGGTGCGGCCGCCTTCGAACCAGCGAAAATTGGGCGCTTCATCACCATTGAAAGCACGCGTCCACGGCGCAAAATCCGCGCCCAGATCGGCCACCACCGGTGCTGCGGTTTCGGCATCCCAGCCGGCCCATTGGCCATCTTCGGCACGGCTCAGCCAGGCCGTGCGGCCCGCCACATCCACCAGCCAGTGCAGGTTTCGACCGGCAATCTCGCCGTGGAAGCCACCCGGATCGGCCATGACCTCGGCGCGCATCCGGTCCCAATCGGCGCGGGTGGCGACGGGATTGAATTCGGGCCGGGGCACCGGGGGACGCAAGGGAGCGGCGGGATCGTACATGGCTTTGCCCTTTGCCGCCGCCGGCACTGGCAAAGGCCAGCCCAACGGACAGGAATATTGAATAACGCGGCCTCTAGTGAAAGATTATGTCTTTCACAAGCATTCAGCGGTTCAATTATTGCGAGTGCGACATTCTGCCCCGCCATCGCGGGCGGCAGCGATCAGAAGGCGTTCTTGGGCAGCAGCACGGCACCAACGGTGCGGATCAGGATGTAGAAATCCAGCCAGATCGACCAGTTTTCGATATAATAAAGATCATGCTCGAAGCGGCGGACCAGCTTGTCCTCCGTGTCGGTTTCACCACGCCAGCCACACACCTGGGCCCAACCGGTGATGCCGGGCTTGACCTTGTGGCGTGCGGCATAGCTTTGCACCACTTCGGTGAACAGCCGCCCGCCGGCACGGGTGGACAGTGCGTGTGGGCGCGGGCCAACCAGCGACATGTCGCCAAACAGAACGTTGAACAGCTGCGGCAACTCATCAAGGCTGCTCTTGCGCAGGAAGCGGCCCACCCGCGTCACCCGCGGATCATCCTTGGTGGCCTGGTTGACGTTCTTGTACTCAAGCTGGTTGTGATACATCGACCGGAATTTGAAACACAGGAAGGTGCGGTTGTTGAAGCCTTCGCGCGGCTGGCGGAACAGGATCGGCCCCGACGAATCGAGCCTGATCGCGATGGCCACCGCCAGCAGCACCGGCCAGATCAGCAGCAGGATGATGATGGTCAGCAGCTTGTCTTCCAGATTCTTCAGCACCGCCGACAGGCCGGTGATCGGCCGGTCGAACAGGGTCATCACCGGCATGTCGCCCAGGATGACCACGGGCCGCCGGGCAAAGGTGAACGACGCCAGATCGGGCGCCAGCCGCACCTTCACCGGCGTCAGCGCCAGCCGGCTCACAACATCCTGCAACCGGCGCTCGGCTGCCCACGGCAGCGCCACGACCACCTGATCGACCAATCCGTCGCGGATCATGGTGATCAGCGTGGTAAGATTGCCCAGAACCGGCACACCAGACACTTCCGTTGGCATGCGTTCGGGCGTGCGATCGTCGAACATGCCGATCAGCGACATGGTCAGGCGATCATGCGTCTGCACATAGCGCGCAAAGCGCAGGCCCTGCTCCCCGGTCCCGAATATGGCCACGCGCTCGTTGAAGGTGCCGCGATTCTTGAGGCGGCGGATACCGATAACGCCAACAGCCCGGCTGATACACAGGATCACGGCGCCGGCAACCACCCAGCTCAAGGCCCAGCCGCGGGAAACCTGCTCCGACGCCTTCAACAAATAGCCCATGGTGACCAGGAAGAGCGCCGCCATCATCCAGGCCATGAACACCCGGTTCCAGCCCTTGCGCACCGAAAACTGGGCGTCGATGTCATAGGCACCTAGGCTTTCGGCAAACACGGCAAAGGCCAGCGATCCGAACAGCACCACCCGGCTGTGATTCTCGACCGTGCCGCCCAGCGTGTCCGCGTTGAAGGCAATCAGCCCGTAACCGATGGCGGCCAACACCACGAACTCGAACAGTCGGCCCAGCATGATGGCGATGCCAAGCGGCACACCCTTGCGGCTGGCCAAACCATCATCGGCCACAGGCGGCAAAAGAGGACGCTCAGAGTTCATTCAACACCCAAACTGTGCTAACATATCGTTACGATTTCGAGCGCTTTCGGCACGAATTTCGATAGAATTGCCAGCCAATTGCGTTATACAGCCCCGTCTTTGGGAGTGAAGTGGATGGAAACCCCGTACGATTGGTTGACGGTGATGGCGTTCGCCGGGCTTATCGTGCTGTTCCTGCAGCGCAGCCAAGGGGAACCGCGCGATCATCTTTGGCAATATCTGGTGGCGTCCCTGGGTTGCGCCGTCACCAACTATGTTGGCAATGAAGCTATGAAGAGCGGCGAGATCGCCTTGCACGGCGGCGCCATTCTGCTGTTTGTCGGCACGCTTGGCTTCATCTGGCGTATCCTGAAGCCCTTCGATCAGGGTTGATTGCCGCATCGCTGATGTGACCAAGGCCATGTTGGCGTTCATGCGGCGGACGGTCCCTTGTTTGTGGCGTCAAGGTTCAACGCCAGTGGCCGTCCGATCAACGCCGGCAGTGCTGCAGGGTCGATCGCCCGCAACATGATCTGTGCAAACTGGCGCATGGTCGCCACCACCTGATCGGACGTATCAGACGCGATGCTGAGCCGCACCAGCACCCCGTCCGAAACATAGCCATTCCATTGCTGGCGCAGCTTCATCATCCGCTGTTCGCTGCCGTTGGTTGGCAGATCATCGCCGATCCGGGTCCAATAGGTGATGGTTTCCACCCGCGATTCGCTGCGCGCCACCAGATCACGCACCGGCAAGCGCACATTTGGTGCCACATCCAGCAGGGCCGTCCGCACGTTTTCGATGCCAAAGCCAACAGCGGAATAGCAGGCCTCAGGCCGGTGCAACTGCAGCGAATCGCTCTGCAATGCGCCATAAGCCATCACCAGGAAGATCGGCGAACGATCCTCGGCAACATAGAGCCGGGCCAACTGGTCGCCATAAAGCCGGTCTGCCAGCGAACCCTTGGCAGGCTTGGGCAGGATGATGCTCGATGACGGCACCGACACCCAATCGCCCAGTTTCTGGGGCACGATATCATCCAGCTTCTTGCCGGCCGGCATCAGCACCAGCCGGTCCCGCGGAGTCATCGCAACGGCCCCACCAGCCCCAGCAGCCAGCGCGGCACCCACCAATATGTCGCGGCGAGACGGTCCACTCACGTCAGGCAGCCTTTGGTTCAAGCCGGTTGCGCAGCGGGGTCAACACCCAATCGAGCACGAAGATCAGCAGCAGCGCCGACACGAAGGTCACCATGCCGGCGAAATTGTGCAGATAACCCTGAGCCCAGGCATTGCCGAGATAATAGGTGATCAGCACCAGCGCGGCGACCCGCACGCAATTGGCGATAACGGCGATCGGGATCACCATCAGCAGCAGAAGCAGGGAATAGGTCGGGTTCGAACCGCGCAACAGATAGACATAGAACAACCCAATGGCAGACAGGCTGATCAACGAGTTCAACCCGGCACAGGCATCTTCCACCAGCAGCTGGTACGCGCCCACATAGAGCGTCACACCCTGTCGCGCGATCGGATAATCCAGATCGGCCAATATGTTGGTGACCAGCTGTGACACCAGTTCCTTCAACGGAAGGGTGATCGTATCAAGCAGCCACCCCGGCAAGGGAACCACGAAGCCAAGATAGACGATCGGGAACCACATCATGCGGACCACCGCCATGCCCCAATACTGATACATCACGGCGGCCATCGCCAACAGCAGGGCCGCCGCTTCGACACTGATGAATTCAAATGCCCGCCCGGCCACATAAAGGATCAGGGCTGCCGCCAGAACGATCGCAGTCAAGACCGCGTTCCCAGGCTGGCGCAGGCGCAGGATATCGTCCCACCGGCGCAGCACCAGCCAAATGCCGGTGACCAGCACAATCACGCCGTGGACACCCGATTCTTCCTGCCACGGGCCTTGCGCCAGGCTGACAATCGTTGGCGCTGCCAAGGCGGCAATGCCGGCTGCCAGCGGCCATTGCCGCGTCAGCAGATGGCGCCAGTCCGGACCGGCCACCACCGCACGATCCGCAGTCATGGCTGCATCAGAAGTCATTCAGCACCGCGCCAACCAAGGCGCAGCGAGACGAGGCCAGCTGATCGGCCAGCACGCTGATGTCCTTGTAATAGCTCTGGTTGGTGCGGCCGACCACCAACGCATAGGCAGCAGCACCCGCAATGTTGAGCGCATCGGCGCTGGTGTTGGCGGCCGGCGTGTCAAACAGCACCAGATCATATTCGCGCAGCAGCGTGTTGACACCATCGCGGAACCGGTTGCCCGACAGAAGCTCCTGCGGGCGGCTGGTCGGCGGCCCGGCGGTGATCACGGCCAGACCCGGCAACACATTGGCATTCACCACCCGTTCCGGGCGGGCAACCTGCAGGGCCAGAAAGCTCGACAGACCAGCGGCGTTGGGATCAAGGCCAAAAATCTGATCCTGGCGCGGGCTGCGCATGTTGGCATCCACCAGAAGGATCTTGTAGCCCACCTGCGCCAGCGCCACGGCCAGATTGGCCGAGACATAGGAACAGCCGGTGCCATCGGCCGTGGACACCACGGCCAGGCCGCGACGACCGTTCTTGATATGCTGCGCGATGATCTGGGTGCGCAGCATGCGGATCGATTCCGCCCGCACCGACCCCGGATCCGAGATCACGATCAACTCGTCAGAGATCGGGCGACGCGACACATTCTGCAGCGCCATCGCATTGATCAGCTGGTCGCGGGCACGGTCCAGCTCTTCGGTGGTGACATAACCGATTTCAAGGGCGGCCTGGTCAAAGTCCAGGGCGCGATCGGCGGCATGCGCGGCGACATGGGCGGCCTGATCTTCGGTCAGATAGCCCAACCGGGTCAGAACATCGCGGATCGGGGCGTCATAGCGCTCACCACCGGCAATGCGGCCGCGATCGACGATACCCGTCGACACCTCCTCGAAGGGAATTTCTTGCTCGTTGTTGTCCATCAACTTGTCCTTGCGCAGCCGTTTGGCAATCGAGGCCGCTGACCTTATTGGGCCGGCTGGAATTGATCAGCGCCACGGTTGCCGCGGCTCAACAGCCGCTTCAGAACACGGCGCCATTCCGGCTGACGATTTTCGGCCACCACGGCGAACACGGGCACCCGGGCGGCAAATGCCAGATCTTCGGCACCGCGCACCCGGCGATTGAGCAGTTCAACCAGCAGCGCCATCAGCACACCCACCGACAGGCCGATGCCCGTCGACAGCGCCAGGATCAGGGTCCAGTTCGGGAAGGTCGGATCCTGGCTGACCATGGCGTCACCCAGCACGATCAGACCGGCATCGGCGACATTGGATTCCAGCTGCAGTTCGCTGGTGCGCTTGGCGGCCTGCTCATACTGCTGACGGCGCAGCCCGACTTCGCTGGTCAACTGGCCCAGCTTGTCGAGCTTTTCCTTCATGGCGAACACCTTGGAGCGCTGCTGTTCATATTCAGCTTCCAGCGCTGCCAGCCCACCGCGCGACGCACCCATCTGGGCGGCACCGGCCTGGCGGGCAACAACCTGTTCACGACTCAGCTGGCGTTCCAGCTGGCCGCGACGGGCAAGCAGGGCCAGATAGGTCGGGTGCTGGGCACCCAGCCGTTCCGAAGCCTGTTCAATCTGATCGTTCAGCGTGGCCAGCTGCACCTTCAGCTGGTCAACCACCGCGCTGGAGGTCGACTGGCGCACAGCTTCGAAGTTCTGCAGGCCGGCATTGGAACGACCTTCGGTCAGGGCGGCTTGCAGGCTGGCCAGCTTGACGGTCTCGGCCTCGCCAGCCGCCGTCATCACGATGCCATTTTCCTGTTCGAACTTGGTCTTGGCCGCCTCGGCGCTCTGCAGCACGCGCAGCGCGCGGCCGGCCTGTTCACGATACCATTCGGCGGTACGGCCCGCCGAATCGGTACGGAATTTCAGACTGTTGTCGATGTAGGCATCGCGCAGCGCATTCACCGTGCGGCGAGCCACTTCGGGCACGCCGGCTTCATAGGTGATCTCCATGATGTTGGAGCTTTCGATCTGCGACACCTGCACGTTGTTGACGATACGGTCGGCCAGCCAGCGCCGGAAATCGCCATAGCCGCCGGTTTCCGCCTGCCAGGTGGCCAGCAGGTTGGCGTTGCCGGTCAGGCCGAGGCGGTCAACCGCTTCGCCGGCGACGCGATAATCCTTGATCAGCTCCAGCTGGGTACGAATGAACATCTTGATGCCGGAGGCATTCATGACCGCGCCGGTCACCGGGTCGGGCTTGAAATTGTCCATCAGCACGCGGGCCGACGCCGGGTAGCGCGCAGGCAGGATATTGCCGGCGGCCACACCCACCAACAGCGCCAGAAACGCCGCGAAGGCGATCAGCCAACGGCGTGCCACCAAGATTCGGACCAACTGGATGATGCTCATTGCAACTCCTCCGGCATGGCCGGCTCCCTCAAACACAAAGTCTCGCCAGAATATCTGGCGAGCAGTCAATCAGAACAGACGTTCCTTGACGACGATTACATCACCGCTTTGAACCTTCTGTGACGGATCGGCGTCGACTTCCTTGCCGCCGGCCCGCACCAGACCAACCTTGTCAGCCTTGCCGGAAGCCGTGACGCCGCCAGACAGAGCCAGCGCCTGCCGGATCGTCATGCCAGGCAATATGGCCTTCATGCCGGGCGAATTGACCTGGCCATAGATGAAAAATGTTTCGGCGGGCGGGACAAACAACGTATCGCCGGGTGCCAGTGCCGGGTCGCTGCCGGCCGTGCCGCGCACCAGCTGTTCCACATCCAGCCGCTGCTCGGGCTGACCCTGCCGCCGCAGATAGACAAAACTGGCTCCATCGGCACGCACCCACCCCGCCTTCAACAGCATTTCCAGCACATGATACGGGCGGTCGAGCGGAAAGATGCCAGGCGATGTCACATTCCCGGCAACATTGATCGAACGGGAGACATAGCTGCCGATTTCAACGTTCACCAACGGCTGCCGCAGATAGCCGCCTGCAACCAGCTTTTCGGTGACCAGCCGGGCCAGCGTGATGTTGGTCTCGCCTTCCGCCTTCACGATGCCGATCAGCGGCATCACGATGGTGCCATCCGCCTTCACCCGGGTGGTGACGTTGAACTCGCTCTGGCCATAGACAATGACCTGAACCGTATCATCAGCGCCCAGCCGGTAACCGGCATAGGCTGCCGGGGCCGGCGCGGCGGTTTGCGCCAGCGCAGGCGTTGCTCCCAAAAGGGCGAGTGCAAGAAAAGCTGTTCTGTTCATCACGACCTCTGATTGCCAAATTCGATGTCAAGATTCACGGAGACACCGGTCGACGTGAAATTGAATACGGACGGATCGGACCGTCTTTCATTGCGGAACACATCAAAACCATATCTCAACCGCTTGCCCAGCTGGCCGCCGAGGCGGGCGTAGTAGCGGTGAAATTCATCCCGTTCGCGCAGCCGGGTTTCCAGCGACGAAACCACCGAGCCGCGATAACGGGCATCGCGATAGGAATAGCCAGCTGCCAGGTTGAAATTCTGGGACAATTTGAAGTTGGCCGCCAGATCCGCCTGTTCGACCACCTGGAACTGCGAGCCGACGAAGTTGTTGGCCTGGATGTTGCGGCTGCCCTTCGCGGACAGGCTGAGCCGCGAGCTGAGCCGGACAATCAGGGCGGCATCATAACCGGCGCCGCTGAAGTTGCTGCGGTCAATCGTCTGCGGCAGGCCATCCACAAACACGATGTTGGACGCCTGCTTGGGACTGGAATCCAGGAACGACCCACCCAGCGTGAGCGAGATGCGGGACCCGAAATCCCGCTGCAGGCCAACACGCAGGCTGCGCTGCAGCAGGCCATCGTTCACCAGACCGGTTGGGGTGAGCACCTGACGCCCGATCAGATCAATATCCGAGATCGATCCATCGATCGACAGGCGGCCAAAGGCCGGACGGCTGAACGCGGCGCCGGCCGTGTAGGTCCAGCGGTTGGAGTCAATCGCCGATCCGGCGCCGCGCAAAATACCGATTTCGGCACGGGTGACGCTGCCGTTGAAGGAGATTGCCGAACCAATCGAACAATTGGCACTGGCACCATATTGGCTGGTCTGCTGTTCCAGGTTGCCGAACAGGATGATGTCACTCAGGAACACCAGGTTGCGACGATAGCTGAGGCCCGCATCGATCGTGCACCGCGCCAGATTGGCGGAGATGCCGCTGCCCAGATACACACGATCGGCACCCTTCAGCCGCTGGTTGCCCCAAATTTCATCGCGGCCATAACTGCCCACGGCATAGAGCCCGAAGCGACCCGCACCCAGGCCATAGCTGCCGCTCGCCGTGACGCGTGCGCGCAGACCGTCATCGGCAACGGGAAGCCGCGACAAATTGTCCTCATACAGGGCAAACATCGATCCGCGCAGCGAAAGGCCACGGCCGGGATAGCCTGGCAATCCCGCAATGCCGCTGCTGTTTTCGGCAATGTCGTCGTTGTCAGCCATGATGGGAGCAGCCGGAACCTGGCTCGCAACGCCCGTCTTCGGCAACACCTGACCCTGCGCTGGCACAGCGATGCAGATCAGGGGAACAACCGCGACGGCACTGGCTGCACGCACAAATCGGGCAGACAAAAGAGCGAGCCGTGCATCCATACTCTGTTCTAACCCCACCAATTGCCCCATGTTCCCACGGGGCGACACGCGCTTGTTTCGGCCAGGCCATGGGGCTGCTGTCGTGGTTGCAGCCACCATCCTGTTTCGGCGCCCTGCTACACGCAGCGCCTCTTGCGGGCAACCTTTTCGAATGGGGATGGTTCTGCAATTCGTGCTCAAACTGGGATATGCTGCAAATTCCCACTCGCATCTGCAACATACTCATGGCAGAGGCGCATGCAATTGCAGAGCATGGAGTGCCGTAACTGGCACTGCCCGATCCGGGTGTGACCGCTTAGCAGCGGCAGTGATATGGTGATGGAATGATCTGGAAGCGCAAACTGCAGTCCGATGGTGGCAACAGCGTCGTGCCTGCTCTCGATACATTGTCCGAGGCATCCGAAAGCAGCATCGTCCTGGTGGAACAATTTCCCACCCTGGCGCGCGGCTATGACATGCCGGTCGGCAGCGACAGCCTGTGGCAACAGGGACCGGTGATCGAACCCGGCCCGATGCTGCCGCGCTTCATGGCCAGCGCCGCCGATGACGTCGAATCCGAATCGGCCGATCGGCTGTCCCGTCGCCGCCTGGCCCTGCGTGATGCGCTGGCCGCGTCGCAGCCGGTGGTGTCTCGCGAAGCCTTTGCCGGTCGCCACGACCAGATGCTGCGCCTGATCAATGCCATCGAGGAGCAGCGCGTTCACGTCGTGATTTACGGCGAACGCGGGATCGGCAAGACCAGCCTTGCCCACGTGTTCGCCGAAACCGCGCGCGAAGCCCGCTATCATGTGATCTATGCCAGCTGCGGCACGGCCGCCAATTTCGCTGACATGTTCCGGTCGATCCTGACCAACATTCCGCGGCTCTACCACAGCTCGGTGATGCCGAACTCGGCCGAGGCCGAAGCCGGCGACAATTTCGATGTCATGCTGCCGGAAGGACCGTTTGGCGCCCGCGAACTGGCCGACGTGCTGGCCGGCGTGCTCGGCACCCGCGTGCTGATCGTCCTCGACGAATATGATCGCGTCATCGACGTGAACTTCCGCCGCGACGTCGCCGAACTGATCAAGAACCTGTCTGACCGCGCGGCCCGCGTGCAGCTGATCATCACCGGCGTCGCGCTCAACCTCGACGAGCTGATCGGCTATGCGCCGTCGATCCGGCGCAACATCACCGGTCTGCCGATGATCCCGATGTCCAACGCCGAAATGCATGATCTGTTGCGCATGGGCGAGCGGGCAGCGGATATCGTTTACGGCGATGATGGGGTGGAAACCATCTGCCAGATGGCGGGGGGCTCGCCCTATCTGGTCCGGCTGCTGGGCCACCAGGCCGGTCTGCTGGCCATGGATGACGGGCGGGACAAAGTGACGCAGGCTGATGCCCGGCGGGCGGTCGATCTGGTCATCCGCGAATGGCAGGCCAGCTTGCCGCGCCGGGTGCAGTCCAATCTGGCCCGCGAAGAAGCCAAGGCGCACTGGGAACTGCTGGTGTCTGCCGCCAAGGCCGGCAGTTCGGCCGATGGCTGGTTCACGGTTGATGATGTCTATGCCGAAACCGGCGGAACGATGTCGCAGTTGACCATCGAGCGTGACCTCAAGCTGTTTGTGAACACCGTTGACCTGCTTGAACGCCGTGAAGGGCCGGGCGATCCGCACTTCCGTTTCGGCTATCCGGGCGTTGCCTCGCTGCTGATGATGTCGGCCGCCATGGCGCGCCAGGTCGCCTGACAGCCGGATCAGTTCCGCCGTAATGGCAAGGGCATAGGTGAGCGAATGGCATCAGGCTTGACCGAAAAACTCAAGCTGCTGTGGTTGCGCCGCGACGAGTATGAAAGCCAGCCACTGCGCGATTGGTTCCAGTCTCGCTGGAAGATCGAGGTGGGGCTTTACAGTTATGGCTGCTTCGACCCGTGGCGGATTTCGGCCCACACCCGCATTGGCCGTTATTGTTCCTTTGCGCGTTCGGCGCGGGTGATCGATCAGAATCACCCGCTCGAGGCGCTGACCACGCATCCCTTCCTGTATGAACGCCGCTTTGGTGTGGTGGCCGAAAACCTGCCGGAGCCGCCCTGGCTCACGGTGGAGGATGATGTGTGGGTGGGCCACAATGCCACCATCCTGCCAGGCTGCAAGTTCATCGGGCGCGGTGCAGTGGTCGCGGCCGGGGCCATCATCAACCAGGATGTGCCGCGCTATGCCGTGGCCGTCGGCATGCCCGGACGCATCGTGCGCAACCGCTTCGACGACGAAACAATTGCCGCGATCGAAGCCAGCCAATGGTGGCTGCGCGACAAGGCCGGATTGAAGGCCCTGATCGACCAGCGGCCCGACGCCGTGTTCCGGCCCAATCCGGCCAATCTGGCCGGCATCGCGGCGCGATGATGGTTGGCGATTCCCTGTTGTTGTCTGATCCGGCGCCGGCCACCACGGTCGCGCCGGTGATTTCGGTGGTGATCCCGCACCTGAACACGCCCGATCTGCTGGCGCGCTGCCTTGAATCGCTGATGGTGCAGCAGCTTGATGCCGGGCCGTTCGAAGTGATCGTGGTGGACAATGGCTCACGCACCCCGCTTGATGCCGTGCAGCAGCGCTTTGCCAGTGTGCGCTTTCTGCTGGAACCGGCCGCCGGGCCGGGCCTGGCCCGCAACATGGGCGCTGCAGCCGCGCGCGCCCCCTTGCTGGCCTTCATCGATGCCGATTGCATTGCCCTGCCGGGCTGGTTGCAGGCGGCCCATGCGGCCGCTGCCAGCGGCGCGGTGGTGGGCGGCGATATCGGCGTGGAGGTGGTGGACGCCGCCGGCATGACCGGCTGCGAGGCCTTTGAAAGCGAATTCGGCTTCCGGCAGAAATTCTATATCGAAACCCGCAAATTCTCCGTCACCGCCAACATGGCCATGCCGGCCGATGCGCTGGCCAGGGTCGGGCCGTTTGCCGGCATCGAGATTGCCGAGGATCTGGACTGGGGCCAGCGCGCCCATGCCCAGGGCCAGAGCATCAGCTTTCTGCCGGCGATGCGGGTGCTGCACCCGGCGCGGCCGGATTTCGCGGCGCTGGCGCGCAAATGGGATCGGCTGTTGCAGCATGAATGGAACGGCCACCGGGCATCGGGGCGCAGCATCGCACATTGGTGGCTGCGCACGGCGATGGTGGCCCTTTCGCCTGTGGTCGATGCCCGGCGCATGATCCTGTCGAGCCGGGTATCGGGCCTGGGCAATCGCTGGCGCGGGCTGGTCACATTGGTCCGCATTCGCTGGTATCGCGCCGGCAAGATGCTGGTGGCCGGCCGCGCCCTCACCGGCCCGCAACGGTGGAATCGCTGATCATGGGCATGGCAACCACGTCCCGCACGGGCAACCGCAGCGGCGCCCGCCCCGGCAAGGCACCGGCCGGACCGGCGCTGGGCGTCGTGATCGTGAATTATCGCGGCGCCGCCGACACGATCGAGTGTCTGGAAAGCCTGCTCCGGTCGTCCCTGCCCATGAAGGTGGTGGTGGTGGACAATGGCTCCGGCGACGGATCGGCCCAGATGCTGCTGGATTGGGCAGCCGGCCGGATGGAGGCCCAGCCGGCGTCTGATCTGTTGCGCCAGCTGTCAACGCCGCCGGTCCGCAAGCCGCTGGGCATTGCCCATATCGGCCCGGATCAGATCGGCATCGGGCCGATTGCCTCTCTCACCCTGATCGAATCGCCGGACAATCTGGGCTTTGCCGGCGGCAACAATCTGGGACTGCGCCATCTGATGGCCGATCGCGGCCTGCGGCATTTCTGGTTGCTCAACAATGACACAGTGGTGATGCCCGAAGCCGCCGCGGCCTTGCTGGCCCGGATGGACGCCACGCCCGGTATCGGCATGTGCGGCACCATCGTACGGCAATATTGGCAGCCCGAACAATTGCAGGCCCTGAACGGCTATATGTTCAACAAATGGACCGGCGCCGGCGTGGCGCTTGGCGGCAATGAACCGGCCGGCGTGCAATTTGATCCGCAACTGATCGCGGATGCCACCGATTTCGTGCTGGGTGCCAGCCTGGCCGCCAGCCGCGCCTTTCTGGACGATATCGGCCTGATGGAGGAATCCTATTTCCTCTATTTCGAGGAAATGGATTGGTCGGCACGCAACCGCAAGCGCAATGGCCCGCCCTTCGCCACCGCCTTTGCCCATGGTGCGATCGTGTTTCACAAGGCCGGCGCCGCCATCGGATCACCCAACGCCAAAGCCGGCCGCAGCCCGTTCAGTGATTATTGGCTGACGCGATCGCGCCTGGCGTTCATCTGGCGGCATTATCGCTGGTTGTGGGCATGGCATTGGCTGTTCAGCTGGATCATCGTGGCCCGGCGGCTGATTCGCCGGCAATGGCGCAATGCGCGCTTTGTGGCGCGCGCGGCGCTGGGGCGCGCACCGTGAACCGGATGGCGGCACCATTGACCGTGGCAGACCGCCACGGCAAGAGGGGCCAACAAGGGCCGGCAACGGCCATGGATCAATCGAGATGGAGACCAGAATGTCGAACCTTTCCAAGCGGTTGCTGCTGATTTCCGCCACCTGCGTGGCCCTGGCAGCCTGCGGCGAGAAGCAATCCAAGCCCGAAGGCCAGGTGGTGGCAACGGTTGATGGCCAGGAAGTGACCATCAATGAAGTCACCATGGAGGCCAATGGCCTTGGTATTCAGGCCGGCACCATTTCGCCCAAGCTGATCGAATCCGTTGGTCTGGCCCGGGTGATCGAACGCAAGATGCTGGCCGCCGAAGCCAAGGCCCGCAAGCTCGATCAGTCGCCGCAATTTGTGTTGGCCAAGGCCCGCAACGATGAAAACCTGCTGGTGCAGGCGCTGCAGGCCGAAGTGTCGGGCAAGGTGTCCGAAACGCCGCGCGAACAGGCGCAGAAGTTCATTTCGGAAAATCCCATCATCTTTGGTGATCGCCACATTCTGACCCTGGATCAGATCCAGTTCCTGCAACCGGCCAATCTGGGGTCGCTGCCGCTGGCTGCGGCCAAATCCATGCCGCAGGTGGAGCGGATCCTGCTGGATGCCAACATCGAATATCGCCGCGCGCCACAACAGCTTGACACGCTGCTGCTCGATCCGCGCCTGAGCAAGGAAGTCGTGCGGCTGGCCCAGGGCCCCAATGGCGAACCGTTCATGTTCACCGATCAGCCGCAGGGTGCCCCGGCCCCGATCGTCTATATCAACGTGGTGTCCGAACAGCGGATCGAGCCGTTCATTGGCGAGCGCGCCATTGCCTATGCCCAGCAGCTGATCCAGCGCCAGGAAATCTCCAAGCGCCTGCAGGCCGAACTCACCCGCCTGCGCGAAGCCAACAAGGGCAAGATTGTCTATGGCACCGGTTATGACACGCCGGAAAACACCGCCAAGGAACTGGACAAGAAAGCCACGGCCGCGCTGAAGGACAAGGCCGAGCAGGACAAGCGCGCCAAGGCCGGCGCAGCCAAGGCGGGCGCCGCCGCGGCACCGGCCGCCGCCAAATAAGCCAAGGCGCGCCGCGCCCGGCTGGCCAGCACGGCGCCGGGCGGGCGGGCGGGCAATGTGTGACGTTTGGGCAGGACAGGCACGGCAATGGCTGCGGATTTTCTGGAACGGGTGAAACGGGCAGACAGCTGCACCGGCTGCGGGCTGTGTGCGGCCGTCTCCCCTGGCATCCGCATGGCCGCGGCCGGCCCCGGCTGGGCCAGGCCGGAACAGCTTGGCACGGTTTCCGCAACCGAAGATGCCGCCATTGCTGCCGCCTGCCCAGGCTTGGTGGTGGACCAGCGCGACAACCCCCACGATGCGGCAGAGCCACTGTGGGGCCCGCAACGCTTCACCGGGGTGGGCCATGCCACCGATCCGGTGCTGCGCCACACCGCATCATCCGGCGGCGTGATCTCGGCGTTGCTCACCCACGCGCTGGCCAGCGGCCTGGTTGATTTTGTCGTGCAGGTGCGTGCCGATCCCGATCAGCCCACCGGCAACATCACCAGCATTTCCACCGGGCCTGACGAAATTCTCACCGCCGCCGGGTCGCGCTATGCCCGCTCGTCGCCGCTGGCTGGCCTCAATGACTGGCTGGCCCGGCCGGGCCGCTTTGCCTTTGTGGGCAAGCCCTGCGATGTCGCTGCCCTGCGCGCCCGGGCCAAGGCCGATCCGGCGCTGGCCGCGCGCGTGCCGCTGATGCTGGCGTTCTTCTGCGCCGGCATCCCGTCTGACCGGGCGGTGGGCCGCATCCTTGATCATCTGAAGGTGGCACCGGGCGATGTGGCCGCCTTCCGCTTTCGCGGCGATGGCTGGCCCGGCTTTGCCAAGGCCAGCCTGCGCGACGGCAGCACCCGGCAGATGACCTATAACGACAGCTGGGGCCAGATCCTGTCGAAGGAAGTGCAGTTCCGCTGCAAGATCTGCGCCGATGCCGTGGGCGCGGCGGCCGATGTCGCCTGTGCTGATGCCTGGTATGGCGATGATCGCGGCTATCCCAGCTTTGAGGAAACCGATGGCCGCAGCCTGGTGATGGCACGCACCGCCGCCGGCCTGGCCGTGCTCGATGCCGCGCGCGCTGCCGGCACCGTGGTCACCGAAACGGTGCCGGTGGCCGATATCATCCGCATGCAGCCGCACCAGGCCCGCCGCAAGCGGCAGGTGCTGTCGCGGTTGTGGGCGATGCGCGTGGTTGGCCGGCCGGTGCCGCGTTATCTGGGCCTTGGCGTGGCCGAAGCCGCCCGGCGTGAGCCGGTGATGGCACAAGTGAAAAGCTTTGCCGGCCTGGTGCGCCGGTTCATCAAGGGAACGGCATGATGGCAAAACGGCGTGGCATCATTTTGGCCGGCGGCTCCGGCACCCGGCTCTATCCGCTCACCAAACCGGTCTCCAAGCAGTTG
>CAZHTW010000053.1:0-18848 GCA_964535865.1 uncultured Sandarakinorhabdus sp. | reverse complement strand
GCCCTGAAAATGGCCGGCATTCCAGGTGATGAGCAGTGTCGCTCCGGCGGATTGAGCGGCGCGGGCGATCAGATGATCATAAATGCGTGCGCCGATGTGGCCGGCGGCGGCAAAATCCCGCACGGCGGCAAAGCTTTGGGCCGGGGTGAGCCCAACCAGACTTGTGACAGCGGCAACGCTTTCCAGCGCGGCCCAGGCTTCGTTTGCCGGCCAGCGAAACGGGGCATGATCGCCGCGCCGGGTGAGGGTGGTGAAGGCTTCGGCATAGCAATGCGCGGCCACGGCCAGATCAAGCCCGGCATCAAACAGCGCCAGAGATGGCGCATGATGTTCGTGCGCTTCGGCAAGGGCCGCCACGATCACATTGGTATCGATCAGGATCAGGCGACGGCTCACCGGCCTTCACGGGCGGCATCAAGGGCGGCATTGGCGGCGGCGAGCGAGATGGCCTCTCCACCAGGCCGCACCAGCAGCTGGCCGCGCCGTTGCAGTGCGCCAGGGGGCGTAACCACGGGCGGCGTATAGGCCCGCAGCGCCTCCTCCACCACCTGCGTGGTGGTCATGCCGGTGGCAAGCGCCAGTGCGGCCGCCCGTTCGCGGGCAAAGGCCGATCGCACATTCAACTGG
This sequence comes from uncultured Sandarakinorhabdus sp., assembly GCA_964535865.1. Lineage (GTDB taxonomy): Bacteria > Pseudomonadota > Alphaproteobacteria > Sphingomonadales > Sphingomonadaceae > Sandarakinorhabdus. Next base: position 18,221 of record CAZHTW010000053.1, on the reverse strand, counting down.
GTGGAGGGCAATTTGGTGGCGGGGCGGTTCATGCGTGCATGATATGGCCGGGCAGAGCGATTGTCTAGCGAATGACGCCATCTTGCTAGCACGGGTCAAGCCGGCGGGATTTCGCCCAGGGCGGCGGGATCGGGGGCGGTGTTCAGATCGAGGGCGTCGCGGATGATCGTGTCGGCGCCGGTCATCATGTCGCCGGTGATGATCTGCAGATCGAGCCGTTCGGTGTCGCGGCGGCGATATTCGGCTTCGATGGCGTTGATCATGGGTTCGGGTGTGCCCAGTGTGGCCAGCACGTCGCGGCCCATGGTGACGGCGCTTTCCAGGGTTTCGCGGGTCACATGCTCCACGCCGGCCTGGCGCAGGGCGATGTTGTGGGTGCGATCAAAGGCGCGGGCGATGATCGGCAGATCGGGCCATTCGGCCTGGATGGGGGCCAGCACCGGCTTTGGGTCCCACTGGCCATCGATGGCGAACACCAGGGCGCTGGCGGTATCGATGCCGGCGTTGCGCAAGATGTCCAGCCGTGTGCCGTCGCCCCAGAACACCTTGTTGCCAAAGCGGGCGGTGATATCGATGAGTTCGGCATCCAGATCGATGGCGGTGATGGCCTGCCCGCGCGCGCGCAGCATCTGGGCGATCACCTGCCCCACCCGGCCGCTGCCAACCAGAACGACATGGCCACCGTGGCTTGCATCGCTGGCGCTTTCTGGGCCGTCGCGGCGGCCGGCGGCGGCGTCCGGGATGGCAAAGATCCGCCCGGCCAGCCGGAACAGCAACGGCGTGAGCGCCATGGAGCAGGTGACGACGGCGCCAAACAGTTGCGCGGCCTGGTGGGTGATGAGCAGGCCGCGCTCGGCTTCGGCAAACAGCACAAAGCCGAACTCGCCGCCCTGGGCCAGCAGCAGCCCCATCTTGATGGCGCGTTGCCAATCGGTGCCGAAACTGCGGGCGAGCGCGGCGATCACGGCGGTTTTCACCGCCATCACCCCCACCACCAGCGCGATCACCAGCCCCCAGTTGGCGGCCACCACCGCCAGATCCAGGCTCATGCCGATGGCGATGAAGAACAGGCCCAGCATCAGGCCGCGGAACGGTTCAATATCGGTTTCCAGCGCATGGCGATACGGCGATTCGGCCAGCATCACGCCGGCGACAAATGCCCCCAGCGCCATCGACAGCCCCAGGCTGGCCATCAGCAGCGCGCTGCCCATCACGCAGAACAGCGCGGCGGCCACAAAGGCCTCACGCGCGCCCAGCGATGCGATGATGCGGAACAGGCGCGGCAGGCCATAGCGCCCGATCACCACCAGCAGTGCCAGCGCGCCGGCGGTTTTTGCCGCCATCAGCCAGCCCGGCACCGGATCGGCCACCGGCGCCCGCGACAGCGCCGCCACCACGGTGACCATCGGCACGATGGACAGATCCTGGAACAGCAGCATGGAAAAGCTGCGCTCGCCAAAGGGCGTGGCGGCCAGTTGCCGTTCGTTGAGCAATTGCATCACCAGCGCGGTGGACGACAGGCCCAGCGGCAGCCCCACCACCAGCGCCGCTTCCCAGGTGAGGCTGGTGAGCAGCAGCAACAGCCCGGTGAGCGCAAAGCCGCACAGCAGCACCTGCGCCGCGCCCAGCCCGAAGATGTCGCGCCGCAGCGCCCACAGCCGCGATGGCTGCAGTTCCAGCCCGATGACGAACAGCAGCAGCACGATGCCGAATTCGGCGAACTGCAACGTCTGTTCGGCATTGTCCACCAGGCGCAGCACCGATGGCCCGATCAAGATGCCCGCCGCGAGATAGCCCAGCACCGCGCCCAGCTTGAACCGCACGAACAACGGCACCAGCACGACAGCGGCGGCCAGATACACCACCACATCGCGCAGCAGGGTGGGCTCATGCTCCATCAGGCGGCAGCCAGCGCGGCGATCACGGCATCCAGCGGCAGCAAGATCGATGGGTGGCGGGCGCGGTGCGGGCGGGCGGGAGCGAACATCGCCCAGCCATCCGGTGCGGCCTCGGCCCGGCTGGCGAGGAAATCGGCCAGCGCGGCGCGGGTGGCGGCCAGCGCGGCGCCATCCTGCCCCGGCGCCACCTGTGCCACCACCGCGGAACTGGCCTGGCCCAGCGTGCAGGCCTTGCTGGCATCCAGCGCCACGGCGGCGATGCGGCCATCAGCCAGCATCACATCGGCGATGATCTTGCTGCCACACACCGGCGACACGCGCGTGGCACTGCCCGCCGGCGCGGCAAGGCGCTGCGCACCCTCCCCGGCCAGTTTCAGCCGCAGGATCGCTGCACTGTAAAGCGTGTCCGACATGCGGTCCTTCAATCATTGCCCAGCGGATCTGGATAGCGGCGAAAGCGCACCGTGCCATCGCGATCCACTTCCAACAACTCGCCGGTGAGATCGGCGCCGGCGGCGATGATGGCATCCAATGCAGCGGCGAACAGGCGGCGTTGGTCAGCCGTCCCCACTGACGGCAGGATGATCAGCAACCCGGCGTGAACGTCAACACCCCGGTAAAGGCGCAAGAAATCCTTGGCATTGTTGGTGACGAAGGTGAAATCGCCACCAACAATCTGCGGCATGATTGCCCGATCGGAACGGGTGTTCAGCGCCAGCCAGTTGACATGATGCGCCTCGAACCCACGGACATGGGCCGCCGCAGCCAGAGACGGCGACAGGCATTCATCGATCAGGAAGCGAATCAAAGCAGGCCCTGCGCCTTTGCCCAGCGCCGCACCGCATCAATGCCTCCCAGTGGCATGTAGGGATAGGCCAGCACGATATCATAATCGCTCTCGCCGGCCTTGATGCAGGCCATGATGGTTTCCGCCGGAATCCGCGTGCCATGAATCACCGGCCAGCCACCGAGGATTTCAGGATCAGACACCACTTCGACAAAGCGCGGCGGCGGCGGGGCGGAGAGTTTCATGGCCATGAACGGGCTTATAGCACAAAGCTGGCCGCGCTACACCCGCCGCCACACCGTGCCGCCCGGACCATCCTCCAGCACCACGCCCTCGGCTGCCAGCGCATCGCGGATACGATCGGATTCGGCCCAGTTCTTCGCCAGCCTCGCTGCCACACGATCGGCCACCAGCGCATCGATGCGCGCCGCATCGGGATCGGCGCCGCGCCCGCTGGCCGCGCGATGCTTTTCCGCCCCCAGCGACGGCAGGCCCAGAAACGCCAGCGCGCCCAGCAGCGCCTCACGGTCCTGCTCGATCCCGGCGATGGCAGCCAGCGCGGCGGGCGTGTTGAGATCGTCGGACAATGCCTCCACCACGGCCGGCGGTGGCGGCGGGCGCACGCCCCTGGGCACATCGCCCAGCTTGCGCAGCCACTTGTCCAGCCGGCCGCGAATCTGGCCGAGCAGCGCCTCATCCCACTGCAACGGCTGGCGATAATGGGCGCTGAGCAGGCCCAGCCGCAGTTCATCGCCGCTCCAGCCGCCTTCGACCAGATCGCCCACGCTGAGCACATTGCCCAGCGATTTCGACATCTTCTCACCCCCACCGAAATTCAGGAAGCCATTGTGCATCCAGATGTTGGCCAGTGGCGCGCCATCATGGGCGCAGGCGCTTTGCGCGCATTCATTCTCATGGTGCGGGAAGGTGAGATCGATGCCGCCGCCGTGGATATCGATGGTGGTCCCCAGGCTTTCGGCAATCATCGCCGAGCATTCGATGTGCCAGCCCGGCCGGCCGCGACCCCACGGGCTGTCCCACCCGGCCTGATCGCGCGTCGATGGCTTCCACAACACGAAATCCGCCGGATTCTTCTTGTAGGGTGCCACTTCCACCCGCGCGCCGGCGATCATCTCCTCCAGCGGGCGGCGCGACAGGCGGCCATAATCGCCATGGCTGGCCACATCGAACAGCACATGGCCCTGCGCCGCATAGGCATGGCCCTTGGCGATCAGCACGTCGATCATCGCCACCATCGCCGGGATGCTGGTGGTGGCATGCGGGTGCAGATCGGGCCGTTCCACGCCCAGCGTCGCGGCATCCTCCAGATAAAGCGCCTCATAGCGCCGGGTGATCACGTCGATGCCCACAGCTTCGGCCCGGGCCTGGTCCATGATCTTGTCATCAATGTCGGTGATGTTGCGGGCATAGACCAGCCGGTCCGGCCCATAGACATGGCGCAGCAGCCGCTGCAGCACATCAAACACCACGGCCGGGCGGAAATTGCCAATGTGCGCCCGGCCATACACCGTGGGGCCGCAGACATACATGGTCACCCGATCGGGATTGATCGGTTGCAGCACGTCCTTGGCGCGCGTCGCGGTGTTATAAAGCCGGATCGTCATATCGCCGTCGATGGCGACTTTTTTTCCTGTTCGTCAAGCAGCCTGTCGATGGCGCCGCGCTGCTTGCCGTCATAACCTTCGGCGTCGTCCGCCGGTTCATCGCCGCCAAAGCCCGGCAGGCCCAGATGCGGATCAGCCTGGGGATCGATCAGCTGCTGCTGCTGCTTCCAGGCTTCGCCCACCCAGCCGACCATGGCACTCGCCACCAGCGCCAGCGTCGGCGTGGTGCGCGCCCTGGCGAGCCAATCGGGGCGGCCGCCGTCGCCGGGCACGATGCGCAGGCCCAGCGTGATCAGCAGGAACAGCAGGCTGGCCACCAGAAACCCCTTCACCAGGCCAAAACCCAGGCCAAGGATGCGATCGAGCACGCCGATCGGATTGCCCTTGGCCGCGCCCGACAGGAAACTGCCGATCAGCTTCACCGCCAGCAGCGCCAGCAGAAACGGCCCCAGCACGGCGGCAAAGGCGCCGATCATGTCGCTGCCGCTGGCCTCGGCAAAGATTGCCTTGGCCGGCGTATAGAACAGGCGCACCGCCACAAAGCCGGCAAACCAGCCGGCCAGGCTGGCCACTTCGGCGATGAAACCGCGCATCAGGCCAAAGCCCGCCGCCGCGCCCACGATCAGCAGCACGATCCAGTCAAAACCGGCAAGAGAAGCGACGATATCCATAGCGTCACGCGCCTAACCCGAAGCGGGGTGTGTTGCCAATACAAAACACACCATGTCGCGAATCACTCCGGACGCCCCAGCGCATCGACCAGCGCATTCATCGTGCGGAAGCCCGCCACCTGCATGGGGCCGCCGCCCGTGGTGCCATCGGGCACAAAGGCCCTGCCAAAGCCCAGCTTTGCCGCCTCCTTCAGGCGCAGACTGGCCAGCCCGGCCGCGCGCAATTCGCCCGACAGCGCCACTTCGCCAAAGGCAACGCAATCGCCCGGCAACGGCCGATCGGTGAGCGCCGACACCAGCGCACAGGCCACCGCCAGATCGGCGGCAGGATCGGCAATCCTGAGGCCGCCCGCCACATTCAGATAGACTTCATGCCCGCCAAAACCGAGCCCGCAGCGCGCTTCCAGCACCGCCAGCAGCATGGCCAGCCGCCCGGAATCCCAGCCCACCACTGCCCGGCGCGGCGTGGCGCCCGATGGCACCCGCACCACCAGCGCCTGGATCTCGCACAACACCGGCCGCGTGCCCTCCAGCGCCGGGAACACCACCGCGCCGGTCACGCTGGCGCCCTCGGCCCGGTTGGTCAGGAACAGGCTGGACGGGTTGGCCACCTCCTCCAGCCCGTCGGCGCCCATGGCAAACACGCCAATCTCGTCCGTCCCGCCAAAGCGGTTCTTCACGGCGCGCAGGATGCGATACTGGTGGCTGCGCTCCCCTTCGAAATAGAGCACGGTATCGACCATATGTTCCAGCACGCGCGGGCCCGCCAGCTGGCCATCCTTGGTCACATGGCCCACCAGCACCAGCGCACAGCCGGACAATTTGGCAAAGCGGATCAGCTCCTGCGCGGATGCCCGCACCTGGCTCACCGTGCCGGGCGCGCCTTCCAGCGTGTCGGAATGCATGGTCTGGATCGAATCGATCACCAGCAATGCCGGGGCGGCCTTCTGGCTGCCCAGCGTGGTGAGGATATCGCGCACATTGGTTTCGGCGGCCAGCTGCACATCCGCGCGTGCCAGCCCCAGCCGCCGCGCGCGCAGCCGCACCTGATCGGCGGCCTCCTCCCCCGACACATAGGCCACGCTGGTGCCGCTGCGCGCCATCTTGCCGGCGGCCTGCAACAACAGGGTGGATTTGCCGATGCCGGGATCGCCGCCAATCAGCGTGACGCTGCCCGCCACCAGCCCGCCGCCCAGCGCCCGGTCCAGCTCGGCAATGCCGGTGCTCAGGCGCGCCGGCAGCGCCACATCATCGGCCAGGCTTTCCATGGCGATGCGCCGCCCGCCGGATTGCAGCGACTGTTTGGCCGCAAAGGGCGTGAACACCGGGGATGCCTCTTCGGCCAGCGTGTTCCATTCCTTGCAATCGCCGCACTGCCCGGCCCAGCGCGCCGCCACCGCGCCGCACGCCTGACACACATAGCGGGTCTTGCCCTTTGCCATCATCATAGTCCCAGAACAGAACTGGAACATTAAGCGGGCGTCGCCGCACTTGCAAGGGGTGCGCCCGCCATGGCACAGGCTGTCCATGCGCAGCCTTGTCCTCCCCCTGCTTCTCGCCACTGCAACCCCGGCGCTGGCCCAATCGGCCACCCCGTCAAAAGCGATGCAGGCCGCCCACGCCAGCATCGCCGCCGATTATGAGCAGACCATTGCCGAGGTGATCGAGCTGACCGAAATTCCCGCCCCACCCTTCCGCGAAACCGCGCGTGGGGCACGCATGCTGGAAAAGTTCAAGGCGCTGGGCCTGGCCGATGTGCATGTTGATGCGGTCGGCAATGTCATCGGCACCCGCCCCGGCAAGGATCGCACCGCCAAGGCGCTGATGGTCGCCGCCCATCTGGATACGGTGTTCCCGCCCGATGTGCCCATCAAGGTGCGCCGCGACGGTGACACGCTGCACGCGCCCGGCATCGGCGACACCACGGTGACGCTGGCCGCCCTGCTGGCCTTCAATCGCGCCCTCACCGCGGCAAGGATCACCCCGGCGCGCGACATCATCTTCGTCGCCAACGTCGGCGAAGAAGGCCAGGGCGATCTGCGCGGCGTGCGCCACCTGTTTTCGGCCAGCCCGCTGAAAGCCCGCATCGGCGATTTCATCAGCTTTGATGGCAGCAATGTCGCCCGCATCGTCAACGGCGGCGTTGGTTCGCGCCGCTATCGCGTTGCCTTCAAGGGGCCGGGCGGCCACAGCTATGGCGCATTCGGCATCGTCAACCCGATGGCTGCCATGGCCGGCACCGTGCAGGGCCTCTACAAGATCATTCCGCCCACCGATGTGAAAACCACCTTTGCCGCCTCCACCATCGCCGGCGGCACCTCGGTCAACTCCATCCCCAATCTGATCCTGGCCGAATTCGACATGCGCTCGGCCTCCACCACCAACTTGAAGGCGCTGGAAACCCAGTTCCTCAAGATCATCGACGACAGCGTGGCCGCCGAAAACGCCGCCCGCGACACGCGCTATGGCAAGATCAGCGCCGTGCCCGAACTGATCGGCGACCGCCCGGCCGGCACCACGCCGGCCAGCGACCCGCTGGTGCAAACCGCCGAACGCCTGCTGAAAGCCGGCGGCTATGACGCGCAGATGATGCCCTCCTCCACCGACAGCAACATCCCGATCAGCCTCGGCATCCCTGCCATCACCCTGGGCGCCGGCGGCGGCGGCTTCCGCGCCCACGCACTGGATGAATATGTGAACGTGGAACGCACGGCCTTCGTGAAGGGCATCACCACGGCGTTCGACATCGTGGTGCAGGCGGCCGCCATCAAACGTTGAGGCGCTGAAGAAAGGGACGCCTCCGGCGGGCAGGGTCGCGGACCCTGCACCCGTTCGATTCAAGGCGGTGCTCTTCCACTATTCCCGTCATGCTGGCGAAGGCCAGCATCCACTGTGCCACCGGTGCCCATTGGCGGCACCACGGGCGCTCGCCCCGCGATGAATGCTGGCCCGTCACCCCGGCGAAGGCCGGGGCAGCATGACCGGATTGGCGGTGAAGGGCTGCCCTGAAATGGTTGGGTGCAGGGGCTGCGCCCCTGCCCACGTCACCCCGGACTTGATCCGGGGCGGAGGCATATTCTTACCCTTCCGGCCTCAGCACCACCGTCAACCCCGCCGGCAATGGTTCCGGCACCGCATCCAGCCGGGCCGCATCGCGGCGGGCGCGGTCGATGATGGCGGGGGCGACCTGGCCTTGCACCACCAGCGTGTCGCAGCGGGCGAGCGCATTCATCTGATTGAGCGTGAGTTCCCCCGGATCGGCGCTGGTGACGGCGATGTGGAGCAGTTCCGGGGCGGCGGCGCTGCTGCCGGCAATGGTGGCGGACACGGCGGTTTCCGGATCGGCCAGCGCTGCGAAGGGATCGAGCGGCGCGCCCTGCGCCAGCGCGCGTTCCCACAGGCGGCGGCGGTCTGACGGGGTGGGGTGGCGTGCGTTGGTGGCGGCGCGGGCGGCCAGGATGGCGCGGGCCAGCGGCCCCAGGCTGGCGGGCAGCAGCGCCTCCAGCCGGGTGCGCAGGGCGCGGGCCAGGCTGGCCGAGGCGCCGCCGGTGGAGACCGCGACGATCACCGGGGAGCGATCGATGATGGCGCCCATCAGGAAATCGGACAGGCCGGGCTTGTCCACCACATTGACCAGCAAGCCTTGTGATCGCAGCGCGGCGGCATGGGCGGCGGCCTCGGCATCATCCTCCAGCGCGATGAAGGCCAGCGCGGCATCATCGGCTTCAGCCACGATCTCGGCACCCGCGGCCCGGATCAGCCGCGCCTTGGCTTCGGCCGGTTCGCCTTCCCCAATCAGGATGACGCGGCGGCCGGCGAGTTTCACGAAGATGGGCAGTTGGTCCATGGCCGCGCCGTGCCAGCCTCAGGCGGCGGGCGCAAGGCGGCCGGGATCAGCCACCCGCGTCATCCGCGCCAGCAGCGCCAGCGCGCCGGGGATGGCGGCCAGGCCGGCAATGGCCGCCAGCCGGCCCAGCCTGGTTTCGGCCAGGCCCAGCGCCGCCATCGCCAGCCGCACCGGCCGCCGGGTGCGGGCCAGCAACGCGGCCTGATAATCATCGGCGCTGGCCCCGGCGGCCAGCATGGTGGCGGCCAGCCGGCCCGATTCGAGCGCAATGCCCATGCCGTCGCCGCAGAAGCTGGGGATCACCGCCGCCTGATCGCCCAGGCGCCACAGGCCATCGCCGGCTGGCGGCGCCAGATGGCCATAGGGCACGCGGCTGATCGCCAGGGGTTTGGCCAGCAGCGCCTGCCCATCACCCAGTGCGGCCAGGCCCGGCTGGGCGAGCAGATGATCGAGCAGCGCCGGCCAGCCGCCAAGCGCGCGATAGAGTGGCCCATCGGCGAGCAGGCACAGGTTGAGCCGGCCGCCCTCCACCGGTTGCAGGCCGGCATAGCCGCCATCGAAAAACACCACCCGCACCGTGCCGGCCAGTTGGCGGTGCAGCGCCGGGGCGGCGAAATACTGCTTGAACCCGATCTGATCCGGGCCGGCCGGGCGGGGGATCCCACGCACATCATGCTTGCCGGTGGCGATGAAAATGCGGCTGGCTGACAGCTCGCCACCGCTGGTGCGCACACGGCCACCGATCACCTGCGAAACGGCCACGCCATGGTGAAATTTGGCCACCAGGCTGGTCATTCGGGCGATCAATTCGGCATCCAGGACACGCCGCGACAGGCTGAGCGCCGGAAAGGGCAGCGCGGCGGCGGCCCGGCGGCGGCCGGCCCACAGCTCCACACGGGTGATCGGCACCGCGCCCAGCGCCAGCGGCTGCACCCCCAGCCCGGCCAGCGCCGCCACCGCTTCGCCGCTGAGGAACTCACCGCAGATCTTGTCATGCGGATCAGGATTTCTCTCGATCAAACAAGGCTTTAGGCCAGCACGGGCCAGATCGATGGCCGCCGCGCAGCCCGCCAGCCCGCCGCCGATGATCAACGGTTGCATGAGGCCACCGTCCAACGGAAGGGGATATGCCAGCGCACTTCGGCCGATGTTTCAGCCATTTTCAACAGCTTGGCCCAATCGCTGCGCACAAATGCCCGCCTGACTGACAGGGCACCATCATGGGCAACGATCGGATGCCAGCGGAAAACCAGCGCAAGTGCTTGAAATCCCAGCCAGGCTATCTTGTGTCGGTGCAGATCGTTGATCAGCCAGCCGCGCGCCGCCGCACCCTGCATCCAGCCGATGAAGCCCGCCAGTTGGGCATCATCCATATGATGGGCAACCAGCGAGGAGACAATGAAATCTGGTTTGAAATCAATCGTTTCGGCCAAGCCAGTCACATATTCGATGCCATCTTCCGGGTGGGTTGCCGCCGCTGCCGCCGGCGCGGAGCGGGGGTTGAGGTCCACCCCCACCAGCCGCACCCGCTTGCCCGCGCCCCGCGCCCAGGCGGCAATGGCGCGCAGCATGTCCCCATGGCCAAAGCCCACATCGAGAACGCTGAAAGAGTCGAGCTGTTTCGTTTTATTTTTCAGCCAGTTGATTGTTGGCGGCCGGGCCAGCGTTATGCTGTTCACCCGGGCCAGATCGGCGATCACGGCGGCATAGGTGGCAGCATCCAGCCGATCATCGTCCATGATCTCCGGGCAGGCCGCCCGCCGCGAAAAATCCAGCGGCTCCACCGGCCAGGAGGCGACGAGATCGTGCATCAACCCACTGTTTGAAAACGGAAACTTTCCGCCGCCAGGCCAGGGCCAAAGGCCACGCCAAAGCCCGGTGCGCCGCGCGGCACGCTACTGCCAATGCCGGCCATGATGCGTTGCAGCACAAACATAAGGGTGGCGCTGCTCATGTTGCCGCAATCGCGCAGCACCTCCCGCGACCAGTTCAGCGCGCCCTGCCCCAGGCCAAGCCCGGCCTCCACCGCATCAAGAATGGCGCGCCCACCGCCGTGAACGGCAAAAACCCCATAATCATCAGGATGTTGGCCATGCAGCAATTCGGCTCCAGCCGGCCCGGCCAAAGCCTGTTGCAAGATCGGCGGCACCCGGCCAGACAGGTGCATGTCAAAACCCTGATCACCAATGTTCCAGGTGATGGCATCGGCCGAATCGGCGATGGTCGCCGCCCGGAAATCGGTGAGCGCCAGGCCGGTCGCCTCCGCCGTCACCAGCGCCGCCGAGCAACCATCACCGAACAACAACATGGCCAGCAGGGATTCCAGATCGCCGGTTTCCTGAAAATGCAGGGTGCAAAGCTCGAGATTGATCACCAGCACCCGCGCGCGCGGGTCGGACCGGACGAAATGATGCGCCAATCGCAATGAGTTGACCGCCGCATAACAGCCCATGAAGCCCACATGCGTGCGCTCCACCCCCGGGTCGAGGCCCAGCCGGCTGACCAGCAACTGATCAATCCCGGGTGCCACCATGCCGGTGCAGCTGGCCACCACCAGATGGGTGATGCCCTTGATATCCTTGGCCGAAAGAGCCAGCCCGCCAATGGCCTGTTCGGCAAGGCCTGGCGCCGTGGCGGCAAAGCGCGCCATGCGCCGCGCGGTGGATGGAAAGGCGCCGGGGCGGTAGAATCCTTCGGCATCAGCAGTGAAGCCATCCGGGTCTTTTGCCGGTGTGAAAAAGCTCCAACGATGATCGATGGCAGATCGGCCAACCAGGCGCTTGAAGATCAATTGATCCCGCCGCTCCTTGATCAGGGTGCCGACGAAATCAACAAATGGCTCGTGCACGTCATTGGGCGGCAGGGCGGTGCCGATGCGGTTGATATGGGCGACGGCGGGCGCAACCATGGCCTTGATCCTTGAATGGCTTGATTGATTTACCTGCGCCTGTTGCGGCGGGGTTGCAACCGCTTCGCCTGCGGCCGATGGATGCGGAATGTACTTGCACGGCATAACCCATGTTCCCGGCCTGCGTGTTGGCCACGCCCAGTGCGAACGCGCCCGCACCGGGGTCACCCTGATTGTTCCGGATAATCCGGCGGTGATGGCGGTGGACGTGCGCGGCGGCGGCCCCGGCACGCGCGAGACCGACGCGCTGAACCCCATCAACTTGGTGGAACGCGCCCACGGGTTGGCACTGGCCGGCGGATCGGTGTTCGGTCTTGCCGCCGGGGATGAACTGGCGCTGCTGCTGTCCGCTGCCGGGCGTGGGCTGCCGATGGGCGATACTGTCCCGCCGGTGCCGGTGGTGCCCGGCGCGATCCTGTTTGACCTCACCAACGGCGGCGACAAGGCCTGGGGCCTGGAGCCACCTTATCGCCGACTGGCGCGCGAAGCCTTCGCCCAGCTAGGCAGGCCCGGAAGCGACCTGAGCGGCTCCGTTGGAGCCGGCCATGGCGCGCGTTCCGGCAGCTGGCCGGGCGGAATCGGCAGCCTGGCGCGGCAACTGGATGATGGCCATTTTGTTGGCGCGTTGATTGCCGCCAACAGCTTTGGCGAAGTCTATGCCGATGCCCCCCCAGACGGCGACGTGATCATGCCAAAACTCACCCGCCATCACGGCTTTGGCCGGCAGAACACGGTGATCGGTGCCGTGGCGACCAATGCGCCGTTGAGCAGAACCCAGGCGCTGCGGGTGGCGATGGTGGCGCAATCGGGCCTGGCCCGCGCGGTGCGGCCTGTTCACACCCAATTTGATGGCGATTGCCTGTTCGCCATGTCCACCGCTGCGCCGGGCACGGCGACGATTGATGATATCCGCTTGACCGTTATCGCCAGCATTGCCGCCGATCTGGTGGCCGCCGCAGTGCGCCAAGCCGTCGGGCTTTATTGAGGGTCCAGCGCTGCAATACGGTTGGCCAGTCTGGCAAGTCGGGCAGCATAAGCCTCCCGGTCGGTGGCATCTGCGGTAAGCGCAACCAGCGCTTCCAGCCGGAACCCAACCGATTGCAAGGGCTGCAGCACCGACGCCAGCCGGGACGAGGCTACTGCCACGGCGGCCGCCTTGGCTGATTCCGGCGGAGCCTCACGGGCAAAAACCTCGGCCGCTGCAAGCGCCTTGCGAGCCTCATCGGCCGCAACCTCCACCTCGGTGACCTTGGCTTCCAGCACCGCCAATTCGGCCGCAACAGCCACAGCCGATGGCGAAGCCTCTGGCGGCGGCAACAACGGCGCTGCCACGGCTGCCTCAGGCCGCCCGCAATCGCGACCGGCAGCCACCGATCCGGGGCAGCGCTGTTGCCCGGCCACATTGCGCGGCACCATGGGTGACACCTCTCCAGGGCGAGGCGACAGGCTGGGCCAATCGCCGCTGCGGTTGGAGCAGGCGGCGAGCGGCACGAGGACCAGCAACAGGAAAGGACGCCAAAACATGAATATCGCCTATAGCGGCAAGGAAGAGGTTGCAATGCTCCGCGCACGCCGCTATCAGGCCGGCCTTCAAGGCGCGCGCCCGTAGCTCAGCTGGATAGAGCATCAGACTACGAATCTGAGGGTCGGACGTTCGAATCGTTCCGGGCGCGCCAATTTTCCTTAGATGCGGCATCGAACAGCGCCCCAATGATGCTGGCTCAGGCCTTCAATTGGCGCTTGGGTGAGACCGCAGCCAGAGCGGTGATCAATTTATTTCGCGCAGTTTGAGCATCGACAGGGCAAGGGCTGCGAGGATCGAACCGCTGCCCATGACCATGGCCACAGCCTGCAAGTCGAAGCCGGCCTGAAACAGATAGCCGCCGATCACTGGCGCCAACGCGGCGCCACCGCGGCCCACGCCGATGGCAAAGCCAGTGCCGGTTGCCCGCACATGGGTTGGGAAGATCTGCGCGAACAGCGCATAGAGGCCGACGACCGCGGAGTTGGTGAACAGCCCCACCACCGCCACCATGACGGCCAGACCCGGCAAATCCTGCGCGCCGCGACCGAACCAGATGATCAGGCCGGTCGAGGCGACCAGCGTGACCAGGGTCAACCGCTTCAGCCCCACCCGCCCGGCGATCAGGCCGAAGATGGCGCCGCCGGTCGCGCCGCCGACATTGGCCCAGGTCAACACCCCGGCCGCCGCGCTGGGCGCAAAGCCCAGGTCCACGACAATCTTGGGCACCCATTTCAGGATGAAATAGAAGCTGGTGATGTGCGCAAAATAGGCAAAGGTGATCAGCAAGGTGGTGCCGATCAGTTGCGGACTGAAAATATCCGCCACCGATCTCCGGCTTTGCCCTTCCGGCACGACCGACAGCTGCGCCGCCGCGCTGTGCCCCAGCCGCGCCAGGGCGCGGTTCACCTGTTCCAGCGCACCCGGCCAGCGCTGGCGATCGAGGAAGGCTGGCGTTTCCGGCACCAGGAACCAGACCAGCGGGATGAACGTCGCTGTTGCCCAGGCGCCAAACAGGAACACGTCACGCCAATCCCCGGCAACCAGCAGATGCTGCACCGCCAGCCCGCCCAATACGCCGCCGATGGGATAACCGATGACCATCAGCGACATCGCGAAACTGCGATGGCGGGCGCTGGAAAACTCGGCTGCTGCCGCATTGATCGCGGCCAGCAGCCCGCCGATGCCCAGCCCAGTCAGCAATCGCCATGCCAGCAACGCTTCAACATCGCCCGCCTGCCCGGCGCCATGCATGCCCAAGGTCATGGCCGAAAGGCAGCCCAAGATGGTCGGGCGGCGTCCGATGCGGTCTGCCACCCCGCCCAGCAGCAGCGAGCCCATCGCCATGCCGAGCAGCTCCATCGACAGCACCCACCCGAGGGTGGCGGGTGCAATGGCCCAGTCCCGCGCGATGCCAGGCGATGCAAAGCTGATCGACAGCACATCAAAGCCATCAAGGGCATTCAGGCCGACTGTCACGGCCACGGCGATCCATTGCCGCACGCGCATCGGTCCATGGTCTATGATAGCCTTGGGATCAGTCATGCTGTGCGCCTGCGCCAACGCATCCGATCGTGCCATTGTCTGGGCAGTATCTATTCATGGATGCGGGTCAACATCTCGATCAGTTGATCGACCTCTTTCTGGGTGAAGCGTCCCTTCAACCAGGCCTCGTGCTCCTGAATGGCCGATTTGGCCTGCACCAGCGCCGCCCGGCCGTCCGCCGTGAGATTGAGCGTCTGCTTGCGGCCGTCGCTGCTGGATTTGCCGCGCACCAAATAGCCGCGCGCTTGCATGCGGTTGACGATCGCCATGGTGGTGGCGCGATCCATGCGCATGCGCTTGGCGAGATCGGTCTGGGCGATATCCGGGTTGTCATCGATCAGCCACAATAGCGAAACCTGCTTCTGCGTCAGGTCAATATGCTGAAATGTCTCGGTAAAGTGGCGGTAGACGGCGCCATAGGCAAGCCGGATGTGAAAACCCACGATGTTGCGGATTTCCCCAATATCCTCGTCGCCATCGACACGCGGTGTCGTTGCAACCAGCACTTCCTTGAACTTCTTCATCGCGCCTCCAACCCCATGATCGTTAGTGTGGCCAACGATCAAAGTCGAGCGGCGGGTCTGCATGGGCATGTGGATCCTGCCCGGCTTCCGGTTTGGCTGGCTGCCAGACATTGTTTGTCAGACGCAGCGGGGATGGATTTGACCGCAGCAAGCGCCCTGCCCGGTGCGATCGGCGGCCAGCCGTTCGAACACCCAGCCGCCACACCCTGCACCATGGACAAGGAGATAATCGGTCATGCTGACGTGCCCTGCGCGTGTTGGTAATCGGCAATCCAGTACAGCGTTTGCGCAAGGCCGCCGAAGGGATAGAAATGCAGCCGGACCTTGCCGTGCCGTTCGTTCAGCCGGGATGAGAACGCATCGACCAGCCGATCCGGCCCGGCGGTGCCGATCAGCCGGGTGAGCGAAATGCCATATTTGCTCAAAACACTGGCCGAGGCGCCAACCCCGCAGCGGGCGGCATAGCGCAGCAGCGTCTTGATCCCGGCCGGGCCGGGAATGCCGATGCGCACCGGCACATCGATTCCACGCACACGCAGCTCGGCCAGCCAGCCGAGAACGGCGTCCGGATCAAAGCCGAACTGGGTGACGATCAGCGCCGCCATGCCCCGCCGCTCGATCTCGTTCACCTTGGCATGCAGCACTTCCCAGCACTGCTGGCGGCTCATCACCGGATGCCCTTCCGGGTGGCCGCCGATGCCGATCGCCCGGATGCCAACCCGTTCGAAGGCGCCGGTGGCGATCAGGGCGGCGGTGTCGGCATAGGGCCCCTGGGGCTCGGGCGGATCGCCCGCGACGATGAAGCAGCGCCGCACGCCGGCCTGGCTGACGACGGCGTGCAGATAGTCTTCGAACGCATCTTCCGAGACGATCCTGCGCGCAGAAAAATGCGGCATGGGCTCGAATCCCAGTGCGCGCACCGCAACGGCCGCGGCAATCCGCGCAGCGGGGTCTTCCCCCGGCAGGAAGGTGATCGCCACCGGTGTTGCGGGCGGCATGCCGGGGGCAACCGCGCGCAAGGCATCGATATCCCTGGCGGTGACCTCCAGCGAAAAGCCTTCGGTGACGGTGACCGGGGCCCGGTCCCAATTTGGGTGCAGAAGATGTGGCGTCACGCTTCGGCTTTCCTTGACGGACAGACGGGCCGGTCGGGGCAGGTTGCCGCAGCCGGATCGGTCAGCGCTGGGTGCGCCAACCTTCGGCATAGGTCTCGCGTGCCACCCGGCTGTAGGGCACCGGGCTGACAATGGCGCGCACCTCGATCTGCTTGTGGCGTTCGACCGTGGTCTTGGCGGTCCCGCCGCCCTCCTCGCCCCAGACCACGCGCAGCTCGGTGCCGACCGGGATCTCCGGATCAATCGTCGCCAGGCTGAGCGCCTGCTTTGCATTGTAGCTGTAGCCGGTGAACATCGACAGGCCGACTGTCTTGCCGGCTGCATCGACCACCCGGTCATAGTTGGACGAGGCATAGTTGGCGAGCGGGGTATCGAAGAACTTGTATTGATCGCCATCCGGATCGAACAGCGAGGCCATGATCTTCACCATGTCCTCGGGGTTCCAGGCCAGCGTCACCTTGGTGCGCTGCTGCGCCGGGTCGATCTGCTGCAGCGCTTCGCGACCATGGAAATCATGATCGAACCGCACGAACGGGCCGTAGCCCAGCTCCCACGGGTTCAGATAATAATCCTCGATATTGTCAGACACAAAGCTGCCACCGATTGATCCGGTCGCTTCATAGCTGTCACCGCCCAGCCATTCGCGATAGGCCTTGAGCTTGGCACCGGTGTAGATCGCGGGAAGCGGCGATGGGATCCAGCCCGATTCCAGCGTGTTGGACGGATAGGCCCGGCTGCCGCAGGGCACGATGCCAAATTCCCGACCCGCCTCAAGGATCGCCGCGCGGATGTGCTCCTGCTCGTCATATGGGCCCCAGATTTCCAGCCCCGGCGCCCCTGACATGCCATGGCGCAGCGTGCGCACGGTCTTGCCGGCAATGTTCATGGTGGCCATGTTGAAGAACTTGAGCTGCTCCAGCGGGCCGCCGTGCAGTTTCTCGATGATAGCCCAGGCATTCGGCCCCTGGATCTGGAACCGCCACACCGATCGGGTCACCGGGCGGCCCATCGGCCGCATCGGCGAACGATCATCCAGTTGCACATCGACATCATATCCGCCGGTGGCCGCGTGGAAGCGCAACCAGTTCGCAGCCGGCGCGCGCCCCACGTAGCAGAACTCCTCCTGCGCCTGCCAGAAGATGATCCCGTCGCCGATCACATGGCCATAAGGGGTGGTTGGCACATATTGCTTGGCCTTGTTGACCGACCAGCCCTTGGGGCTGTTGATCATCGTTTCGGTCAACAACTTCAGCGCGTCGCGGCCGCGGATGTAGAGATTGACCATGTGGTGCGACTGATCGAACAGCACCGCGCTGTGCTGCCAGGCCCATTGTTCATCGCGCCAGTTGTGAAATTCAGGCGCGACAACCGGGTAGACATAGGCGCCCAGCTGCGAGTTGCGCAGCATTTGCACCGGGTTGCCGGCACCGGCAAGCAGCTGTTCCAGAGTGTTGGTGGCCATGCTGATCGTGTCCCCTGTTTCCAATTTTGTATGTATCGCATAACGTTTTTTGTATGCAAAACAAACGGCAAAAGTGCGGAAAGGGTGCAGATGACGGCAAACCGGTTTGTCTTGAAGCTCTCGTGCGGGGATCGTCCGGGGCTGGTGGCCAGCGTGACGCGAATCCTGGCGGACAATGGCGGCAACATCCACGAATCGCAGCAGTTCAACGACGGGGAGAGCCATCGTTTTTTCATGCGGGTGGTGTTCACGCTGGCGTACGGCGTCGGGATCGAACCACTGCGCGCGGTGTTCGAACAATTCGCGGATGACAATGG
>CAZHTW010000052.1:0-19154 GCA_964535865.1 uncultured Sandarakinorhabdus sp. | reverse complement strand
AGTGCCATCACTGCCGGCGCCGCGCCCAGATTGAACAACACCAGCGCGCGCCGGTCACCAAGGCGCCGCTCGATCAGCAGCAGATCGCCGGTTTGGGCGACAACGTGCGTGCTGCCCTGCGCCAATGCCGGCTCGCTGGCGCGGAGCTTTGCCAGCGTGCGATAGATGTTGAGCAGCGAGCCCCGATCTTGCGCCTGCTCTGCCACCGAAACGCCATCACCCGGCGCATTGCTGTCGGGCGTGTGATAGGCATTTGGGAATTGGCGATACCAGGCGGCATTGCCCGGTGCGAGCGGATCGGCAACCCAACGGAACGCCTGGCGCAGCGGAATGTCCCGCGCATCAACATTGGCCGGCGTGCTGCCATGTGCGGCATAGTCGTCGGTCTGCATGCCGACCATGCCGATTTCCTGACCATAATAGAGGCTGGGGGTCCAACCGGTCAGCAGGGTGATCGCCGCGCCCAGCCGCAGGATCGCCGGCGTGTTGCGCGGCATGTTGGCAAAGCGTTCAGTGTCGTGATTTTCGATGAACAGCAGTTGGTCGCGGCCGGCGCTGATGACCTTGTTTGATTGGATGATCGCCGCCGCCAGCGCCTTGGCATCCAGATCACGCGCCGCCTTCCAGATCGAGAAGGCAAAGACCTTGTTGACCTTGCCCTGTTCGAAGAACACCGCACCATCGCCCCAATCCGCCTGTTCGGCGATGATCTCCAACTTTGGATTGAGCTGCCGCAGCTCGGCCTGCAGCGGCGCCCAGAAACCGGCCAGCAGACCGGTCAGCACCCCGGCATTGTCCAGATCGTCCATCATGTGATCGATGCGAAACCCGTCCACCCCATCACTGGGGTCGCCGTCGCCGTTGGGGTCCATCCAGGATTTGAGATAGTCGGTGAAATAGGCCCGCACGCGCGGCTCGGCGAGATTGACGGTGTAGATCTGCTGCCGCTGATTGGGCCAGACGAAGAAATCGGTGGTGCCGAGCAGGGTCGCAACCGGGCTCTGATTGGTCTTGTCCTTGTAAAGCACATGGGACGCGAAGGGCGACGCCGGGTCCTTGTGCGATGACTGGAACCACAGATGCTGGCCGGTGACATACTGGATTTCCTCATCCAGGAAGATCCGCATGCCGCGGCGATGCACGTCATCAACCAGCGCCCAGAAATCCGCCTTCGATCCATACTCGCCGTCGATACCGTTGAAATCATCGGCAAAATAATTGTGATAGAAGCGCGATGGATAGAGCGGGGTCAGCAGGATGCTGGTCACGCCAAGGCCCTGCAGATAGTCGAGCTTGTTGCGCAGCCCGCGCAGATCGCCGTTGCGGTCCCCGTTGCTGTCGGCAAAGCTGCGCACGAAGATGTGATAGAATTGCTGCGGCCGCGCCGCCGCTGGGGTGGCCACCGGCGCCGCACCAACGCCGCCGGCCATGGTGACAACGGTGGCCGCCAGCAGCAGCGCCTGAACGATCGTCTTCATGCCATGGGCCCTTCGAAGCGGACGCTGAGTGCCGCGTAGCCAACCCAGCGGCGATATTGCGGCGCGGAGTCAAAGCTGCGCTCGGCATTGATGATGGTCAGGGCGCTGGTGCGGGCGCCGAGCTGCTTGATCAGGCTGCGCAGGATCACCCGCGCCTGCGCCGAGCCCAGGCAATTGTGGATGCCGCTGCCAAAGCCAAGATGCGGGTTGGGTGAGCGATCAAGCTTAAGGGTGCCGGGATCGGCGAACACCGTTTCGTCGTGATTGGCCGACGCCCAGCAGAGCGACACGCGGTCATCGGCCTGGACGGTCAGCGGGCCGACCATGGTTGTTGCGGGGCAGACCCGGCCGATATGCGTCAACGGACTGACGACGCGAACAAACTCCTCCACGGCAAAGGCGATCTGCCTGCTGTCGCGGCAGATCGCATCAAGCGCGGCGCGGTGGGTGGCGAAATGGCCGATGATCCGGCTGACCATGTGAATGATGGTGTCGCGTCCGCCAGCAAAGACCAGATTGGCAATGCCAACCATCTCATCCGTGGTCAGCGGCCGGCCTTCGAACCTCATCCTGGTCATCTCACCAAACAGATCCGTGCCGCCAACCTGTTGTGCGTTTGCGACCATGCGACGGATATAGTCATCCAGCCCCGCCCCCTTGGCAGCGCCATCGTCGCCATCATGGAAAACATGCGTGCCCCAGCCGATCCATTCATCCGCTGCCGCTGCAGGCATGCCCAGCAACAGGGCGAGCGCGCGGGATTGCAGCGGCAGGGCAAAGCCGCGGACCACCTCGATCATGCCGATGGCCACCGCCGCATCGATCAGCTCACCAACCAGAGCGTCGACACGTGCGACATAGTCGGGGTGCAGCGGCCGCCGGAAGATCGGATTCAGCAGGGCACGGAAGGCCGAATGCAACGGCGGATCAGCCTCGATCGGCAATTGCCGAACCCTGCGGACATGGTCCTCGCTGGGAATCGGCACCCGGAAGGGCGCATCTGAACTGAAACGTTGCCAATCATTTGCCGCTTCACGCACCGCGCGGTGGCCAAGGATCATGGGAATGGCTTCACCGGCGAAATCGGCGACCAGCACGCCGTCGCGCTGCCGGGCGGCGGCAAAGGGATCGAGGGGATCGGATTCAACCACGGCTGCAAATTTCACACATGCGGGCTGTTGTCGTCATCCGCGGAAATCGCGGCGAATTTGCGCAAAAAATATCGCCGATTTGCGCCCGTCACGCCTCTGTTGCGTTGCCGGCGCGATATTGGCGCGGCGACATGCCGTAGCGCTGGTGAAATTGCGCGGTGAAATGCGCCGCCGTCGCAAAACCGGCGTCATAGGCAATGGCGGCAATACGGTCATTGCTGGTCAACAACCGGCGCGCCGCCAGCCGCAACCGGTACATCCGGACATAATCCGTATAGTTCATCCCCAGCACCGCCTTGAACCGGCGGGAAAAATAGGCCGGCGAAAGATGGCAGGCCGTGGCGGCATCATCCAATGTCAACGTTGCAGCCGGATTGCGCGCCACCAGATCGAGTGCCGGCCGCAATCGCGAGAGCGTGTCCACCCGGACGCCCGACTCTGCCGCTGGCGCCGGATCAGCACGCATGATGGCCAGCATCAGCAACCTCAATATGGCCAGCATCAAAGGCGAAGAACTGCCATCCGTGCCCTCCAGTGCCAGCAGCCAATCGATCAGCATGGCCAGCCGTTGCCGTTCGGGGCCGCGGAAGCTGGCAACCAGACAGCGATCGGCACCGGGCAATGTCTCGCTGCCGATCAGGGCCGGCTCGATGTGGGCCAGCACCCAGCCCCGAGCAGACGTGCTCTGACAGAAATCATGATGGCGCATTGGCGGCAACAGCACGGCAGTGCCCTTGGTGATCGGATAACTGCCGTCCTCGGTGAGCAACTGGCCGTCGCCCGCGTCGAACCACACCAGCTCCACAACATCGTGAAAATGCGCAAAGCGATCGGGTGCAGGAGAGCCGGCGGCTTGCTCGACGCGTTCGACGCGCACCAACCGGCCGGGATCGACCACCACGGGTTCGCAAATCGTGCCGCTTGCCATGGCATCAAATGGCCGACACTCTTTGGCATTGCAAAGCCAAATCCCAGCTGTGCAGTTTGGGCATCAGGGCGGTGCCTTGCACACCGCCGGTCAGCGTTTGGGGATGATGCCGAATGCGGTGGGGAGCAGCATGAACAAGCCCGACCTGCCCATCTGGTCAATCTGGAACCTGTCCTTTGGGTTCTTTGGCATCCAGATGGCATTCGCGCTGCAGGGCGCGAATGTGAGCCGCATTTTCCAGACGCTGGGTGCCAATATCGACGATATTGCCATCCTGTGGATCGCCGGCCCCGTCACTGGCCTGCTGGTGCAGCCGCTTGTCGGTCATTTCAGTGATCGCACCTGGGGGCCACTCGGGCGCCGCCGGCCCTATTTCCTGGTGGGCGCCACAATGGCCAGCCTGGCGTTGGTGGCCATGCCCAATGTGCCGCTGTT
Organism: uncultured Sandarakinorhabdus sp.; assembly: GCA_964535865.1. Lineage (GTDB taxonomy): Bacteria > Pseudomonadota > Alphaproteobacteria > Sphingomonadales > Sphingomonadaceae > Sandarakinorhabdus. The sequence goes on along the minus strand of CAZHTW010000052.1, from coordinate 15,162 downwards.
GTGGGCCGCCGCCGTCATGCTCTGGTTGCTCGATGCATCGATCAATCTGTCGATGGAGCCGTTTCGCGCCTTCGTGGGCGACATGCTGCCCAGCCGGCAACGGACCACCGGCTTTGCCATGCAGACCGTGTTCATCGGGGGCGGCGCATTTCTGGCGTCGCTGGCACCCTGGTTCCTCGCCGAGATCATCGGCGTCGCCAACTCTGCCCCTGCTGGCATGATCCCGGACAGCGTGCGCTTCGCCTTTTATGGTGGCGCCCTGTGCTTGCTGCTGGCCATCGGCTGGACCATCATCACCACGCCGGAGTATCCGCCAGAGACACTGGCTGCCTTTGATGAGGCTGCGTCCGGGACTGTTGCCACGGTTGGTGTTCAGGCGACGCAGCGGCCGGCGGCTTTCTTCCTCACATGGGGTGCGGCTCTGCTCGGCGCGAGCGGGCTGGGGGCTGCGGTCATCGCCGCCGTCTCTGCCGACCGGCAGCTTTATGTGCTGGCTGGAACCCTGGGGTTGGTCGGGCTGTTGTTTCTGGTCAATGCGGTTCAGCGCCGTCAATCGGGACCGCAGACCCTCATAAACATCGTGCTGCACGACCTGATCGCCATGCCGCGCATCATGCGTCAGCTGGCGGTGGTGCAGTTCTTCTCGTGGTTCGGGCTGTTCATCCTTTGGGTCTATGCAACACCGGCCGTGACCAGCCACCATTATGGCACAAGCGACCCGGCCTCGCTGGCCTATAACCAGGGCGCCAATTGGGTCGGCTGGCTGTTCGCCATCTATAATGTGGTCGCTGCCCTTTATGCCTTCACCCTGCCGCCCTTGGCCCAGCGCATGCGGCCGCAAAGCCTGCACGCCATCAATCTGATCATCGGCGGGCTCGGTCTTGCCGCGATCGCCTGGTTCACCTCACCCAACTGGCTGATCGTCGCGATGATCGGTGTCGGCATCGCCTGGGCGTCGATCCTGACCATCCCCTATGCCATGCTCACCGATGCCCTGCCGCCCGGCAAGTTCGGCATCTACATGGGCATTTTCAATTTCTTCATCGTGTTGCCGCAGTTGATCGTCTCGGGCGTGATGGGCCCGGTCCTTCGCGAACTGCTGGGCAGCCAGGCGGTCCTCACCATGTTCGTCGGCGGCGGGGCGTTGGCCACCGCTGCAATTGCGTCACTCTTCATCGATATCAAGACAGCGCGAGCGGATGGGCTTGGCCCCGGCTGATCACTGTGACGCTCATCTCTCGCTCGGGCATTGACATAAATAAGCGAACACTTATGTAAACCGTCATGATGGCGGACTCACCCAGACAGACCACTCTTGGTCGCCCGGTCAACGAGGAGGCGCGCGCGCTGCGGCGGGATCAGATCCTGGCCGGCGCACGTGCCTGTTTCGTCCGGAAAGGCTTTCATGCCGCCAGCACGGCCGAAATCAGCGCCGAAGCGAAGGTGAGCGTGGCCAATCTCTATCAGTATTTTGAGACCAAGGATGATCTCGTCAGGGCATTGATCGAGCAGGATCTCGCCAGCGATCTCGCGCTTGTGCAGGCGGTTGAGGCGGCGGACAGCTTTCGGGAGGGGCTGGAAATGGCCAACCGCCTGCTGACCTCGGACATCAATGTCGCTCAGGACAGCCGACTGCGGCTGGAGATCATTGCCGAGGCGGCGCGCAGTCCCGCCATCGCTGCGTTGGTCAAGGCGGCTGATGATCATCTGGTCGATGCGCTCGGCGCGTTGATCGCGCATTATCAGGCAAAGGGCGAACTCAGCAGCGATATTGCACCGAACACGGCAGCAAGGCTGATCGGCGCGCTATACGACGGCATGTTCTGCCGCTTCGCCTTTGGCCTGGGCGATACGGAACAATTGATTGTCGCTGCCGACCGCTTTGTTTTCCAGGCTCTTGCTGCCGTCCAACTGCCCACCAACCCAAGCGCTTAATCCCAAGGTCATCGTCTGCGGGCACGCTGCGGCACTGCCTGCGCATCAACAGGAGTTTTTTGTGAGCAAGGCCTCCCTTATCATTATGATTTGCAGTGCGCTGGCCCTGCCCGCCTGTGCGCCCCCGGCTGCGGAAACAACGAAAGCCGTGCCGCGCACGGTCCTGGTCAGCCGGGCAGAGGCCCCGGCGAACCCGCTCGACATGGTGATCGGCACCGTGCGTTCGGCCCGGATGCATGTGGTTTCGGCCGAACAGGGCGGGCGCGTGGTGGCGTTGCTTGCCGATGTTGGCGACCGTGTCGCGGCCGGTCAGGTGGTGGCGCGACTGGACACGGCATCACTCGCGCTTCACGTGAGCGCGGCAACGGCGGAAACGGTCCGCGCTGCGGCCACTGCCGCCGAACGCAGCCGCCATGCGGAGCGCGTGCAGCAACTGGTTGCCGATGGCACCGCATCACCGGCCGAACTGGATGCGGCGCTCGCCGACGTGGCATCCGCCCGCGCCGCGCTGCAGTTGGCGCAGGTGCAGGCACGCCAGGCCGAGCGCGACCAGCGGCTGGCCGTGCTGCGGGCGCCGGCCAGTGGCACTGTCGCGGCACGTCCCGCCATGCTTTCGGCCATGCTCGCGCCAGGCGCGCCGGTGTTCGAGCTTGAAGCCCATGGCGACCGCCTGGTCAGCACGGCGCTGCCAGCGGCGGCCGCGGCCCGGCTGCAGCCCGGAACAAGCGTCAGCTTTCGCCACGCGGGTGCCGCAGGCAAGGCCCGGTTGATCGGGATCAGCGCGCGCGACAATGGCGCCGGCGGCCGCGACGCCAACTTTGCTGTGGTGGCCGGGGCGCCGCCACCGGGCGCAACCGTCGAACTGATGCTGCCCGGTGGCGCTTTGTCCGCCTCCGCCCGCGTGCCGGTATCGGCTGTTCTGGAAGGCCGCGATGGCCGCCAGACGGTGCGGGTGGTCGACGCCGGCAACCGCCTGCGCGATGTGCCGGTGCGCTTGCTCGGCCTCGCTGGCGCCAGTGCGCTGGTGCAGGGCCGGCTGGCAGCGGGCGATCTGGTCGTCGCTGCCGGCGGCGAGTTTCTGGCGGCGGGCCTGCTCGTCCGTCCCCATCCAGCCGCGCGCTGACGCCGGCGCCGCCTGAACCAGGATATATCCCATGTCGATCACTGCTGCTGCGCTCCGCCGGAGCCGGTTCACCATCGTGACTGCCATCGCCCTGTTCCTGTCGGGGCTGGTCGCACTGCTCGATTTCCCGGCCACCGAGGAGCCCTTTGTTCAGGTCCGCGCCGCCACGGTGGAGGCCTATCTGCCTGGCGCGACGAGTGATCGGACCGAACAACTGGTCGCCAAGCCGATCGAGGAGCGGCTGCGCGAGATTGCCGAGGTCAAGACGATCGAGACCATCGTGCGGCCCGGCTCGCTGTTCATCGCCATCACGCTCCACGATGGCACCCCCGCCAGCCAGTTGCCAACGATCTGGCAGCGCGTGCGCGTCAAGATGGACGAGGTGCGCGGGCAATTGCCCGAGGGGATCAGCCCGATCATCATCAACGACGAATTTGCCCGCGTGGCCGTGCGCAGCCTGGCGCTCACCGGCCAGGGCTACAGCGCCGGCCAGTTGCAGGATTGGGCGCGCATCGCGCGTGACCGGTTGCAGACAGTCGACGGCGTCGAGCGGATTTCCCTCCACGGTGTGCGCGAAGAGCGCGTGTTCATCGATCTGGCGCCCGCCAGCCTGGCCGCGGCCGGCCTGTCCTATGACGTGGTGGCGCGCCATCTGGCCGAACGCAACATCGTCGCCACCGCCGGCGAGATCGATACCGGGCGGCGGCTGCTGGCGCTGGAACCGAGCGGTGATCTGTCCGGCGAGGCGGCGCTCGCGGCCGTGCAGATCCCGCTGCCTGGGGGTCGCAGCCTGCCGCTCGGTGCACTTGGCACCATCACCCGGCAGGCCGCCGATCCGCCGCAGGCGGCGGTTCTGGTCAACGGTCAGCCGGCGGTGGTGCTTGGCATATCGATGCGCCCGTCACTGAACGTGCTGTCCTTTGCCGGGCGGCTCGATGCCCGGGTGGCTGAGGTTGAACAGGCGCTGCCAGCCGGCATGCGGCTGACCACCATCACCGACCAGAGCCAAGTGGTGGAAAAGGACCTGTTCAAGGTTGGCCAGACCTTCCTTGAAACCGTTGCGGTCGTGATGCTGGTGGTGGTGATGTTCCTGGGCTGGCGCGCCGGGCTGGTCACCGGCGTGATCGTGCCGCTCACCGTGATGGGCACGCTGATCATCATGCGCCTGCTCGGCATCGAACTGCACATGGTGTCGATCGCGGCGATCATCATTTCGCTGGGGCTGTTCGTCGACAATGGCATCGTTGTCGTCGAGGATTATCAGCGCCGGCTGGCGGACGGCGAAGCAGCGGATGTGGCAGCCGAAGCCGCCGGCCGCACCATGGCCGCCCCGCTGCTCACCTCCAGCCTGGCCATCATCTTCGCCTTTGCGCCGCTGGCGGCCGGCACCAGCGACACGGCCGAATATATGCGCAGCCTGGCCATCGTTATGGCCATCACCTTGCTGCTGTCCTTGTTCCTGGCGCTGACCGTGACGCCCCTGATGTCGCGCCACTATGCCGGTGCGCACGACGCCGCGCAGGAGGACAAGGGCTGGCTGGCGCGCGTGCGCCGCTGGTATGAAGGCAAGATCGGCGTCATTGTCGCCAGGCCGCTGGCGGTGGTGGCGACGATGATCGGGCTGCTGCTGGCTTCCTTTGCGATTCTTGCCACCATTCCGCCGCAACTGCTGGCCGCTTCGGCACGGCCGCAGCTGCAGATCCCCGTCGAACTGCCGGCTGGTGCTTCGACGCGGGCGAGCTATCGCTTGGCCGCCGACATGTCTGCCTTGCTGGCCGACCGGAAGCGCTTTCCCGAGCTGACCGGCAACGCGATCTATGTCAACGACGGTGGCCCGCGCTTCATCCTCAGCCTCAACCCGCCATCGCCGGCGCCGCACCGCATCTATGCCGTCGTCAATATCGACAAGGATGCCGATATCGAAGCCACGCTGGCCAGACTGCGCGAGACGCTGGGCACCCGTTTCCCCGCAGCACGGATCGAACCCAAGCGCTTCTCGCTGGGCGTCTCCGAAGCCGGCACGGCGGTGTTTCGGCTGGCCGGCCCTGATCGCGCCGAGCTGGAGCGCGGCGCTGCGGCGCTGAAGCAGGCGCTGGCGGCCATCCCCGGTGTTACCGACATTCGCGATGACGCCGAAGGCCGCATCACCCGCCTGGTGGTTGAGATCGATCATGCCAGAGCGATGGCGGCCGGCGTGTCGGCCAGTGCGGTTGCCCGCAGCCTTGAAACCGCGACAATGGGCCAACCGGTGACGGTGTTGCGCCAGAGCGATGTGCTGGTGCCGGTGGTGCTGCGCGCGCCGGAGGAGGCGCGCACCGCGCCCGAACGGCTGGCCGCCCTGCCGGTGTTCGGCGCGGAAGGCAGTGTGCCGCTGGGCCAGATCGCCAGCGTGCGCCTGGCCAGCCAACCAAGCGTGCTCATGCGCCGCGATCAGAGCCCGGTCATCACCGTATCCGCGCACCACCCCGTGCTGGCATCGCAGGAGATTGTCGACCGTGTTGCGCCGGCCATTGCGCAACTTGCACTCGCACCGGGCCACGCGCTCACACTGGGCGGCGAGATCGAGGAAAGCCGCGTTTCCAACGAAGGCATCGAGCGCTATTTTCCCGTCGCCCTGATCGGCATGGCGGCGCTGTTCCTGTGGCAATTCGGTTCGGTCCGCAAAACCGCGATCATCATGACCTCCATCCCCTTCGTGCTGATCGGCGCCTCGCTGGGGTTGAAACTGAGCGGCGAAGCGATGAGCTTCACCGCCACGCTGGGCCTGCTCGCGCTCGCCGGGATCATCGTCAACAACGCCGTGCTGCTGCTTGAGCGCATCCAGGAGGAGCGCAATGCCGGCCTGCCGCTGACCCAGGCGGTGGCGACGGCCGCGGCGGTGCGGTTGCGCCCGATCGTCATGACCAAGCTGGCCTGCATCATGGGGCTGGTGCCGCTTTACCTGTTTGGCGGCGCGCTGTGGCAGCCGATGGCGGCTGCCATGATCGGCGGCCTGGCGCTTGGCACCCTCATCACCCTTGTTCTCATCCCGGCCCTCTATGCGCTGCTGTTCCGCGAACGGCCGGCGGTGGCCGCTGCCTGACGAAAGACTGACCATGATCCGATCCCTGCCTGCCGCAATTGCGCTGGCCGCGCTGCTTGCCGGCTGTGCCGGTGCCCCGCCGCCCAAGCCAGTGCCGGCGCCGCCCTCGGCCAACTGGAGCGCCAGCGACCCGGCGCTCGCCAACGGTGAATTGCGCTTCGATTGGTGGACGGCCTTTGGCTCGGCCGATCTTGACCGTCTGGTTGCGTTGGCACTGGCCGCCAACTTCGAACTGGCGGCGGCCGACGCCAATCTGAAGGCCGCCGGCGCGCTGGCCCGCGAGGCGCGGGCGCAGCGCCTGCCGCAGGGCGGTGTGGCCACCGGCCTGCAGCGCCTGCGGGAGCCATCCGCCACCCAGCCGCCGATCTTTCGGACGCCGGAGGCCTTTCCCGGCATGACCATCGCCAGCATCGGCGGCGAATTGTCGTGGGACATGGATTTTGTCGGCGGCCGCGCCAAGGCGGCCCGGGCGGCGCTGGCCGATGCGCAGGCGGCGCAGTGGCAGCGGCGGCAGGTTGAGGCCGCCGTCGCGGCGCAAGTGGTTCGGGCCTGGCTTGATCTGGGGCGCAGCCGCCAGTTGGCTGCGGTGATCGACCAGCGGCTGGCGGCGCTGGACCAGCTGATCGCGATGGCCCGGCTGCGGGTGACGCGCGGCGGCGGCACGGTTGCCGATGTCGCGGCGATGGAACAGGTGCGCAGCGCTGCCGCCGGCGAACGTCCCGCGCTCGATCTGGCGCAGCGCAATGCCCTGCGCCGGCTGGCGGTGCTCACGGGACAAGACCCGATCCGCCTTGTCAGCGACGGAGCGAGCCTGGACACACAGGCCAATATGCCAACGGCTCTGACCGTCCATGATCCGCGCGCGGTGTTGCGGATGCGCCCGGACGTGCAGCGCGCCGAACAACTGCTGCTGGCCGCGTTCGAACGCGCCGGGGCCTCAAGGGCCGCGCTCTATCCCAGCCTGTCATTGGGCGCTTCGGCCGGGCTCGCCGCGTCGCCGGCCGATCTTGGCAAGGTCGGCGCCTTTCGCTTTGCCATCGGCCCATCGCTGAACTGGGGGATCTTCAACCTCGGCCGGGTCAAGGCCGGCATTGCTGCCGCCGATGCCACCAGCGAGGCCGCCGCCGCGGCCTGGCAGCAAACCCTGTTGTCGGCTGTCGAAGAGGCCGACAGCGCCGTCGATGGCTGGCTGAGCGCCCGACGCGGTGCCGAAGCCGCACGCACGGCGCGCAATGCGGCGGAGGTGTCGGTCAACGCCGCGCGCTCACGCAGCCGCGCTGGCCTGTCCAGCCCCTTCGAACGCGCCCAGGCCGAAGCCGATTGTCTTGCCGCCCAATCCATGGCGGCCGCCGCCGAAGCCAACGAACGCGATGCCTGGGCATTTGCCAACCTGGCACTGGGGGCGGGATGGCGCAGTGACCCTGCCGGGGACATGCGGAAACCGTTGGGGCAGACGACTGGTGACGATCACCGCCAGGCGGCACCGGTTGGTCTTCCAGTGCCTGCAAGATCCCGATGATCCGCGCTTGCGCAAACCTCGTCCGCTTCTGCCACCGTCCTCGCCGTGACGGCACTCCGGTTGACTCAACCTCGAACCTGTAAGACACAATGGTCAAACTCGGGGGGGGCAGACATGGACCAAGCTCGATGGCTTAAAAAAGCACTGCTCGGCGCTGCCACCATTGCATTGCTTGCCTTTGGCGGCAGCCGCGCGCTTGTCGCTGCCGATCACTTTGACCCTCCCGCCCGAACAGGCTCCGACACCAACACCGTTGGCTTTGATGTTGCCGCCGATATCGCCGATCTTTACGCCTTCCATGATGCCCAGAATGTCTATCTCGCCATCGGTTTTGGCGGCCCATCAGCCACCAATCTTCCCGGCTTCTATGATCCCGATGTGCTCTACACGATCAACGTGTCCAACGCCTTCCCGCGCACCGATGTCGAATTCCCCATCGAAATCCGGTTCGGCCGCGATGGTCCAAATCCCGGCATTCAGGTCCGCAATCTGCCGGGCGGTGTCTCCATCGAGGGCCCGGTCGAGCGCAACCTGACCACCAGCAACGGCATCACCGTTCGCGCTGGCGTGTTCGATGATCCCTTCTTCTTCGATCCCCAGGGCCTGCGGGATTCGCGTGCCACCGGCAACCTGTCGTTCAACAACCAGCGCGACCGGTTTGCCAGGCTCAACTCCACCTTCATCATCCTCTCCATTCCCCGCAACCTGATCGATCGCGGCACACCCCTCGATATCTGGGCCACGTCCGCGCGGATAAGGCGGTGACCGGCATGATCCAGATAGCCCCCGCGCTCAAATTGGCGTCGGCATTGGCGCTCGCCTTCGTGCTGGCCAGTTGCGGTGACAAGGCACCGGAGCCGGTCGCCGTCAGCCCCACGCCTGCGCCCATGCCGGTGCCTCCGCCCACCCCAACACCGACCAGCTTCAACGTCTCCGCCTGCCTCGCCCAAACGGCGGTTCCCGGCCGCAGTGTGGCCGATCTGGTGGTGCCCGATCTGCTCCGGCTCGATCTCACGCAGCCCGCCGGCTTTCCCAACGGACGCCGCTATCTCGATCCGGTCATCGACATCACGCTGGCGGTGATTTTCCTCGATCTGCGTCGGCATCCGGCAACCGTTTTCGCCAATCTGCCGGTCAACCCCAATGGGGTCGATCAGCCGTTGACAGACAGTTTCCCGTTCCTGGCGCCGCCGCTGGGCAATCCGCCGACCGCCAATGGCGCCGGAAGCAACTTCCAGTTCCGCACCGATCCAGCATCGGCCTATGTTCGCGTCGATCGCGCCGCCATGCCGGCCGTTTCAACCGCCCTGATATCGGGCAATCCCAGCAAGAATGGCTATAACGACGACACGCCGGCCATCGACGCCACTGCGAAATGGGTCCCTGAAATCGCGAACACCTTGACCATCCTGACCAATGCGCTGGCCGATGATTTCGGCCGGCTCGGCCTGACCATCTGCGCCACGCCAAACTGACGGCAAGCATGGCTGTTGCCTCAAGACCACCAGCCCGCCGGTCATTTCTGTTGCGATCGGTGCTGGTGGTTCTGCTCGGCATGGCAGCCTTCTGGTCCATCCACCGGCTGACGGCCGCGCCCGAAGGCCCGACCCCGCACCAATGGCCTGCCACGCCTTATTCAACAGATGGCCTGCCACGCTCCTATGACGTTGCCATGGCACGCGCCAAACTTGCCGTTGCCAACGCCAGCGCCGCAGCGGCCAGCGCGCCGGACCAATGGCTGATGCACGAAATTCTCGCCAGCGAATATCTGGCAAAGGCCCAGCTTTCGGGCTCCTACGATGATTATGCGGCCGCCGAACGCGCGCTGGACGACGCCTTCAAGGTCGCAGTCACCGGCAGCGGCCCGCATATGGTGCGCGCCAGTCTGGAGTTCACCATGCATCGCCTCGCCAGTGCCGAACAGCAACTTGATGCAATCGCTCGCTATGTGGTCCCGCCCGACCGCGGCGATCGCGCCGAGATCGCAGCCATGCGCGGTGACATCGCCTTCTACCGCGGCCAGTACAGCCAGGCCCTGGCGCTGTACGACCAGGCCGATGCCCTTGTGCCAAATGCCGCCAGCTTCCGCCGCGCCATCCATGCCGCCAGAACCGGCAACCCGGATCGCGCGCTGGCCTGGTTCGATCAGGCTGAGAGCGCCTATCGCTCGCCAACCCCGCAAACCCGCGCCTATTTCGAGCTGCAACGCGGCATCGTTGCGCTCGACCGCGGCGAATTGGATGACGCGATGGACCATTTCCGCAACGCCGACAGGCTGTTCCCCGGCCGCTGGCTGATCCAGGAACACATCGCCGAGGTGCTCACCCTGCAAGGCAAGATCAGCGAGGCCGAAAGCCTCTATCGCGACATCATCCGCCGCACGGGCCATCCGGAATTCATCGATGCCCTCGCCGGCATCGCCGCCGCGAAGGGCGACACGGCCACCGCAGCGCGGCTCCACGCCCAGTCATCCGCACTCTGGGCCCGCCGCCTCCGGCAATTCCCGGAAGCCACCTATGGCCATGCCATCGATCACTGCATGGCCAAACGGGATTGGGCCTGTGCGCTGACACTGGCGCAGAAAAATCACCAGGCCCGCCCTTTTGGTGAAGCCAAGATCGCGCTGGCCCGTGCCTTGCTGGGCAGCGGTCGTGTCAGCGAAGCGCGCACCATGATTGAAACGGTCCTCGCATCCCCATGGCGCACCACCGATCTTCACCGCGCAGCAAGCGAGATCTATTCCGCCAGCGGCATGGCCGCCCAGGCGCAAACGCAGGCCCGGCTCGCCAGCGCGCCATGACTGCCGCTCCATGCGGAAGCTGAATCAGATCATACCAATCAAATCAATGGGTTCGCGCCTTAAAGCGCCTGACAGACATTCTGCTCAGCCGTATCGACAAAGGGCGCAAACGGGCATCCGGCAAACCGCAGCCGCACGCTGTTGCCGCCTGGCACCGGCACCGCGATCTGGTCAGACCTGATACTCGCAGGCGGCAGGCCGATGCCCCCCACCCGCAGACCGGCATTGTTCAGGCCCAGAAAGCTCACCATGTCATCCTGGTCGATACCGTCACCAGAAACCCCGATGGCACCAACCAGCGTGTTGCCCCGATAAATCGGCACGGCACCAGGGAAGATCTGCAAGCCATTGGCCAGCCGGTTGGATCCGCCGGGATGGTTGGGCAGGAATGTGCAGCGCTGCAGGGTGATGTTGGCCAGCCCAGCAGCCAGATTCTGCACGATCAGGGCCGATTGCAACCCGTTTGAAAAGGGCGAGAAAAAGTTGATCGGCCGGCTCAGCGGCCCCGGCGTCTGTGCCACTTCGCCGTCAGGGAAATAGGGCCGCGCCACCAGCCCCAGCGCCCGGTTGCTAACGGCAAACCGCCCATCGAAGGCGCCATTCGCAGGCCCGAAGAATGACGTCAGCCGGCTCACGAAGTCGCGCACATTGGCGTCAGGGTTGCCAATCGCCGTCGTTACGGCCCCCAGTTCGGCGGCCACGCGCGATCCCGAAAAGAACGCCGACGATCGCGCCTTCTGCAGGCTCACATCGATACCGAAGATCGGCGCATCGGGCGAACGCACCAGCCCCAGCGCCACGCCGCGCGTATCCACCACCGAAATCGAAACCTCGGCCCGACTGTCCAGCGGCCGCCGGATCTGTGCCCGCGCCCGGCTCATGATCTTGAAGGCTTCTTCCAGCACGGCGCGCACTTCGGCCGCGGTCAGCGGGCTGGCCACTTCCGCCCCGTCGGTGGCGGCGCGGACCGGATAGCGGTTGTTGCCCGCACCATCGCTCAGCACAAAGGCATCGGGATTGTTGAACTCCGCCGCCGTCGCCGGCCGCACCCCGCTGGCCTCGCCGCCATAGGGCGTCCCGGCCAAAATCGCGCCGCGCGAAAAGCCTGTCACCGCCACCAGGGCGCCCGCCGTGCTCAGCAACGACGTGCTCGCACTCGACGGGTTGGCGCGCAGCCCATCGGTCTTGGCATCGCTGTAGCGCAGCAAGGTGCCATCCACCGATATCCGCTCGGCGCGCACCGCCTCAGGCGCCGGAAATGCCGTTGTCCCGGCCAGGGCGATGAATTCCTCGTCATCGGCATCGACGTCGATCACGTTCGGATCAAAGCCATAATCGCCGTCGCCCATCACCCCGACGCCGCCGACCACCACGCCGTTCTTGTACAGCGGAAAGCCGCCGGCATCAGCGGCCAGCCCCAATGGCGAGTGCTTCGGACCGATCATGGGCGACCCCACGCCAAAGCGCGTGTTCAGATCCGAGCATGGCAGCTGGGAAAACTGCACCCCGAACAGAGGACCGGATTCCAGCCCGCGCGTATTGGGGCTCGGCGGAAAATGCTCCTGCACGATCATCGATGCCGTTCGTGTCGAGAACGCATTGCCGCTGCTGGAAAGATAGGCCCCGGTAATCGCCTTGGCGATCGCCGCCAGCTCGGCCCGAAACTCGACATTCTGCACATCCAGATTGCCCGCCGCGCCGCCAGGCCGCGCCCGCGCCATCGCCCGCGCGCCGGTCATTCGATAGACGGCCAGAACATTGCCCACCCGGTCGACCACCGCCACCACCACGGGCAGGCCGCGCGCCTGCGCCTCGGCGACTGTTCGCGCAATGACGGCTTCCACATCGGCGGCTGTCAATGCTTCCGCCGCCGGCCGGGCAAACACACTCGCCGGTGCGGACGGCGTCGGCGTGCCGCCCCCCACCGAACCGCCGCTTGCTGGGCTGCCGGACTGGGTCGTTCCCCCTCCGCACCCTGCAACCAGCAGCGCCAGCACAGAAATCCCAAGCAACCTCATTGCAGCCCCCGCACCTGCCCGGCCACGCCCGCCAGTATGTTCCGACGTTCAACGGGCACCCAGCGGTGGCTATCGTGCGCCGCCACGTAAAGCTGATCAAGGCCCGCCATCACCGCCTGCGTGCCATCGCGAGTGAATTCATATCGGTCCCAAGCCTGTCGAAGGTCCGGATCAGCGCCACGCCCAATGCTGCGAACCGCCCGCCGAACCCCAAATTGCCCCCCAGACCGGTCATGACCGCCCCTTTTTAATTCCCCACCACACGGTAACGAAGCCCCCGTGGGATGCAACGGAAACCAGCCTGCTTATGCACATGACTGTAAATTCACGCCAACACCACCACTCTGCAGACTTGGCATGCTGCAAGCCCCGCACCAAGCAGGACGCCCCCGGCTTACCGCAACAATATAGTTCTAAACCGTTGTATCAAAGGCTGGAACTCACCCGGCCTCACCGGAGGAAATATCGCCGGCCCCGGCGATCCACCCAAGGGTGGAAACCCCTCATCGCTGTCTCGACCCGGCTGGCCGACGGGCCACATGTCCGCCTGTCGGCAGGGTCCTGTCTGGAGCCCAAGGACAGAACGCAGTTGAGTTCTTGGGCTATTTTCAGACCGGCAAAGTCCAGTTGGCGGAGCGGGAGGGATTCGAACCCTCGATGAGCTTTTGACCCATACACACTTTCCAGGCGTGCGCCTTCGACCACTCGGCCACCGCTCCGCGCACTGGAAGGGGCGGCGATAGCAAGGGTGGGGGCCGGGGGCAACGGCTGTGCGCAAAAAAAGGGGGCGGCGCCGATCTGGCACCGCCCCGTTCCGGCCCTGCCCTTGGGTGGTTCGGCTTACTGCAGCAGCTGGGTGACCTGCTGGGACGACTGGTTGGCCCGCGCCAGCATGGCCTGTGCGGCCTGGCCCAGCACCTGGTTCTTCGACAGGTTGGTCGATTCCTGGGCGAAGTCAGTGTCCTGGATGCGGCTGCGCGAGGCTTGCAGGTTGGTGCTGTTGGACGACAGGTTGTTCACCGCCGCTTCCAGCCGGTTCTGCACGGCACCGATATTGGCCCGGTCAAGGTTCACCCCGTTCAGCGCCTCGTCGATGGCGCCCAGCGCCGCCGTCGCGCCTTCGATGGTGGAGACATCCACTTCCGAAATGCGCAGGCCGCCTTCCTTGGCGCCATAGTCATTTTCCTCAAAGCCCAGGGCCGTGAAGTTGGACGCCGCGCCATAGGCCTGGCTGCCGGCCCGCACCGTGATGGCCGTGGCCGATTCCAGCCGCACTGTGCCATAGGCGGTTTCCGCACCGGCGGCTGTGGCCGCAATGGTATAGGCCGTCCCCGATCCCTTCACCGTGGTGCCGGCCAGGCCCAGTTCGGCGGCCGTGGCGCCGCCGGCAGCGATGGCCACGCTGAGGTTGCGGCCATCGGCAGCGGTGAGATCAAGGCCGCCGATGCCATTGTCGGCCGCGGTCACGCCGGTCACGCCCTGGAAGTTGTTGATGGCGGCCGCCACCTTCTCGCGGCGGGCCTGGGCCGTGTCGCTGGTCACCAGGCCATCGATGGCGATGGTCTGGCCGTTGATGATGACTTCGGCGGTGCCGCCCAGCGTGGTGGCGGTGGTGTCCGACCGCAAGGTGACATCATTGGCCACGGCCTTCACCCCGGTCTGGGCACTGTGGCTGTTGATCGCTGCCGCGATGGCGGTGGCGCTGGCCGAGCGCGAGGACGAATCCGCCACGGTGGAGGAGAAGGTGTCGTCACTGGCGGTGGCGGCGCGGATGGCCACCCCGTTGATCGCCACATCGCCATTGTTCAGGGTGCGGATGCCGGCGGCGTTGGTTGCAATGGCACGGGCATCGGAGCTGACCGCCGAAACCCCGCGTTCAAAGCTGCCCGCCGCCAGGCCGGAGCGGCTGATGCGCGCCGTGGCCGAGCTGGACTGGCCGATCTCGATCGGGCGGCCATTGACGCTTTCCAGGCTGAACGAACCCGATTGCGCACCCACCTTCAGGCCGGTTTGCGCCGCCGTCAGCGTGTCGAGCGACAGTTCGATGTTGCGGCCATCATCGGCTTCCAGCCGCAGACCGCCGTTGTTGTCGCCGGTGTCGATGGCGCGCACGCCGGTCTGCCCGGAAATGGCGTTGATCGCATCGCGCACCAGCCGGCGGCTGTCCGACGCGTTGGCGGTGGTGGTGATCGAGGCGGTGGTGACGCCATTGATCGTCACCGTGCCGGTCGCGGCACCGGCGGTCATCGCCGAACCGGTCATCACCGTGTTGCCCACCACGGCGCGAACGCCGGTCTGATCGGTGGCGCGGTTGATGGCGGCGGCCTTGGCCAGCGCCGAGGCCGACTTGTTGGCCGACGACAGATTGTCATCGGTGGTGAGTGTGGAGCCGATCGACACGCCGTTGATCACCAGATCACCGCCACGCAGCGCCTGGTTGGTGGTGAGATTGGCCGCCGTGGCTTCAAAGGCGCCGGTGGCCGACAGCGCCGGGCTGGAGCCCAGGCCCAGATCGCGCGACCGGGTGGAATTCAGGCTGAAACTCACGGTTTCGCCGGCGCGGCTGCCGGTTTGCAGTTGCACCGATTTGGCCGAACCATCCAGCAGCTTCTGGCCGTTGAAGTTGGTGCGCACGCCGATATTGTCGATTTCGCCCACCAGCTGCTTCACTTCCGATTGCAGGGC